>NZ_JBIRVJ010000013.1:0-222729 GCF_044386705.1 Streptomyces sp. NPDC020422 | reverse complement strand
GTCGCCGTCGGGCAGCCGCACGTCGAGCACGGCCACGTCCGGCCGCAGGGCGGGGCCCCGGGCGAGCGCCTGCTCGGCCGTCGCGGCCTCGCCGACCACCGTCATGTCGGCCTCGTCGTCGATCAGGTCGCGCAGCCCCCGGCGCACGACCTCGTGATCGTCCACGAGGAAGACCCGGGTGGCGGGTACGGGAGCCTCGGTCATGCCTCGATTGTCCTGCCATCCGGGGCGGGCCGCCCTCGGCGGCTACGACGGCGTGCGGGCGAAGGAGCGCCGGTACGTGCGCGGCGGCACCCCGCGGCGGCGTACGAACTGCTCGCGCAGCACCGCCGCGCTGCCGTAGCCGACCCGGCGCGCGACCTCCTCGACGGGCAGGTCCGTGGTCTCCAGGAGCTCCTCCGCGCCGCTCAGCCGCAGCTCCCGCAGCCAGGCGTGCGGGGTGGTGCCGGTCGCGGCGGTGAAGCGTCGGATGAAGGAGCGCTTGCTCATCATGGCGCGCCGGGCCAGTTCCGCGACGGGCATCGGCTCGTGCAGATGGGCCCGGGCCCAGCCGAGGACCTCGGCGAGCCGCTCGTCCTGGCCGTCCTCGGGCACCGGCACGGCCAGGTACTGGGCCTGCCCGCCGGCACGGTGCGAGGGCAGCACCATGTCCCGGGAGACGGCGTTGGCGAGGGCCGCCCCGTGCTCGCGGCGCAGCAGGTGCAGGCACAGGTCGAACCCGGCCGCCGCGCCCGCGCCCGTGACGATCCGTCCCTGGTCCACGTAGAGCGCGTCGGGTTCGACGTCGACCGACGGGTGCCGGCTTGCGAGCAGTTCGGCGAACCGCCAGTGCGTGGTGGCCCGGCGCCCGTCCAGGAGACCGGCGGCCGCGAGCGCGAACGTGCCGACGCAGTGCGCGGCGACCAGCGCCCCGCCCGCGTACGCCGCCGACAGCGCCTCGCGCACCTCGGGTGCCGGGGGCGTGCGGAACCCGGCCCCGGGCAGGGCGATCACCAGATCCGCGGCGGCCAGCCGGTCGAGGCCGCCGCCGACGGCCAGCGGCACCCCGCAGTCGGTGGGCACGGGACGGTCGGGGCGGTCGGTGCAGAGGGTGAAGTCGAAGCCGGGGAACTCCTTCCCGTGCGGACCGAACACCTCGGCGACGATGCCGACGGCCAGCATGCCGACGCCCGGCGGGGCGTACGCGGCGACGGTGCGAAAGGGCGGCATCCGCGCAGTCTGGCACAGGGGCGGAGCCGCTTGGCACATATCCTGCGATCGCTGTCATCCGTGCCACTCGTGGGCGTCGAAGCCGGTCGGCATGATCATCGTCATGACGCACACGACGCCTGACACGCACCCCGCCGCCACCGCTTCCGCGAGCGAGACCGCCACCCTCGGCCGCACCGCCGTCTACACGGTCCTGACCACCGGCTACACCCTCTCCACCGGCCCCGGCGTCGCCGCCACCGTCTCCTATGTCTCCGACGGCGACCGGCACGTCGTCGTCGACCCCGGCATGGTCGCGAGCCGCGACCGCATCCTCGGTCCGCTCGCCGAACTCGGCCTCGGCCCCGACGACATCACCGATGTCGTGCTCAGCCACCACCACCCCGACAACACCATGAACGTCGGCCTCTTCGGCCGGGCCCGGGTGCACGACCACAAGGCGATCTACGCGGCCGACCAGTGGACCGACCGCGACGCCGAGGGCCACGAGATCACCGCGTCCCTCCGCCTGATCCGTACCCCCGGCCACAGCGCCGAGGACATCACGCTCCTCGCGGGCACCGCCGAGGGCGTCGTGGCCTTCGTGGGCGACCTGTGGTGGCGTCCGAACGGCCCGGTCGAGGACCCGGTCGCCCCCGACCGCACTCTTCTGCGCACCTCCCGCGAACGCGTCCTGGCCGCCGCCGACGTCATCGTCCCGGGCCATGGAGGCGCGTTCCCGGCGGACGGCAGCGCCCCTCTCTAGGGCCCGCCCCGCACCCGCCCCGCGCGCACGCCGACGAGAGGGTTTGGCAGACTGACGCGGTTCCGATCACCAGGGACACCCCCAACCACCCCGAGGAGCGGTGTCGTTGAGCATCACCATCGAAGGACAGATAGACATCGCGGGCCCGGTGGGCAAACTGCTCCACCGCCGCCCGCTGAAGAACTCCACGGTCATGCAGTCGTTCGGCATCGAACCGGTGTCCGGCGACGTGTTCGTGCTCCAGATCATGGAGGGCGGCATCCGGCTCTCCGACGAGCCGGCGGCCGTCGACTACGCCACCCGCAAGGCCAACGGAGACCTGTGCCTCACCCGCCTCACCGAGGCCGGCGACATGGTCGGGTACATGTACCTCCGCGGTTTCGGACACGGCGTCAACCTGGGCGTGGAGAACCGCGACGGCACGATCTGGCTGTGGACCGAGACGAGGTCCATGCCGAACACGAAGAACGAGGGCTACGGCGCCGCCGTCACCAGCTTCACCTACGCCAACGGGGACGTCGTCACCTACGGCACCACCCGGCACACCAAGCCGTACACGCCCGATCCGGCGGCCCGCTTCGTCACCCCCACCATCGACCGCAGCGCGAACGAGCTCGTCATCCGTTTCTATCTGAACGGAACGCACTGGGAGCGCTACGACCTCGCCAAGGCGGCGGCCGGCGTGTGGGAGCCGATCCAGCGGCTCACCCCGGCCCTGCCGAGCGCGGTGTTCCAGGGCTACGCCTCCCACGGCGGCGTCCTGTACACGCTGCAGGGCGAGGCCTACTCGGACACCAACCCGCTGCCCGGCAACACCTACCTCACCGCCTTCGAGTGGGCGACCGGCAACCTCCTCGACCGGCAGTTCAGCGCGGCCGCGCCCGGTCTGGAGTGGCGTGAGCCCGAGGGCATGACCGTCGCCGTCCGCGGCGGCGTCCCCTACCTCCACTTCGGCTTCGCCTGCGAGGACCCCGGCCCGCGCACCTGCACCATCGTCTCGCTCTCCGGCGCCCCCGAGACCGACGGGGTCAAGGTCCTCACCGACTGGCAGCCGATCGCCCTCGC
Source organism: Streptomyces sp. NPDC020422 (assembly GCF_044386705.1). Lineage (NCBI taxonomy): Bacteria > Bacillati > Actinomycetota > Actinomycetes > Kitasatosporales > Streptomycetaceae > Streptomyces > Streptomyces sp. NPDC020422. The sequence continues at coordinate 219,710 of NZ_JBIRVJ010000013.1, read as the reverse complement.
CGCCGGTGTGGCGGCCGATCAGAACGCCCCCAAGGGACGTCTGATCAGCATCGCGGGCACCACCACGCTCCAGCTGAGCGGCGGCGTCAAGGGCAACTTCGACGCCGACGTGGTCATCGGCCACCTGCCGGACACCCTGACCCCGAGCGTCACCGCCCGCGCCAACGTGCCGCGCAACAGCAACGGCGGCTACGCCGTCGCCCGCGTCGAGGCCGGGACCGACCGCGAACTGCGCCTGTTCGGCGGGCGCACGACGAACGTCATCACCTGGGCGCAGCTCGACAGCTTCAGCGCCGTCTGGCGCTAGGCCGTGTCCGGCAACTCCCCCCACCACCCGCTTCAAGAGGAGCCCTTCCCCATGTCCCAGAACCGTCGCAGCATCCTCGGCGCCGCCCTCGCCCTGCCCGCCGCCCTCACCGTCGGCGGCCTCGCCACCGCCGCCCCCGCTGCCGCCGCCACCGGCGGCGTCGAGGCCGGCGAGTGGGTCGACCTCGTCCTGGAGACCGTCGCCACCCCGACCGCCGGCGCCACCCCGCAGGTCCGGCTCGTCACGATCGCCGGCACGACCTTCCTGCAGGCCCGCGGCCAGGTCACCGGCAACTTCGCCGCCGACACCAAGATCGCCACGCTGCCGGCCGCCTTCGGCCGCCCCACCTGGTACGTGCGCGCCACCGCCCCCCGCAACAACAGCCAGGGCATCAACGCCTGCCGCTTCGAGATCAACCCGGCCGGCTCGGTCAGCGTCTACGGCGGCAACGCCGGCAACCCCATCACCTGGGTCCAGTTCGACTCGGTGCAGGCGATCTGGCGCTGACCCGTCGACCCCGGGTGCCGGCCCGCCTAGCCTGAGGGCATGCGAGCCACGCGAGCGATGCCGTCCGACGGTACGACGAGCCACGGCGACGCCGACCCGGGGCTCTTCGGGCCGGGGTCCGTCACCTGGCAGCTCCACGGCGACCCGGTGATGTGGATCGGCGGGGTGCGCGCCCTGTACCTGCAGGCCCTGCACCCCGCCGCCATCCGCGGCGTGATGGTCAACAGCGACTTCCGCAGGGACGCCTGGGGCCGGCTCATGCGCACCGCGAGCTTCGTCGGCACGCTCACGTACGGCACCACGGAGGCGGCCGAGGCCGCCGGCGCCCGGGTACGGAAGATCCACCGGCTGCTCGGGGTGGACGACCCCGAGCTGCTGCTCTGGGTGCACTGCGCCGAGATCGACTCGTACCTCCACGTCGTCCGCCGCTCCGGCATCCCGCTCACCGACGCCCAGGCCGACCGGTACGTGGACGAGCAGCGCGTCGCCGCCCGGCTCGTCGGCCTCGACCCCGAGCGGGTGCCCGGCACGGCCGGCGGGCTCCGGCGCTACTTCGACGCCGTCCGCCCGGAGCTCGCCGCGGGCCAGGACGCGCGGACCGTCGACGACTTCCTGCGCGCACCGCCCGTACCACCGGCGCTCGTGCCCGCGCGCGAGGCGGTCTGGCGGCGCGTGGCGGCACTCGCCTACGACGTGCTGCCCCCGTACGCCCACGAGCTGTACGGCAGGCCGGCACCGCCGCCGGAGACCGTGACGCACCGCCTGCGCGCCACGGCCAATCTGCTCCGCTGCCTGCCCGACAAGCTGCGCTGGCGGCTGCCCCCGCGGCACATCCTGCGGGCGATGGACCGGCTCGGCGAGCAGACCCGACCCGCGCCGTACAGTCTGCGGGCCACGGCCGCCATACTGGAGCCGCCGGGCCGGGAGGGGCACGGCCACGGGGCAAACGGGGGCGACAGCACGCGATGGCGGACGACACCAGGCTGATCCAGGGCCGGTACCGGCTGCACGAGGTGATCGGTCGCGGCGGCATGGGCGAGGTGTGGCGGGCCACCGACGAGGCGCTCGGACGGCGCGTCGCCGTCAAGTGCCTCCGGCCGCTCGGGCCGCAGCGCGACCCGGCCTCGCTCACCGTGCTGCGCGAACGCTTCCGGCGCGAGGCGCGGGTCGCGGCCGCGCTCCAGCACCGGGGCATCACCGTCGTCCACGACTTCGGCGAGTCCGAGGGCGTGCTCTTCCTCGTCATGGAGCTCCTCGACGGGCGCAACCTGAGTCAGCTGCTCGGCGACAACGGCAAGGACCCGCTCCCGGTGGCCGAGGTCGTCGACATCGCCGAGCAGGTCGCCGACGCCCTCGCGTACACCCACCGCCAGGGCGTGGTGCACCGCGACCTCAAGCCCGCCAACATCGTGCGTCTCGGCGACGGGGCCGTGAAGATCTGCGACTTCGGGATAGCGCGGTTCGCCGCCGACATCGGCTTCACCTCGCGCCTCACGGGCACCGGCATCGCCATGGGCACCCCGCACTACATGTCGCCGGAACAGATCGGCGGCGGGGGCGAGATCGACCACCGCAGCGACCTGTACTCGCTGGGGTGCGTGCTGTACGAGATCGCCACCGGCGTCCCGCCCTTCGACCTGGAGGACACCTGGGCGGTCCTGGTCGGCCACCGGGACACCCCGCCCGCCCCGCTGCGCAGCCACCGGCCCGAACTCCCGGCCGCCCTCGACCTGCTCGTGCTCGACCTGCTGGCCAAGTCCCCGGAGGCCCGCCCTGCGGACGCCGCGGAGATCCGCACCCGCCTCGCCGCGGGGCGGCCCGCCCCGGTGCGCCCCGCCGCCCTGCCCGCCTGGGCCGGCCGGATGACCACGGGCCGCCCTGCCACGCCCACGTCCGTGGGCCTGCCCACCGCCCCGTACGACGCGGCGGCGGCGCTCACGGGGGAGTGGACCCGGGCGTCGTGGAGCCGCGCCCCGCACCCGACCGGGGCCCTGACCCGTCCCGCATGGCCCGAGGCCGGACAGCCGGCGGCCGAACCGGGCCAGGGCGACCCGGCCGTGACCCCGGGCCGTACCCCCGCCCCGACCCCGCACCGGACCGCCGACCGGGCCCCGGACCGGGCCTCCGTGCCCGACCCGGCGGCGGCCTCCGGCGGCTACCGGGCCTCAGCCGGCCACCCGGCCTCCGCCCAGACCTCGGCCCCCGGCCAGGACCACAGCAGCCTGCCGGGCACGGGCCCGATCCCGCTGCCCGCCGAGGAGCGGGACCCCGTCCCCGCCTCCGAGCTGATCGCCGTGCTCGCCGGGCGGCACCGCGCGGGGCTCGGCCTCGGGCGCCTCGGGCGCTGGGAGGAGGCCGCGGAGGTGCACCGGACCGTCGTACGGGACCGGGGGCACGTGCTCGGGCCCGACCACCCCGAGACGCTCGCCAGCCGGTACGAGCTGGCCTTCGCCCTCGCCAGGTCGGCCCGCCACGCCGACGCCCTCCGCGAGTTCGCCGTGGTCGCCGAGGGGCGCGCCCGGACGCTCGGCACCGACCACGCCGACACCCTCGCCGCGCGCCAGGAGACCGCGTACGTCCTCGGCGGGCTCGACCGCCACGCCGAGGCGCACTCCGTGTACGTCGCGGTGCTGGCCGCGCGCGAGCGGACCATGGGCGCGGAGCACCCCGACACCCTCCGTTGCCGCCACAACCTGGCCTTCACCCTCGGGCGGCTCGGCCGTCTGCCGGAGGCCTACGCGACGGCCCGCGAGGTCGCCGACGCCCGCACCCGACTGCTGGGCGCGGAGCACCCGGACACGCTGGCCACCCGGCACGAGGTGGCGCACCTGCTGGGCCGGCTCGGCCGGTGGGCCGACGCCCTGACCCAGTACGAGGAGGTCGCCGAGGCGCGGGCCGCGGTCCTCGGAGCCGACCACGCCGACACGCTCGCCGCCCGGTACGAGGCGGGCATCTGCCTCGGCCGGCTCGGCCGCGCCGAGGAGGCGGCCGCGCTCTACCGGGAGCTCGCCGAGGCCCGCACCCGGACGGTGGGCCCCGAGCACCCGGAGACGCTGCGGGCGCGCCACGGCCTGGGCGTGAGCCTCGGGCGGCTCGGCCGCTGGACGGACGCCCTGGCCGAGGCGCGCGCGGTGTGCGGGCTGCGTGCCCGGGTCCTCGGGCCCGACCGGCCCGACACGCTCGTCAGCCGCCGTGAGATCGCCATCGCGCTGGGCTGGCTGGGCCGCCACGACGAGGCCCTGGAGGAGTACCGGCGCGTCGCCGAGGCCCGCGCCCGCACCCTCGGCGCCACCCACCCCGACACCCGGGCCGCCCGCGCGGACGAGACCCACTGCCGGGAGCGGCTGGAGCGGATGCGGGGCGGCGCGCACGGAACGCCCTGACGCACCCTGGCCCGGCCGCCCCCACAGGTGCTAGCAAGGGGCATGACCGCACAGCGCTCCTCCGATTACGACGCCGTCATCGTGGGTGGTGGGCACAACGGCCTGGTCGCCGCCGCCTATCTCGCCCGGGCGGGCCGTCGCGTCCTCGTGCTCGAACGGCTGGGTTCCACCGGCGGCGCCGCCGTCTCCACGCGCCCCTTCGCCGGAGTGGACGTCCGGCTGTCCCGCTACTCGTACCTCGTCTCGCTGCTCCCGGACAAGATCGTCCGGGAGCTGGGTCTGCGCTTCGCCGTGCGTAAACGGTCCGTCTCCTCGTACACCCCGTACGGCGACTCCGGCCTGCTCGTCGGCGGCGACCGGGACCGCACCCGGGCCTCCTTCGCCGCGCTCACCGGTTCGGACCGCGAGTACGAGGCGTGGCGCGCCTTCTACGGCCGGACCGAGCGGGCCGCGCGGCGGATCTTCCCCACGCTCACCGAGCCGCTGCCCGACCGCGCCGAGCTGCGTGCGCGGCTCGACGACGAGGAGACCTGGGACATGCTCTTCGAGCAGCCCATCGGCGTCGCCGTGGAGAAGGCCTTCGCCAGCGACCTGGTGCGCGGGGTGGTCCTCACCGACGCGCTCATCGGCACCTTCGCCGACGCCCACGACCCCTCGCTCCTCCAGAACCGCTGCTTCCTCTACCACGTCATCGGCGGCGGCACCGGCGACTGGGACGTGCCCGTCGGCGGCATGGGAGCCCTCACCGACGCCCTCGCCGAAGCGGCCCGTTCGGCCGGGGCGACGATCCTCACCGGTCACGAGGCGGTGCGGATCGACACCGACGGGCGCCGCGCCGAGGTCACGTACCGCACCGCCGACGGCGAGGGTGTCGCCGCCGCGGAGCACGTCCTCGTGAACGCCTCCCCGCAGGCGCTGGCCGGCCTCCTCGGCGATCCGCCGCCGGCGCCGGCCGAGGGCGCCCAGCTCAAGGTGAACATGGTGCTGACCCGGCTGCCGCGGCTCCGCGACCGTCGCGTCGACCCCCGCGAGGCGTTCGCCGGTACCTTCCACATCGCCGAGGGATACCGGCAGTTGGCGACCGCGTACGCCGAGGCCGCCGCCGGCCGGCTGCCCGCCGCGCCGCCGTCCGAGATCTACTGCCACACCCTGACGGACCCCGGCATCCTCGGCCCGGAGGCCGCCGCCCGCGGCTACCAGACCCTCACCCTGTTCGGACTCCACGCGCCCGCCCGGCTGTTCGCCGCCGATCCCGACGGGGCCCGCGAGGCGCTCCTCAAGGCCACCCTCGACCAGCTCGACGCCTGTCTCGACGAGCCGATCGCGGACTGTCTGGCGCGGGACGCCGACGGCCGCCCGTGCATCGAGGCGAAGAGCCCGCTCGATCTCGAACGCGAGCTGCGACTGCCCGGCGGGCACATCTTCCACCGCGACCTCTCCTTCCCGTACGGAGACGCCGAGGGGGACGGCGAGGGCGCGCGGGGGGCCGCCGGGCGCTGGGGGGTCGGGACCGCGCACGCCAACGTCCTGCTGTGCGGTGCCGGGGCGGTCCGGGGCGGCGGAGTGAGCGGCGTGCCCGGTCACAACGCGGCCATGGCGGTCCTCGAACGGGAGGGCATCTGACGGCCCCGGGTTGACGCCCAGACCCGTCCCACCCCCGGTGTGAAGCTGATCTGCGAGTGCGCTTAAGAAAACCTCGATGGACCATGGGCCCCAGGTACGGAAGATTCTCTTCCAGGGATCTTGGGTGCGTCGCGCCCGGAACCTGCACATCACAGGACGCGTACGTCGGGAGCCGTTACATTGAAGGCGCTGGTCAAGCACAAGGCGGAGCCGGGACTCTGGCTCATGGACGTTCCCGAGCCCGAGATCGGTCCTGGTGACGTTCTGATCAAGGTCAAGCGCACCGGTATCTGCGGGACCGACCTGCACATCCGCTCCTGGGACGGCTGGGCGCAGAAGACCATCGCCACGCCGCTGACCCTCGGCCACGAGTTCGTCGGCGAGGTCGTCGAGACCGGCCGCGACGTCGCCGACGTCGCGGCCGGCGACCTGGTGAGCGGCGAGGGCCACCTGGTGTGCGGCAAGTGCCGCAACTGTCTGGCCGGGCGCCGCCACCTCTGCCGCGCCACCGTCGGCCTCGGCGTCGGCCGCGACGGCGCGTTCGCCGAGTACGTCGCGCTCCCCGCCTCCAACGTGTGGGTGCACCGGGTCGAGGTGGACCTCGACGTCGCCGCGATCTTCGACCCCTTCGGCAACGCCGTGCACACCGCGCTGTCCTTCCCCCTCGTCGGCGAGGACGTCCTGGTCACCGGTGCGGGCCCGATCGGCATCATGGCCGCCGCGGTCGCCAAGCACGCCGGCGCGCGCCACGTGATGATCACCGACGTCAGCGAGGAGCGCCTCGCCCTGGCCCGCAAGGCGGGCGTCTCGCTCGCCCTGAACGTCGCCGAGCAGAGCATCGCCGACGGCCAGCGCACCCTCGGCCTGAAGGAGGGCTTCGACGTCGGCCTGGAGATGTCCGGCAACCCGCGCGCGATGCGCGACATGGTCGCCAACATGACCAACGGCGGCAAGATCGCCATGCTCGGCCTGCCCAGCGAGGACTTCTCCGTCGACTGGGCGAAGATCGTCACGTCCATGATCACCATCAAGGGGATCTACGGCCGCGAGATGTTCGAGACCTGGTACGCCATGTCGGTGCTGCTGGAGGGCGGTCTCGACCTCGCCCCCGTGATCACCGGCCGCTACGGGTACACCGACTTCGAGGCCGCCTTCGACGACGCGGCGTCCGGCAAGGGCGGCAAGATCATCCTCGACTGGACCGTCTGACCCCCGGACCGAAGACCTTCAGGTAGACCCGGTAGACCTTCAGGAGCTGCACTCCCCATGTTCGATTCCGTACGCGACGACCTCCGCACCACCCTCGAAGAGATCAAGCAGGCCGGCCTCCACAAGCCCGAGCGCGTCATCGGCACCCCCCAGTCGGCGACCGTCGCGGTCACCTCGGGCGGCCGCCCCGGCGAGGTGCTCAACTTCTGCGCCAACAACTACCTGGGCCTGGCCGACCACCCCGAGGTGATCGCCGCCGCCCACGAGGCGCTCGACCGCTGGGGCTACGGCATGGCCTCGGTCCGCTTCATCTGCGGCACCCAGGAGGTCCACAAGGAGCTGGAGGCGCGGCTGTCCTCCTTCCTCGGCCAGGAGGACACGATCCTCTACTCCTCCTGCTTCGACGCCAACGGCGGTGTCTTCGAGACGATCCTCGGCCCCGAGGACGCCGTCATCTCCGACGCCCTCAACCACGCCTCCATCATCGACGGCATCCGCCTCTCCAAGGCGCGCCGCTTCCGCTACGCCAACCGCGACATGGCCGACCTGGAGCAGCAGCTCAAGGAGGCGAACGAGGGCGGCGCCCGGCGCAAGCTGATCGTCACCGACGGCGTCTTCTCCATGGACGGCTACGTCGCCCCGCTCGACGAGATCTGCGACCTGGCCGAGCGCTACGACGCCATGGTGATGGTCGACGACTCGCACGCCGTCGGATTCGTCGGCCCCGGCGGCCGCGGCACCCCCGAGCTGCACGGCGTGATGGACCGCGTCGACATCATCACCGGCACCCTCGGCAAGGCCCTCGGCGGCGCCTCCGGCGGCTATGTCGCTGCCCGCGCCGAGATCGTCGCCCTGCTGCGCCAGCGCTCCCGCCCGTACCTGTTCTCCAACACCCTCGCCCCGGTCATCGCCGCCGCCTCCCTCAAGGTCCTCGACCTGCTGGAGTCCGCCGGCGACCTGCGCGAGCGCCTCAACGCCAACACGGCGCTGTTCCGCTCCCGCATGACCGAGGCCGGCTTCGACATCCTCCCCGGCGACCACGCGATCGCCCCCGTCATGATCGGCGACGCCGCCGAGGCGGGACGGATGGCGGAGCTGCTCCTGGAGCGCGGTGTCTACGTGATCGGCTTCTCGTACCCGGTCGTGCCGCAGGGCCAGGCCCGCATCCGCGTGCAGCTGTCGGCCGCCCACTCCACGGACGACGTGCACCGCGCGGTGGACGCGTTCGTCGAGGCCCGGGACGCCCTGCGAAACTAGGGGCATGATCGAAGCGCGGCGGCTGCACATCCTCCGGGCGGTGGCCGACCACCGTACCGTCACGGCGGCTGCCGCCGCGCTCTACCTCACCCCGTCCGCGGTCTCCCAGCAGCTCGCCGCCCTGGAGCAGGAGACCGGTCACCGCCTGGTGGACCGAAGCGCCCGGGGCGTGCGGCTCACCCCGGCCGGCGAGATCCTGCTGAGCCACGCCAACGCCGTGCTCGCCCAGCTGGAGCGGGCCGAGGCCGAACTGGCGGCGTACGGCTCGGGCGAGGCCGGCACGGTGACGGTGGCCGCGTTCGCCACCGGCATCGGCCTGGTCGTCGCCCCCGCCATCGGCTCCCTCGCCGAGAACGCGCCCGGCATCCGGGTGCGGGTCCGCGACGCCGAGGGCGACGAGAGCCTGCTCATGGTGCTGGACCGGCAGGTGGACGTCGCGGTCGCCGTCGAGTACCGCGGGGCGCCCGGCGAGGACGACGCCCGTCTCACCCGCGTACCGCTGTACGCGGAGCCGTTCGACGCCGTGCTGCCACCGGGCCATCCCTACGCGGACCGCGAGCGGATCTCCCTCGCCGAGCTGGCCAAGGACCCCTGGATCGGCCAGTCCACCGGCAATCCCTGCCATGACGTCACCGTCCTGGCCTGCGAGTACGCGGGTTTCGCCCCCGGCTTCGCCCATGTCTCCGACGACTTCCGCGCGGTCGTCGCCCTCGCCGCGGCGGGTGCGGGCGTGGCCCTGGTGCCCCGCTCCGCACTGCGCGGCACCGACCTCACCGGTGTGGTCGTGCGCCCGGTCGACGGGGTCGCCCCCACCCGCCGCGTGTTCGCCGCGGTCCGCCGCGGGGCGGAGGAGCACCCGCTGATCCGACCGGTCCTCGACGCCCTGCGCGAGGCGGCGGGGCGTCCGCAGCCGGAGCCCCCTTCCGGCCAGGGCCCCTAGGCCGGGTCCGGAACGTCCCGCCCTGCGGGCAGACGGCGCCGATTTCCGTACACGGCCTAGTCCGCCGACCTGACCCAGCCCGCCGCCTCGATCCGTGACCCGTCCGCGGGGCGGGCCTCGTCGAACACGGGCTTTCCCGTGGCGTCCAGGACGCGCAGGGCGTCCACGTACACGCCCCGCCCGACGTACCGGCGGTCGGTCGAGTAGCGCCAGCGCAGCCGGAGGGGGGTCTTCGACGGGGCCGGCAGCTCGGCCGTGACCGTGTGCCAGGTGCGGCCCGACCAGCCGCTCGCCGTGCCCGCGGGGTGCGGGTCGCCGGAGCCGGTGGTGAAGGGCAGCGGGCGCCAGGTCGCGCCGCCGTCGGCGGAGGTCTCCAGGTGGGCGGCGTCGGTGCCGGGCTCGGTGTCCCACCACAGGGCACAGGTGAGGCGGGCGGCGCCGGGGACGGCGGGCAGGGTGAGGGTGGCGGTGGTGTCGCTCGCCATGCCGGAGAACCAGGCCGTGCGCCCGCGCGCCGGGTGGACCGGTACCGCGCGTGCCAGGTGGTCGGCGGCGGTGACGCGCGGGGCGGAGCCGGAGCGCCAGGTGCGCACGGGGTGCACGGAGTTGCCGAGGACCACGAGGAAGGTGTCGGTGGTGGGGTCCAGGACCAGGCTGGTGCCCGTGAATCCGGTGTGGCCCGCGGTGCGCGGGGTGGCCATCGCGCCCATGTACCAGTGCTGGTAGAGCTCGAAGCCGAGGCCGTGTTCGTCGCCGGGGAAGGCGGTGTTGAAGTCGGTGAACATCAGCTCCACCGAGGCGGGGGAGAGGATGCGGGCGTCGCCGTACGCCCCGCCGTTGAGCAGCGTCCGGGCGAGGACGGCGAGGTCCCAGGCGGTGGAGAAGACCCCGGCGTGGCCGGCGATCCCGCCCATGCCGTACGCGTTCTCGTCGTGGACCTCGCCCCACACCATGCCGCGGTCCAGTCCGGACCAGGGCGCGCGGGCGTCCTCGGTGGCGGCGATCGACGGGCGCCAGGAGGGCGGCGGGTTGAAGCGTGTGCGGTGCATCCCGAGCGGAGCGGTGATCTCGGTTCGGAGCAGTGCATCCAGGGGGTGAGCGGTGATCTCCTCCAGGATCAGCTGGAGCGTGATCAGATTGAGGTCGGAGTAGAGGTAGACCGTGCCCGGGGGGTTCGCCGGCACCTCGTTCCACAGCAGCCGCAGCCGGCCCTCCCGGGTCGGCTCCTTGTACAGGGGGATCCAGGCGCGGAACCCCGAGGTGTGGGTGAGCAGCTGACGGACCGTGATCTCCCGCTTGCCCCCGGCCCCCGTCGGTCCCCCGAACTCCGGGAGGTACGTCGTGACCCGCTCCTCCAGGGCCAGCGCGCCCCGCTCGATCTGCTGCACCGCCAGGATGGAGGTGAAGAGCTTGGAGACCGAGGCGAGGTCGAAGACGGTGTCCTCGGCCATCGGGATCCGCCGGTCCGCCGGGAGTTCGACGCCGGTGTCGGTCCTCTCGTCGTACGACGCGTAGCGCACGGCCATACCGATCGGGTGGTGCAGTGCGACCGTCCCGCCGCGCCCGGCGAGCAGCACCGCGCCCGCGTACCAGGGGTGCTCGGGCGAGGGGTGGAGGTAGGACTCGGCGTCGGCGACCAGCCGGTCCAGGTGCGCGGGCAGCAGTCCGGCCTGCTCGGCCGAGCCGTGCCGCAGCGTGGTGCGCCGCGCGCGGTCGGGCCCGCCGGCCGGCGCGGTCGGGCCTCCGCCGCCGGAGCCGGGCCCGGGCGCGGCCGCGGCCCCCGGCACCGTACCGATCATCAGCGCACCTCCCAGGGCGAGGGCGCCACCGCCGAAAGCGCGGCGGCTCGGTGCCCGGCTGCCCGTCCTCGACGCGTTCGCCGCGCCGTTCCCCGACTCCTCCGTCATGCCCACCCTCTCTCACCGCTCCCTGAAAGAAAACTCCGGCCACTCCGGCAAGATCTGAAACTTTCCTACCGGAGGGGACGTGAGTCGGGGAAGCGCGCGGGAGGCCAAGAAATCTGACACTGCATCAGAAAATCTCTTCCCTCGGCAGGGCCGCTGCGGCATCCTGCCGCCCATGAAGACGGAGCTGAGTCGCACACTGGGGATCGAGCACGCCATCTTCGGCTTCACGCCCTTCCCCGCGGTGGCCGCCGCCATCACCAGAGCCGGCGGATTCGGCGTCCTCGGCGCGGTCCGCTACACCGCGCCGGACGAGCTCGCCCGCGACCTCGACTGGATGCAGGAACACACCGACGGACTGCCCTACGGCCTCGACGTGGTGATGCCCGCCAAAAAGGTCGAGGGGGTCAGCGAGGCCGACGTGGAGGCGATGATCCCGGAGGGACACCGGGAGTTCGTCCGCGCCACCCTCGCCAAGCACGGCGTCCCCGAGCTCGCCGAGGGCGAGGCCTCCGGCTGGCGCATCACCGGCTGGATGGAGCAGGTCGCCCGGAGCCAGCTCGACGTCGCCTTCGACTACCCCATCAGGCTCCTGGCCAACGCCCTCGGCTCGCCGCCCGCCGACGTCGTCGAGCGCGCCCACGCCCAGGGCGTGCTCGTCGCCGCCCTCGCCGGCAGCGCCCGGCACGCCCGCCACCACGCCGACGCCGGCATCGACATCGTCGTCGCCCAGGGCTACGAGGCCGGCGGCCACACCGGGGAGATCGCCTCCATGGTGCTCACCCCCGAGGTCGTCGAGGCCGTCGCCCCCCTGCCCGTCCTCGCCGCCGGCGGCATCGGCAGCGGAGAGCAGATCGCCGCCGGGCTCGCCCTCGGCGCCCAGGGCGTCTGGCTCGGCTCCCTCTGGCTCACCACCACCGAGGCCGAGCTCCACTCCCGCGCCCTCACCGCCAAGCTCCTCGCCGCGGGCTCCGGGGACACCGTCCGCTCCCGCGCCCTGACCGGCAAGCCCGCCCGCCAGCTGCGCACCGAGTGGACCGACGCCTGGGACGATCCCGCCGGCCCCGGGACGCTGCCCATGCCGCTCCAGGGCCTCCTCGTCGCCGATGCCGTCTCCCGGATCCAGAAGTACGAGGTCGCGCCGCTGCTCGGCACCCCCGTCGGCCAGATCGTCGGCCGGATGAACTCCGAGCGCAGCGTCCAGCAGGTCTTCGACGAGCTCACCCGCGGCTTCGAGAAGGCGATCGACCGGATCAACCGCATCGCCGGCAGGAGCGTCTGATGACCGAACAGCAGCAGCCCAACGGATTCTGGTCGCAGGCCGCCGCCGACCCGGCCCGTGTCGTCCTGGTCGCACCCGACGGCGAGGAGTGGACCGCCGGGCGCCTGCACGCGGACGTCAACCGGCTCGTCCACGGTCTGCGCGCCGCGGGGATGGAGCGCGGCGACGCCTTCGCCGTCGTGCTGCCCAACGGGGTCGCCTTCCTCACCGCCTATCTCGCCGCCGCCCAGGCCGGCTTCTACCTCGTCCCGGTCAACCACCACCTGGTCGGCCCCGAGATCGCCTGGATCGTCTCCGACTCCGGCGCCAAGGTCCTCATCGCCCACGAGCGCTTCGCCGAGGCCGCCGCCCAGGCCGCCGACGAGGCCCGCCTGCCCGCGAGCCACCGCTACGCGGTCGGCGAGCTCCCCGGATTCCGCCCGTACGCCGAACTCCTCGACGGCCGGCCCGCGTCGGCGCCCGACGACCGCACCCTCGGCTGGGTCATGAACTACACCTCGGGCACCACCGGCCGCCCCCGGGGCATCCGCAGGCCGCTGCCCGGAAAACTCCCGGAGGAGACCTACCTCGGCGGCTTCCTCGGCATCTTCGGCATCCGCCCCTTCGACGGGAACGTGCACCTGGTCTGCTCGCCGCTCTACCACACGGCCGTGCTCCAGTTCGCCGGAGCCGCGCTGCACATCGGGCACCCGCTCGTCCTCATGGACAAGTGGACCCCCGAGGAGATGCTGCGGCTCATCGACACCCACCGCTGCACCCACACCCACATGGTGCCCACCCAGTTCCACCGGCTGCTCGCGCTGCCCGAGGAGACCAGGAACCGCTACGACGTCTCCTCCATGCGGCACGCCATCCACGGCGCCGCGCCCTGCCCCGACCACGTCAAGCGGGCGATGATCGACTGGTGGGGGACGTGCGTCGAGGAGTACTACGCGGCCAGCGAGGGCGGCGGCGCCTTCGCCACCGCGGAGGACTGGCTGAAGAAGCCCGGCACCGTCGGCCGCGCCTGGCCCATCAGCGAGCTCGCCGTCTTCGACGACGACGGCAAGCGGCTGCCGGCGGGGCAGCTGGGCACCGTGTACATGAAGATGAGCACCGGCGGCTTCCGCTACCACGGCGACGAGGCCAAGACGCGGTCGAGCCGGATCGGGGACTTCTTCACCGTCGGCGACCTCGGCGTCCTCGACGAGGACGGCTACCTCTTCCTCCGCGACCGCAAGATCGACATGATCATCTCGGGCGGGGTGAACATCTACCCCGCCGAGATCGAGGCCGCGCTCCTCGCCCATCCCGCCGTCGCCGACGCCGCCGCCTTCGGGATCCCGCACGCCGACTGGGGCGAGGAGGTCAAGGCGGTCGTCGAGGCGGCGGAGGGCCACGAGCCGGGGCCCGCGCTCGCCGCCGACATCCTGGCCCACTGCGAGGGCCGGCTCGCCGGCTACAAACGCCCGAAGTCCGTGGACTTCATCACGGTCATGCCCCGCGACCCCAACGGAAAGCTCTACAAGCGCCGGCTGCGCGATCCGTACTGGGAAGGCCACGACCGCCCGCTCTGACGGATCCTGAGCCCGCGTCAGTTCGACGGCCGGAGCGCGGCGTACGCGGCGCGGCTCCGACGCCACGAGGGAGAATCCGCCCTTTGTGGCAGGATTCAGGGCATGAGTTCGAGCACCGCAGCACTGACACGCCAGTGGACCACCTGGGGGCCGATCGTCGCCGCGGTGGGCCTCGCCCTCGGCTGGGGGCGCGACCTGCCCGGCTTCGCGGTGGCCCTCATCGCGGTCTGCCTCTTCGCCGCGGTGCTCGCCGCCGTCCACCATGCCGAGGTGGTCGCCCACCGGGTCGGCGAGCCCTATGGCTCCCTCGTCCTCGCGGTCGCCGTCACCGTCATCGAGGTCGGACTGATCGTCACCCTGATGGCCGGAGGCGGCGACAAGACCGCCACCTACGCCCGGGACACCGTCTTCGCCGCCGTCATGATCACGTGCAACGGCATCGTCGGCCTCTCGCTCCTGGTCGCCGCGCTGCGCAACCGGGTCGCCGTGTTCAACGCGGAGGGCTCCGGGGGCGCGCTCGCCACCGTCTGCACCCTCGCCACCATGACCCTGGTCCTGCCGGCCTTCACCACCAGCCACCCGGGCCCCGAGTTCTCCACCGCCCAGCTGGCCTTCGCCGCCGTCGCCTCCCTCTGCCTGTACGGGGTGTTCGTCGCCGTCCAGACGGTCCGGCACCGCGACTACTTCCTGCCGGTGCCGCGGCCCGACCGGGACGGCGGCGAGTCCGAGGACGAGCACGCCGAGCCGCCCACCTCCCGCGAGATGTGGATCAGCCTCGGCCTGCTCGTGGTCGCCCTGGTCGCCGTCGTCGGCAACGCCAAGCTGGTCTCGCCCACCATCGAGGACGGCGTCGAGTCCGCGGGCCTGCCCAAGGCCGTCGTCGGTGTCGTCATCGCCCTGATGGTGCTGCTCCCCGAGACCCTCGCCGCCGTGCGCGCGGCCCGCCGGGACCGGATGCAGACCAGCATGAACCTGGCCTACGGCTCCGCCATCGCCAGCATCGGCCTGACCATCCCGTCGATCGCGCTCGCCTCGATCTGGCTCTCCGGCCCCCTCGTGCTCGGCCTGGGCGCCCTCCACATGGTGCTGCTCGTGCTCACCGCCGTGGTGAGCGCCCTGACCGTGGTGCCCGGACGGGCCACCCTGCTCCAGGGCGGCGTCCACCTGTCGATCTTCGCCGCCTTCGTCTTCCTGTCGTTCAGCCCCTGACGACCACGATCCGGAGCTCCGGGGAGCGCAGGATGTCCCGCTCGCAGAACCGGGAGGTCACCCAGCGCTCGCCGGAGTACAGGGCCGTCTGGTCGCTGTAGTGCGGCGATTCGGGGTTCGAGGACTGGGAGTACGTCAGGAGGGTGCGGGCCACCGGGCACCGGCCGCCGTCCCAGCCCACGGCCTGGACATGGCTGCTGCCGTGCGCGACCTCCGTGTAGCCGCCGCCCGCCGGATTCCACACGGGCTCCGTCTTGTTCCAGACGCCCAGCGCCTCGGTGCCGCCGCCCACCGGGATGCGCACCCCGTTGCGCACCACGAACTGGTGCTGTCCGAGCGGCGCGTCGAGCGCGATCCCCGCGGCGCGCAGCTCCGCCACCGCGTCCCTGAGCGCCTGGGCGAAGGCGGGGGAGTCGGTGTTCAGGGTGTGGGGCGTGCGGACCGGGTCGGCCGCCGAGAACGGCACCTTCCACTGGTCGGCCGGCTTCGCCGTGCCCGTGAACCTGCGCCAGAAGCGGTCGAAGAGCAGCGCGCCCCGGCTGCCGGTGTCCACGGTGCGGTCCCAGGCGCCGATCACCCGGCACGCCTCGGGATCGTCCGCGAGGACCGCGGAGCAGGCCCGGGCCGCGTCGGCCGCCGCCAGATCGCCGGCGGGGACGCGGTTCGCGAACTGCTGGCGCTGCAGGTCGGCCACGGTGAGGCCGCCGCGCTCCGCCATGGCCGCCACGTCCTCCACGGCGCCGCGGGTGCGCAGCGAGCGCGGGGTGCCGACGGTGCCGAAGATCCGCTCGTAGCCGGTGACCGGCTGTTCGGCGTTGGCCAACCAGGCGCTGTCGTTGGAGTTCTCCACGTACGGGGCGTCCCGCAGCACCGGCATCCGCGCGGGCCCGAAGACCCCCGGCTGCACCGCGTCCGGGTCCGAGCCGAGCGCGCAGTCGCCGCGCGAGCCGTCGAGCACCGCGACACCGGAGGACGGGTAGGTGACCCGGCCGAGCGGAGTGGAGCAGCGCTGGGCCAGCTCGTCGGTGATCCGCGGCAGCAGCTGCGCCTGGGTGAACAGGGTGTGCCCCGAGGAGTCGGCGGCGATCGTGTTCACCCACGGCAGGCCCTGGGTGCGCCGCAGCGTCTCGGCGAGCCCCTGCGTGGAGCCGGACCTGGCGAAGCCGAGCGCGGTGTCGGTGGCCCGCAGGTTGGCGGCGTTGGGGTCGTTCAGCGCGTAGGCCGTCGTCGTGGTCCACGGCAGGGGCAGCTGCGCCCCGAGCCCGGACACCACCGGCCCGTACCGGGTCCACCACTGGGTGCGGGTGACCGGGTCGCCGCCCTTGACCTGGACGGTGACGCTGCGCGGGGTCATCCGCTCCGGCCTGCCGTCCACGAGGTACGCGGTGGGGTCGGCCGGGTCGAGGGAGAGCTGGTGCAGACTGAGCGGGACGCCGGTGGCGACGGTGTGGCTCCAGGCCACCTTGGCGTTGAAGCCGATGCTGACGAGGCTGGTGCCGAGCAGCGAGGCGCCGGAGACGTTCAGCTCGCCCGGGATGGTCTGCTGGGACTGCCAGAAGCGCCGCCCGCCCTGCCAGGGGTAGTGCGGGTTGCCGAGCAGCAGCCCGCCCCCGCCCGCCGTGGTGGAGCCGTGGAAGGCGACGGCGTTGGACCCCATGGTGGCGTTCTCGGCGGCGAACAGGGCGCGGGCCGCTTCTGCCGTGCGCCCGGGGTCCGGGGTGTCCGGGGCGGCGGTTCCGGCGACGGGCCCGGCGGTCGCGGCCGGCGGCTTCGCGGCCGTGATGCCGTCCACGGCACGCCCCTGGCCGCCGAGCACGGAGACCGCCCAGCCGCGCCGTGCCACGTCGAGCTCGGTGACCGGGCGGACCCAGTCGGCTCCGGCGCAGGCCGGGTCGGTGACGCGGTTCTTCCGCAGCCACGCGTTGTACCCGGCCGCCCAGCCGCGCATCAGCTCCTTCGCCTGCCGACCGGGGCCGGCCGGCGCGGGCGTCGCGAGCAGCGCCTCGACCGTGCCCGCCTCCCGGACCCCGCGGAAGAACAGGTCGCTGGAGAGGTTCTTCGTCGCCGAGGACAGGGACCCGTCCGGTGCGGCGTCGGCGCCGAAGTACCGCGAGCGCTCGCCGGCCACGGTCACGAAGCCGTCGGCGAGGACGCAGACCTGGTCCGCGGCCTGCGCCCAGCCGGTGCCGAAGCCGAGGTCCGCGTAGCTCGTGGCGACGATGTGCGGGATGCCGTATTCGGTGTAGCGGATGACGGCCGAAAGACCCCGGTCCGCGGGGTGGTGGCCGCGGTCGCCGGCGTCGGCGACCGCGGCGGCGGGCAGCGAGGCGGTGACGGTCGCGAACGCCGCGCCGACCAGCGCAAGGCGTCTGAACCGGACGGGGAACAAGGTGCGGAGGTGCAAGGTGCCTCCCAACGGGTGTGCCGTGCATACGGGTTGGGCCATGCACTCAGCTGAGCGCTTGCTTTGTCAACATCCCGTTCGGTATCCGAGGTACTTGACCGCCCTGCCCCGCCCCGCCCAGGATCGGCGTCCATGGAGCGACTGGAGCAACTGGGACGACTGGAACGCGCGCTGCTCTCCGGGACCGTCGACGACGTGCTGCGCGCGAGCGCCCGGCGCGCCCCCGGCCGGACCGCCCTGCGCTACGCGGACCGGACCTGGACCTACGCCGAACTCGACGCCGCCGTCTCCACGGCCGCCGCCGTGCTGCGGGACCCGGACGGCGGCCTCGCGCGGGGGGACAGGGTGGCGACCTACGCCCACAACTCGGACGCCTGTCTGATCGCCTTCCTCGCCTGCGCCCGGGCCGGCCTCGTGCACGTGCCGGTCAACCAGCACCTCACCGGCGGGGACCTCGACTACATCCTGCGCCAGTCGGGCAGCTCCCTGGTCCTCGCCGACCCCTCCCTCGCCGGACGCGTCCCGGACGACATCCCCGTACGGCACCTGCGGGACGCCGAGGACTCGCTGCTCGCGGCGCTCGCCGCGCCACGGCCGTACGTGTCGGACAGCGACCCGAGCGACCTCGTGCAGCTGCTGTACACCTCGGGCACCACCGCCCTGCCCAAGGGCGCGATGATGGCGCACCGGGCCCTCACCCACGAGTACGCGAGCGCGATCGACGCCCTCGACCTGCACCAGGACGACCGGCCGGTGCACTCGCTGCCGCTCTACCACTCGGCGCAGATGCACGTCTTCCTGCTGCCCTATCTGGCCGTGGGCGCCGAGAACACCATCGTCGACGGGCCCGACCCGGACGTCCTCTTCGACCTGGTCGAATCCGGGCGGTGCGACAGCCTGTTCGCCCCGCCCACCGTGTGGATCGGGCTCGCCGACCACCCCGGCTTCGCCACCCGCGAGCTCTCCGCCCTGGGCAAGGCCTACTACGGCGCCTCGATCATGCCGGTGCCCGTCCTGGAGCGGCTGCGCGAAAGGCTGCCCTCGCTGTGCTTCTACAACTGCTTCGGCCAGTCCGAGATCGGTCCGCTGGCCACCGTCCTCGGCCCGGACGAGCACGAGGGGCGGATGGACTCCTGCGGCCGCCCGGTCCGCCATGTCCAGGCCCGGGTCGTCGACGAGCGGGGCGAGGACGCGCCGGCCGGCACCCCGGGCGAAGTCGTCTACCGATCACCGCAGTTGTGCACCGGGTACTGGGACAAGCCGGAGGAGACGGCGGAGGCGTTCAGGGGCGGCTGGTTCCACTCGGGCGACCTGGCGGTGCGGGACGCCGAGGGGTACCTCACCGTCGTCGACCGGGTGAAGGACGTCATCAACTCCGGGGGCGTCCTCGTCGCCTCCCGGCAGGTAGAGGACGTCCTCTACACCCACCCGTCCGTCGCCGAGGCCGCCGTCGTCGGTCTCCCGGACGAGCGCTGGATCGAGGCGGTCACCGCCTTCGTCGTCCCGCGCGAGCGGGTGACCGAGGCCGAACTCCTCGCGCACGCACGGGAGAAGCTCGCCCACTTCAAGGCGCCCAAGAGGGTGCTGTTCGTGGACGAGCTGCCCCGCAACGCCAGCGGCAAGATCCTCAAGCGCGAGCTGCGCGACCGCTTCGGCGCCTCGTGACGTGACGGACGGGGGAGGGCGGGGGACTCAGCCTTCGCGCTCCTCCATCACGCACAGGATGTTCCCCTCGCTGTCCTTGAACCAGGCACCCCGCATGGTGTCCGACTCGACCACGCCGTCGACCGTCTTGAGCCCCGGCAGGTCGTAGTCCTCGAACGTGACCCCCTTGGAGCGCAGCTCCTTCATCTCGGCGTCGAGGTCCTCGACCTTCCAGCTCGCCAGGGTGTGCTCGGCCTTGCCGCCGTAGGGGGTCTCGTACAGACCGATCGTCGTGCCGCCCGTGGTGAGCCGGGTGTCCTCGGGTGCTTCCTTCGTGAGCGTGAGGCCGAGGGTCTCGGTGTAGAAGCGCTTCGCACGGGCCATGTCGCCGACCGGAATGATCGCGGCTATGGGGGAGTCCGCCAGCATCGCAACCACCTCCTCCCTCCAGGCTACGCGCCGCCCCGCAGGTCGACGATCCGCCTGATCTTCCCCACCGAGCGCTCCAGCGTCTCGGGGTCGACCACCTCCACGCCCACCGACACCCCGATCCCGTCCTTGACCGCCGCCGCGATGCTCCGCACCGCCTCCGCGCGCTGCTCCGGGCCCGCGTCGGGCCGGGCCTCGGCCCGCACCGTCAGGGCGTCGAGCCGGCCCTCGCGGGTGAGCCGGAGCTGGAAGTGGGGCGCGACGCCGGGGGTGCGCAGGACGATCTCCTCGATCTGGGTGGGGAAGAGGTTCACCCCGCGCAGGATCACCATGTCGTCGCTGCGTCCGGTGACCTTCTCCATGCGCCGGAAGACCCGGGCGGTGCCGGGCAGCAGCCGGGTGAGGTCGCGGGTGCGGTAGCGGATCACCGGCATCGCCTCCTTGGTCAGGGAGGTGAAGACCAGCTCGCCCTCCTCCCCGTCGGGCAGCACCTCGCCGGTGATCGGGTCGACGATCTCGGGGTAGAAGTGGTCCTCCCAGATGTGCAGGCCGTCCTTGGTCTCCACGCACTCCTGCGCCACGCCCGGGCCCATCACCTCGGAGAGCCCGTAGATGTCGACGGCGTCGAGCGCGAAGCGCTCCTCGATCTCCCGGCGCATCTCCTCGGTCCAGGGCTCGGCGCCGAAGACGCCCACCTTCAGGGAGGTGGTGCGCGGGTCGATCCCCTGGCGCTCGAACTCGTCGAGGAGGGTCAGCATGTACGAGGGGGTCACCATGATGATCTCGGGCCGGAAGTCCTGGATGAGCCGGACCTGGCGGGCCGTCATGCCGCCCGAGGCGGGGATCACCGTACAGCCGAGCCGTTCGGCCCCGTAGTGCGCGCCGAGGCCGCCGGTGAACAGGCCGTAACCGTAGGCCACGTGCACCTTGTGGCCGGGGCGGGCGCCGGCCGCGCGCAGCGAACGGGCGACGACGTCCGCCCAGGTGTCCAGGTCGCGTTCGGTGTAGCCGACGACGGTGGGCTGTCCGGTCGTCCCGCTGGAGGCGTGGATGCGGCGGATCCGCGCCTGGTCGACGGCGAACATGCCGAAGGGGTAGTGCGCGCGCAGATCGGCCTTGGCGGTGAAGGGGAAGCGGGCCAGGTCGGCGAGGGTCCGGCAGTCCTCGGGCCGCACCCCGGCCCGGTCGAAGGAGTGCCGGTAGAACGCGACGTTGTCGTAGGCGTGCCGCAGGGTGGCGCGCAGCCGTTCCAGCTGGAGCGTCTCCAGCTCCTCGCGTCCGAGTCGCTCGCCCGCGTCCAGCAGCTCGCTCATGCGTCACTCCCTTGCCGTTGCGTACCGCCCCGCCGCCCGCCGTAAAACGGACGACCGATCATTCGGTTGATCCTTCCGGGGTCAGTAAATCCGGCGGCACCGGGGGGTTGGCAAGAGGGTGGGACGGGTTTTCTTCACTCGCCCGGCACGCCCCCGCGGCCCCGGGCCCGCCGTCGCGCCCGGCGAATCCCGCAGGTCACGGACGTCCGGAGAAGATCACACATTCGGGTGTGATTGTCCGCGACGATGCAGGAACGGTGCTGCGGGCGGGAAGGGGGAACCGAAGATGATCCCGTCCGGCTCAACTCCCCACCCCCCGGACGAAATGGACCCCCATGCCTGTCCTGTGCCGTCCTGCCGTCGCCGTGCCCGAGCACACGATCACCCAGGAAGAGACCCTCGATCTGGCCCGCACCCTGCACGCGGGCCACGAGCAGCTGCCCCTCGTGCTGCGCCTGATCGGGAACACGGGCGTCGCCCAGCGGCACCTGGTGCAGCCGATCGAGCGCACCCTCGCCCACCCGGGCTTCGAGGCACGCAACGCCACCTACGAGACCGAGGCCAAGGCACGCGTCCCCGCCGTCGTCGCCGAGGCCCTCGCCCACGCCGGCCTCGACGCCCGCGACATCGACCTCATCGTCTACGTCTCGTGCACCGGCTTCATGATGCCCTCGCTCACCGCCTGGATGATCAACAACCTCGGCTTCCGCAGCGACACCCGGCAGCTGCCCATCGCCCAGCTGGGCTGCGCGGCCGGCGGGGCGGCGATCAACCGCGCCCACGACTTCTGCGCCGCCTACCCCGGGGCCAACGCGCTCATCGTCGCCTGCGAGTTCTGCTCCCTGTGCTACCAGCCCACCGACCTCACCGTCGGCAACCTGCTCTCCAACGGCCTCTTCGGCGACGCCGTCGCCGCCGCCGTGGTCCGCGGCTCCGGCGGCACCGGCGTCCTGCTCGAACACAACGGCTCCCACCTCGTACCCGACAGCGAGGAGTGGATCGCCTACCAGGTCCGCGAGACCGGATTCCACTTCCTGCTCGACAAGCGCGTCCCCGGCACCATGGAGCAGCTCGCCCCCGCCCTCGTCGACCTCGCCGACCGGCACGGCCGGGACGCCGGCCGCCAGGACTTCTACATCATCCACGCCGGCGGCCCCCGCATCCTCGACGACCTCGGCAAACACCTCGACGTGGTCCCCGGCATGTTCCGCTTCAGCCGGGCCACGCTCACCGAGTACGGCAACATCGCCAGCGCCGTCGTCCTCGACGCCCTGCGCCGGCTCTTCGACGAGGGCGGGGCCGCCCCCGGCGCCACCGGCCTCATCGCCGGCTTCGGCCCCGGCATCACCGCCGAGATCTCCCTCGGCCGCTGGACCGGCACGCCCCCCGACCCTTCCGACGCAACCCCCCTCCCCACGACACTCACCACGACAGCGGCGGTGGCTCCATGACCACGACCACGCAGAACCCCGAGAACACGGAAGACCCCCAGGTGCACTTCTGGGCCGTCCCCGACCTCACCGGACTCGCCTTCGACCCGCTCCTCGCCAAGCTCCTCCACGAGGACCCCGTCACCCGGGTGCGCCTCCCGCACGGCGAGGGCCACGCCTGGCTCGTCACCCGCTACGAGGACGTCAAGTTCGTCTCCGTCGACCCCCGCTTCAGCCGCCAGGCCGTCTACGGCCGCTCCATCACCCGGCTCGCCCCCCACTTCATCCCCATGGAAGGCGCCGTCGGCTTCGCCGACCCGCCGGACCACACCCGGATGCGCCGGGTCGTCGCCCGCGCCTTCAGCGCCCGCGCCCTGCGCTCCCTGCGCGACCACGCCCAGGAGGTCATGGACGGCCTCCTCGACCGCCTCGAACGGCACGGCCCGCCCGCCGACCTGATGGAGATGGTCAACCGGCCCTTCCCGCTCGCCATGGTGAGCGAACTCATGGGCGTCCCCGAAGGCGACCAGCCGCTCATGGCGAACTGGTCCGACACCATCATCTCCTCCGCCGCCGGCCGCGAGGCGAGCGAGCGCGCCAAGAGCGAGATGGCCCGGTACTTCACCGAACTCATCGGCCGCAACCACGGCACCGGCAAGGAGACGCTCGCCGCCGTCCTCGCCGACGCCGTCGACGACGGCACCCTCGACGAGAACGAGGCCGTCGGCCTCGCCGTCCTCATCCAGATCGGCGGGGCCCACGCCGTCCGCAACAACAGCGCCAACATGGTCTACGCGCTGCTCACCCACCCCGAGCACCTCGCCCGGCTGCGCGCCGAACCCGAGCTGCTCCCGGCGGCCGTCGACGAGCTGCTGCGCTACATCCCGCACCGCAACGCCGTCGGTCTCTCCCGGATCGCCATGGAGGACGTCGAGGTCGGCGGCGTCGCCATCGCCAAGGGAGACCCCGTCTACGTCTCGTACCTCACCGCCAACCGCGACCCCTCCGTCTTCCCCGACCCGGAGAAGCTCGACTTCGACCGCGGCTACAACCCGCACGTCGCCTTCGGCCACGGCCCGCACTACTGCCCCGGCTCCGCCCTGGCCCGCATCGAGTCCGAGATCCTGCTCGACACCCTGTGGACCCGCTTCCCCGATCTGCGCCTCGCCGTCCCCGAGGAGGAGATCCGCTGGCAGCGCGGCGCCCTGATCCGCGGCCCCGAGACCCTGCCCGTCACCTGGTGAGAGGACCGACGCGACGATGACCCTCAGCGGCCTGATCGTGCCACCGGGGGAGGGCAGGACCCTGTCCACCCCCGCCCAGCACGTCACCTTCAAGGTCACCGGTGAACACACCCCCACCGCCTCCACCTTCGAAGTGGTCGTCCCGCCGGGCTTCGACGTCGGCGCGCACACCCACGGCCGGGCCGAGGAGCTGTTCTACCTCCTCGAAGGCGAGCTCGACGTGCTCGCCTTCGAACCCGAGGTGCGCATCGCCGACAGCTGGTACGGCTGGCGCTCGGCCGACGGACAGCGCCCCGTGCGGGCCACCCCCGGCACGCTCATGCTCGTCCCGCCCGGCTGCCCGCACGCCTTCGCCAACCTCGGCGGACGTCCCGCCCGCATGCTCTTCCAGGTCGCACCGCCCACCTACCACGAGAACTACTTCGAGGAACTGATGGGCATCCTCGGCGCGGGCGGACCGGTCGACCACGAGGCCGTCGAACAGCTCCGGATCCGTTACGACATCGAACAGATCACCCCGCTCCGGCACGACGCCGGACGCCCGGAGGAGACGGCCCCCACGCCATGAACCCAACCGAAGGGAACGGCCCGGGCGTCCACGACTGGGCCGTGGTCCCGCTGCCCGACACGACCTTCGACCCGCTGCCGCACCGGCTCCTGCGCGAGGAGCCGGTCGCCCGGGTACGTCTGCCGCACGGCGAGGGCCACGCCTGGCTCGTGACCCGCTACGAGGACGTCAAGTCCGTCTCCGCCGACCCGCGGATGAGCCGGGCCCTCACCGTCGGCAGGCCCATCACCAGCATGACCCCGCACACCCTCGCCCCGGCCGGCGGCGTCGGCCGCGCCGATCCGCCCGACCACACCCGGCTGCGCAAGCTCATCGCCCCCACCTTCGGCCGCCGCCGCATGACCGCGCTGCGCGAGCACACCGAGCGGATGGCCGGCGCCCTCGCGCTGAGCACCCTGCGGACGGGCCCGCCCGCCGACCTCGCCGAGACCTTCGTCGGCCCGCTGTCCGCCACCGTCATCGCCGAACTCCTCGGCGTCCCCGCCGCCGACCTCGACCGCGTCGAGGCCTGGCGGGCCGGGGTCCTCTCGCACGACACCACCGCCGCCGAGGGCGAGTCCGTCAAGAAGGAGATCGCCGGCTACTTCGCCGACCTCGCCCGGCACCGCGCCGCACGCCCCGGCGACGACCTGGTCAGCGAGCTCGCCGCGGCGCGCGAGGCCGGCGGGATCAGCACCCCGGAACTGGTGTCGATGACCGTGATGCTCACCCTCAACGGCCTCGACGCCGTCCGCAACATCGTCTCCACCATGGTGTACGTGCTCCTCGTCCACCCCGAGCAGACGGCCAAGCTCCGCGCCGACCCGGCCCGGCTGCCCAGGGCCGTCGACGAACTCCTGCGCTTCATCCCCCAGCGCGGCGGCGTCGGCATGCCCCGCGTCGCCACCGCCGACGTCGAGGTCGGCGGCGTCACCATCCGCGAGGGAGAGGCCGTCTTCGTGTTCTACCCGGCCGCCAACCGCGACCCGGGCGTCTACACCGACCCCGACCGGCTCGACCTCGACCGCGACGAGGCCCCGCACCTGGCCTTCGGTCACGGCGCCCACTACTGCGCCGGCGCCCAACTGGCACGCATGGAGGCCGAGGTCATGCTCGGCACCCTGCTCGACCGCTTCCCCGGCCTCGCGCTCGCCGTCCCGCCCGACCAGGTCGCCTGGCGCGTCGGCACGGTCAACCGAGGACCCGAGACGCTGCCCGTGACCTGGTAAACCAGTGGCACTGCGGGCACGGCGGATGCTGAGGTGGCGGCCATGGACATCACCGCACTGCGCACCACCTTCGACCGACAGCGCCGCATCCAGGCCCGCCCCGACGGACCCGGATGCCGCGTCGAGCGCGACGGCCTCGTCGTCCGCCACACCGGGCCCGCCTACGCCTGGAACGGTGTCCTGTGGTCCGGCCTCGGCCCCCAGGACGCCGACGCGGCCATCGCCGCCCAGATCAGCTTCTTCCGCGCCGCCGGCCACTCCTTCGAATGGACGGTGTACGGGCACGACGGCCCCGCCGACCTGGCCGACCGGCTGCTCGCCGCCGGCTTCACCGCCGAGGAGTCCGAGACCCTGATGGTCGCCGAGGCGGCCGCCCTGCCCACCGCCGTGGACCTCCCCGAGGGCGTGGTGCTCCACCCGGTCACCGACGAGGCCGGAGTGCGGATGATGGTCGAGGTCCACGACCGGGCCTTCGGCACCGACGGCTCGCACCTCGGCAGCCGGATGCTCGACCAGCTCGCCGCCGCGCCCGACTCCGTCGCCGCGGTGGTCGCCCTCGCCGACGGCGTCCCGGTCAGCTCCGCCCGCCTCGACCTCCCGCGGGACAGCGACTTCGCCGGACTGTACGGCGGCGGCACCGTCGAGGAGTGGCGCGGCCGCGGCCTCTACCGGGCCCTGGTCTCCCACCGGGCGCGGACGGCGCTCGCCCGCGGCTACCGCTACGTCCAGGTCGACGCCGCCCCCACCAGCCGCCCGATCCTCGGGCGCCTGGGCTTCGCCGAGCTGACGACGATGACGCCGTACGTGTACGAGGTCTGAGCGCGCCGGCCGCGGGGGCGGTCAGCGGGTCCAGTGCGCCGGGCGCTCGAAGCCCTCCGGCAGCCGGGTGGCGGCGTCGCCGCGGGCCGCGTTCAGCTGGGGCTGGGTGAGGAAGAGCGCGCCGGTCAGGTCCGCGCCCGACAGGTCCGCGTCCCGCAGGTCCGCGCCGATCAGGTCCGCGAGCGACAGGTCGGCGCCCGACAGGTCGGCGGCGATGAGCAGCGCCCCGCGCAGGTCAGCGCCCCGCAGCCGCGCCCCGCGCAGCCGCTTGCCGATCAGGTCGGCACCGCGCCGGCTCTTCGGCTTGCCGCCGGCCGCCGCCCGCACCAGGGAGCTGCTCTCCAGGAGCAGGGGGTTCACCTCGGCCCGTACCGGGGCCACGTCGAGCCGCTCCAGCTCGGCCGGGGAACCCTCGGTGAGGGCGGTCACCCGGGCGAGCGCCCGGTCCAGGTCGGCGTGGAGCGTCCGGGTCGCGGCCAGCGCGCGGGCCTCGGAGAGGTAGCGCAGCAGCTCGTGCAGCTGGCGCATCACCGGGAACACCTCGTACATCTGCCGCGCGGTGTCCGGGGCCTCGCGCCAGGAGACGCCGCCGAAGGTCACCTGGGAGACCTGCTGGCCGGCGCCGAAGCAGTCGTACACCGTGCACCCGGGGAAGCCGCTGTCCCGCAGCCGGGTGTGGATCCCGCACCGGAAGTCGTCCTGGAGGTTGCGGCAGGGGTCGCCCGAGGACTTGTTCACCGCGAAGTCCGCGGACTTGGCGAAGGGGAGGGCCACGCAGCACAGGCCGAAGCAGTTCGCGCAGTCACCGCGCAGCTCGGCCTGACGGGTCTCGGACACGGTGAAACGGCTTCCTTCGCTGGTGGGGGCGGACATCCCACCGTATCGCGCTGTCCACCAATCCGGTTGCCTCGCCCCGACCGCGCCGATCATGATCGGCGGCATGCCTCAGTTCACGACGTACGACGGAACCGAACTCTCCTACCGGACGCTCGGCGAGGGCGAACCCCTCGTCGTCCTGCCCGGCGGGCCGATGCGCGACGCGGTCTACCTCGGCGACCTCGGGGGACTGTCCGCCCATCGCACCCTGCTGGTGCTCGACGCGCGTGGCACCGGGGAGAGCGCCGTCCCCGTCGACCCGGCGAGCTACCGCTGCGACCGGCAGGTCGCCGACGTCGAGGCGTTCCGCGCCCACCTCGGGCTCGACCGGATCGATCTGCTCGGCCACTCCGCGGGCGGCAACCTGGCCACCCTCTACGCGGCCGCCCATCCCGAGCGGATCCGCTCGCTGGTCCTGGTCACCCCCGGCACCCGGGCCGTCGGGATCGAGACCAGCGACGCGGAGTGGGACGCCGCCGCGGAGAGGTTCGCGGACCAGCCCTGGTACCCGGAGGCCCGTGCCGCGCTGGACGCCACCGACGAGAACACGCCGATGGAGCGGGTCTCGCAGCTGGCGATGCCGTTCGCGTACGGCCGCTGGGACGAGGCCGCGCAGGCCCACGCCGCGGGCGCCCGCACCGAGATGGACTGGGCGGCCGCCGCGGCCTTCTACGCACCGGGCGCCTTCACCCCCGACGCCACCCGGGAGGCGCTGCGCGCGGTGACCGCCCCGGTCCTCGTCCTCGCGGGCGGGTACGACAACGGCCCCACCCCCGCCAAGGCGGCCGAGCTGGCCGCCTGCTTCCCGCACGCCGAGCTGGTCGTCCAGCCCGCCGCCGGACACTTCCCCTGGGTCGACGACCCCGGCGGCTTCGCCCGCCCGGTGGCGGCCTTCCTCGACCCCGAGGTGCGCACGGTGACCGTCGACGGGGTCCGGCTCGCCTACCGGGTCCACGGCCCCGAGGACGCCCCGCCCGTCGTCCTGGTGCACGCGCGCGGCTGCGACTCCACCGACTGGGCCGGGATCGCGACGGAGCTCGCCGCCGACCGGCGGGTGTACGCGCCCGATCTGCGCGGCCACGGACTGAGCGACCACCCCGGCGAGTACGGTTACGCCGCGCTCCGCGACGAACTCGGCGGCTTCCTGAAGGCCCTGGGCCTGGCCGGCGCCACCGTCGTCGGACACTCCATGGGCGGGGCGGCGGCCTGTCTGCTCGCCCAGCGCGAGCCGGCCCTGGTCGGACGGCTCGTCCTGGAGGACGCCCCGGTCTTCTTCCCCGCCCTCCCGCCGCGCGGCCCCGCGGGTCCGCCCCCGGAGCCGGTCGCCTTCGACTGGGCGGTGCTCGACGCGACCAACGCCGACCTGAACGACCCGGACCCGGCCTGGCGCGAGGAGCTGTCCGCCGTCACCGCCCCCACCCTGATCGTGGGCGGCGGCCCGACCAGCCATCTGCCGCAGCAGCACCTGGCGTGGATGGCCGAGCGCGTCCCGGACGCCCGGCTGGTCACGATCGCGGCGGGGCACCTGGTGCACGAGGCCCGGCCGCGCGAATTCCTGGACGCGATCAGGGAGTTCGGCGTCTGACGCGGGTGCCTGGGGTGGGTGTCGGACGCGGGTGCCTGACTTCGGTGCCTGATGTGGGTATCGGACGCGGGTGACTGACGTCGGTGTCGGACGCGGGTGCCTGACGTCGGTGTCGGACGTCGGTGCCTGGCGTCGGTGTCTGGCGTCGGTGTCTGACGGCGGTTCCGACGGCCGTTCCGGCGTCGGTTCCCGCGTCGGTTCCGGCACTCAGGCGGTGGCGGTGGGTCCATCGGCCTCCACCGCCACCGAACGCGCCCAGCGGTAGTCCGCCTTGCCGCTCGGCGAGCGCTGGATCCGGTCGGCGAGCACCAGCTGGCGCGGCACCTTGTAGCCCGCCAGCCGGGTGCGGCAGTGGGCCTGGACCGCGGCCAGGTCCAGCGGCCCGGCCCCGTCGCGCAGCTGGACCACGGCGGCGACGTGGTTGCCCCACCTGGCGTCGGGCACCCCGGCGACCAGCGCGTCGTACACGTCCGGATGGGACTTGAGCGCCTGCTCGACCTCCTCCGGATAGACCTTCTCACCACCCGTGTTGATGCACTGCGAGCCGCGACCCAGGACGGTGACGATGCCCTGCTCGTCGACGGTGGCCATGTCGCCGAGCAGGACCCAGCGCTCGTCGCCCTTGCGGAAGAAGGTCTCGGCGGTCTTCGCCGGGTCGTTGTAGTAGCCGAGCGGCACGTGCCCGCGCTGGGCGAGCCGGCCGATCTCGCCGACGGCGACGGGCTCGTGGGTGGCCGGGTCGACCACCTGGGTGCGCTCGTTGACGTGCAGCCGGAAGCCCTTCGCGGGGCCCGAGTCGTCGGTGGCGCGCCCGTTGGAGCCGGACTCCGAGGAGCCGAAGTTGTTGAGCAGCAGCACGTGCGGCGCGAGCGCCTGGAACTGGGCGCGGACGGTGTCCGACATGATCGCGCCGGAGGAGGAGAGGCTGAAGAGGGCGGAGAGGTCGGTGCCCTTGAGCGGTCCGGTGAGGGCGTCGACCAGCGGACGCAGCATGGCGTCGCCGACCAGGGAGACGCTGGAGACCTTCTCCTTCTCGATGGTCCGCAGCACCTCCTCGGGCACGTACTTGCGGTGGATCACCACCCGCTGGCCGTAGTTGAAGGCGATGAACGAGGTGAGCGTCGAGGTGCCGTGCATGAGCGGGGGAGTGGGGAAGAAGGTGATCCCCGCGCCGCCCGCGGCGACCCGCTCGGCCAGCTCCTCGGGCCGCTTCACGGGCTCCCCGGACGGGTCGCCGCCGAAGAGCCCCGCGAAGAACAGGTCCTCCTGGCGCCACATCACGCCCTTGGGCATGCCCGTGGTGCCGCCGGTGTAGATGATGAAGAGGTCGTCGGGCGAGCGCGGCGCGAAGCCGCGCTCCGGCGAGCCGGCCGCCTCGGCCGTCGCGAAGTCCACGCAGTCGAGCGCCGGCGCGTCCTCGAAGGGGGCGCCGTCCTGCGAAGCGGCTCCTTGCGGGGTGGTGCTCGGGCGGGCGGCGGGCGGGGTCCCCACCCGCACGAGGTGCCGCAGCTTCTCCGTCTGCGGCAGCGCGGCCGCCACCCGCCCGGTGAACTCCGCGTCGAAGACGAGCGCGGCCAGGTCGGCGTCCCGGTAGAGGTAGACCAGCTCCTCCTCCACGTACCGGTAGTTGACGTTCACCGGCACGATCCGGGCCTTGAGGCAGGCGAGCACGGTCTGCAGGTACTCGATGCCGTTGTACAGATGGAGCCCGAGATGTTCGCCGGGGCGCAGGCCCGCGTCGATCAGGTGGTGGGCGATCCGGTTGGCCGCGGCGTCGAGTTCGGCGTAGGTCAGCCGGCGCTCGGCGCCGGTGCCGGGGTGGTCGACGTAGACCAGCGCCTCGCGGTCCGGAACCACGTCGACGACCGATTCGAACAGGTCGGCAAGGTTGTACTCCACCGTTCCTCCTGATCCTGGCCCGGGCTGAGACGCGTCGGTCACTGGCGCGGTCATCAGAGCACCGAAGGGCGGAGGGCGGAAGGGGTCGCGCAGAAGAATCTGACTGAGTGTCAGAAAACTATTGAACTGGACCCGTCACTCCTGCAACCTGTTCCAGAACTGGAGACGGGAGACGCCCATGGGCGGCAGCACCGAGCACCTCAGCATCCGGCGCGAAGGCGCCACGCTCGTCCTCACCCTCAATCGGCCCGAGGCCAAGAACGCGCTCTCGCTGCCGATGCTGGTGGGCCTGTACGACGGCTGGCTGGAAGCCGACGCCGACGACACCATCCGCTCGGTCGTCCTCACCGGTGCCGGCGGCAGCTTCTGCGCCGGCATGGACCTCAAGGCACTGGCCGGCAAGGGCATGGAGGGCCAGGGCTACCGGGACCGGATGACCGCCGACCCCGATCTGCACTGGAAGGCGATGCTGCGCCACCACCGCCCCCGCAAACCCGTGATCGCCGCCGTCGAGGGCCACTGCGTCGCCGGCGGCACCGAGATCCTGCAGGGCACCGACATCCGCGTCGCCGGCGCCTCCGCGACCTTCGGCCTCTTCGAGGTCCGCCGCGGGCTCTTCCCCATCGGCGGCTCCACCGTGCGCCTGCCCCGCCAGATCCCCCGCACCCACGCCCTGGAGATGCTCCTCACCGGCCGCCCCTACACGGCCGACGAAGCCTTCCGGATCGGCCTCGTCGGCAGCGTCGTCCCCGACGGCACGGCGCTCGACGCGGCCCTGGAGACCGCGGAGCGGATCAACGCGTGCGGTCCGCTCGCCGTCGAGGCGGTGAAGGCGTCCGTCTACGAGACCGCGGAGATGACGGAGGAGGAGGGCCTGGCGGCCGAGCTGAAGCGCGGCTGGCCGATCTTCGCGACCGCCGACGCCAAGGAGGGGGCCAAGGCCTTCGCGGAGAAGCGCGCCCCCGTCTACCGGCGGGAGTGAGGGCCGGCCCGGAAGAGCGCCCCGCCGTTGTGCCCCATCCACCAAGGAGCCGCCCCATGACATCCGCCCCCGAAACGCTCCGCGCCCCCCTCGTCGTCGAGTTCCCCTTCACCCGCTCCCTCGGCCCCGTGCAGTCCGCCTTCCTCACCGGGCTGCGCGAACGGACCGTGCTCGGGGTGCGCACCGAGTCCGGGCGTGTGCTCGTGCCGCCCGTCGAGTACGACCCCGAGACCGCCGCCGAGCTCCGCGAACTCGTCGAGGTCGGCACCACCGGCACCGTCACCACCTGGGCCTGGAACCCCGAGCCCCGCCCCGGGCAGCCCCTCGCGACCCCCTTCGCCTGGGTCCTCGTCCGCCCCGACGGCGCCGACACCGCCCTGCTGCACGCCCTCGACGCCCCCGGCCCCGAGGCCGTGCACACCGGCATGCGGGTCCGGATCCGCTGGGCGGCCGAACGCGAGGGCGCGCTCACCGACATCGCCTGCTTCGAGCCGTACGAGGGGGCCGACACCCCCGAGGCCACCGCCCCGCGCTCCCACGACGGGCGCTTCGACGAACCCGTCACCGGCATCGTCGCCCCCGCCCGCCTCGACTACACCTACAGCCCCGGCCGCGCCCAGACCGGCTACCTCCAGGCGCTCGCCGAACGCCGCACGGTCGGCGAACGCTGCCCCTCCTGCACCAAGGTGTACGTCCCGCCCCGCGGCGCCTGCCCCACCTGCGGAGTCGCCACCACCGACAAGGTCGAAGTCGGTCCGCGCGGCACCGTCACGACGTACTGCATCGTCAACATCAAGGCCAAGGGGCTCGACATCGAAGTCCCCTACGTCTACGCCCACATCGCGCTCGACGGCGCCGGCCTCGCCCTGCACGGCCGGATCGGCGGCATCCCCTACGACCAGGTCCGCATGGGCCTGCGGGTCGAACCCGTGTGGAGCGAGGACGGCCGCTACCCCGACCACTACCGCCCCACCGGGGAGCCGGACGCCGACTACGACACGTACAAGGAGCTGCTGTGAGCCGAGAAGTGGCGATCGTCGCCTTCGCACAGAGCGACCACACGCGGCGCACCGACGAACTCTCCGAGGTCGAGATGGTGATGCCGGTCCTCCACGAGGTGCTGCGGCAGACCGGCCTGAAGACCTCCGACATCGGCTTCACCTGCTCCGGCTCCTCCGACTACCTGGCCGGTCGCGCCTTCTCCTTCACCATGGCCCTGGACGGCGTCGGCGCCTGGCCGCCGATCTCGGAGTCGCACGTCGAGATGGACGGCGCCTGGGCCCTGTACGAGGCCTGGGTGAAGCTGCTGACCGGCGAGGTGGACACGGCGCTGGTCTACGCCTACGGCAAGTCCTCGCCCGGCTCCGTGCGCGACGTCCTCACCCGCCAGCTCGACCCGTACTACGTGGCGCCCCTGTGGCCCGACTCCGTCGCCCTCGCCGCGCTCCAGGCCCGCGCCCTGATCGACGCGGGCGACACCGACGAGGCGGGGCTCGCCCGGATCGCCACCCGCAGCCGCGAGGACGCCGCCGCCAACCCGCACGCCCAGCTGCCCGGAGCCCGGCCCCAGGGCGACTACCTCGTCGCGCCCCTGCGCACCGGCGACTGCCCGCCCATCGGCGACGGCGCCGCCGCCGTGATCCTCGCCGCCGGCGACCGGGCCCGCGAACTGTGCGCGCGCCCCGCCTGGATCACCGGCATGGACCACCGCATCGAGGCGCACTCCCTCGGCGTGCGCGACCTCACCGACTCGCCCTCCGTCCGCCTCGCCGCCGAACGCGCCGGCGCCTTCGACCCGAACCGGCCGCCGCTGGACGCCGCCGAACTCCACGCGCCCTTCTCCTCCCAGGAGGTCGTGCTGCGCAAGGCCCTCCGCCTCGGGGACGAGGTCCGGATCAATCCCTCCGGCGGGGCGCTCGCCGCCAACCCCGTGATGGCCGCCGGTCTCATCCGGCTCGGCGAGGCCGCCGCCCGCATCCACCGCGGCGCCTCCGACCGCGCGCTGGCCCACGCCACCTCAGGGCCCTGCCTCCAGCAGAACCTGGTCGCCGTCCTGGAAGGGGACTCGGATGACTAAGTCCGCGACAGCGAAAGAACCCGTCGCGATCGTCGGGATCGGCCAGACCAAGCACGTCGCCGCCCGCCGGGACGTCTCCCTCGCCGGACTCGTCCGCGAGGCCGCCCGCCGCGCGCTCGACGACGCCGAACTGACCTGGGCGGACATCGACGCCGTCGTCATCGGCAAGGCCCCCGACTTCTTCGAGGGCGTGATGATGCCGGAGCTCTACCTCGCCGACGCCCTGGGTGCCGTGGGCAAGCCCATGCTCCGCGTGCACACCGCCGGCTCGGTCGGCGGCTCCACCGCCCTGGTCGCCGCCAACCTGGTGGCCGCCCGCGTCCACGGCACCGTCCTCACCCTCGCCTTCGAGAAGCAGTCCGAGTCCAACGCCATGTGGGGACTCTCGCTCCCCGTCCCCTTCCAGCAGCCCCTGCTCGCCGGCGCCGGCGGCTTCTTCGCCCCGCACGTGCGCGCCTACATGCGCCGCACCGGCGCCCCCGACACCATCGGCTCCCTCGTCGCGTACAAGGACCGCCGCAACGCGCTCAAGAACCCCTACGCGCACCTCCACGAGCACGACATCACCCTGGAGAAGGTCCAGTCCTCGCCCATGCTGTGGGACCCGATCCGCTACTCCGAGACCTGCCCCTCCTCCGACGGCGCCTGCGCCATGATCCTCACCGACCGTGCGGGCGCGGCCCGTTCGCCCCGGCCGCCGGCCTGGATGCTCGGCGGCGCCATGCGCAGCGAACCGACCCTCTTCGCCGGGAAGGACTTCGTCTCCCCGCAGGCCGGCCAGGACTGCGCCGCCGACGTCTACCGGCAGGCCGGCATCACCGACCCGCGCCGGCAGATCGACGCGGTCGAGATGTACGTGCCGTTCTCCTGGTACGAACCGATGTGGCTGGAGAACCTCGGCTTCGCCGAGGAGGGCGAGGGCTGGAAGCTCACCGAGGCCGGGGTCACCGAACTCGACGGCGACCTGCCCGTGAACCCGTCCGGCGGAGTCCTCTCCACCAACCCCATCGGCGCCTCCGGCATGATCCGCTTCGCCGAGGCCGCCCTCCAGGTCCGCGGCCAGGCCGGCGAGCACCAGGTCGAGGGGGCGCGCACGGCGCTCGGACACGCGTACGGAGGAGGCGCGCAGTTCTTCGCCATGTGGCTGGTCGGCGACCGCCCGCCCGCCACCTGAACACCCCCGGGGAGGGGTGATGACCGGCTCGTTCACATGATCCTCACAATCCCCCTCCCCGAGGGCGCAGCCCGGCGTACGCTGGGGTTTTCGCGGGGCCACCACCCAGGCCGCACCCCTCGTGCGCCGGGCATGCGCCCCCGGCGTGGGGGTGGACCATGGCAGTACCCACCGGAAGGTCCGGGGGACCCGGCTTCGGCCTGTTCGAGCGAGAGGCCGAACTCGCCGCCGCCGAGGAGGCGCTGACCCTGCTCACCGGGCAGGACGAGACCGACCAGGCCGCGGGGCCCCCAGCCCTCCGGCTCGTGCACGGCGGCCGACCCGCCCCGGACGCCCCCGGCACCCCCGCGCGCCGGGCCGCGGCCCGCGGCGGCGTCCTCGCCTTCGCCGCCCCCGCCGGACTCGGCAAGACCACCCTCCTCGCCGAGGTGCGCCGCCGGGCCGCCGCCAAGGGCTGCACCGTGCTCTCCGCCCGCGGCGGCGACCAGGAGCAGCGGGTCGCCTTCCACGTGGCCCGCCAGCTCCTCCAGCCGCAGCTCGCCGCCGCCTCCCGCGCCGAGCTCACCGAACGGCTCGGCAGCTGGTACGACATCGTCGGCCCCGCCCTCGGCCTGTGCACCGCCGCCGACGGTGCCCCACCGGACCCGCAGGGACTGCGCGACGGACTCGACTGGGTCCTCACCCACCTCGCCGTCCGCCGCGCCCCGCTCGTCGTCGTCCTCGACGACGCCCACTGGGCCGACCCCGAATCCCTGGGCTGGCTCTCCGCCTTCGCGCCCCGCGCCGAGGACCTGCCCATGCTGCTCGTCGTCGCCTACCGCCCCGACGAACTGCCCGAGTCCGGAGCGGAGTTCACCGGCCGCAGGTCCGGTCGGCGGCCCCTCGGCCTGGAGCCGCTGACCACCGACGCCATCGCCCGGCTGGTCCGCGACCAGGTCGGCGCCCACGCCGACGACGCCTTCTGCCGCGAATGCTGGGCCGTCACCTCCGGCAACCCCTTCGAGGCCGTCGAACTCGCCGCCCGCGTCCGCGACCGGGGCCTGGAGCCCACCGCCGACCGCGCCCCCGCCCTGCGGGACCTCGCCGCCGCCGTCAAGGGCAGCGGCCTCATCGCCCAGATCGAACGCCTCGGCACCGCCACCGTCCGCCTCGCCTGGGCCTGCGCCGTCCTCGGCACCGAGATCTCACCGCAGCTCGCCGGTGCCGTCGCCGGACTCGGCGGCGAGGAGGTCGGCCGCTGCGCCCGACAGCTCCGCGACGCCCGCGTCCTCGCCCCGGCAGACCCCGACGCCGAACCCGGCGCCGACACCCTGGAGTTCGTCCACCCCCTGATCGCCACCGCCGTCTACGACGCCATCCCCGCCGCCACCCGCGTCGCCCTGCACGGCCAGGCCGCCTGGTGCGTCGTCGACGCGGGCCTCGGCTCCACCGCCGCCGCCCGCCACCTCGTCGAGACCCACCCCGAAGCCGACCCCTGGGTCGTGCAGCACCTGCGCGCCGCCGCCCAGGAGACCCTGCGGGCCGGCGCTCCCGACACCGCCCGCCGCTACCTCGCCCGCGCCCTGCGCGAACCCCCCGACCACGACGAGCGGGCCGCCGTCCTCTTCGAGCTCGGCTGCGCCTCCCTGCTCACCGAACCCGCCACCACCGTCAACCACCTGCGCGCCGCCCTGGAGGAGACGGTCGCCGACTCCGCCCTGCGGCACGGCATCGTCTACCGCCTCTCCCAGGTCCTCGCCCACAGCGACCGGCTGGTGGAGGCCTCCGAGCTGCTCGGCCGCGAGTCCCGGCTCACCACCGACGCCCGCAGCCGGCTGCGCATGCAGTCCGAGAAGTTCATGTGGGACGCCTTCCGCGCCGACGAACCCGACTCGCCCGCCCGCTCCCGCCGCCTCGCCCGGCTAGCCGACCGGCTCTCCGGCCGCGACCTCACCGAGCGCTACATCATCGGCCTGCGCGCCTGGGACGCCACCCTGCGCGCCGAACCCGCCGCCGTGGCCGTCGACCACGCCGAGCGGGCCCTCGACGGCGGCCTCAGCTGGGCCGACGAGAGCCGCGGCTTCGAGGTCCCGGTGCTCGTCGCCCTCACCTTCCTCTACGCCGACCGGCCCGGCCGCGCCGAGGAGCTGTTCGCCGCCGGCACCGCCGAGTTCGAACGCCAGGGCTGGCGCGGCGCCCACCTCTCCTTCGCCTACACCCTCCTCGGCTACATCCGCTACCGCCGCGGCCGGCTCGTCGAGGCCGAGGACTTCGTGCGCGCCGGCCTGCGGCTCGCCGAGCGCGTCGGCCCCCGCACCCCCGCCGAGTGGTACGCCGTCGGCGTGATGATCGAGGTGCTGCTCGCCCGGGGCCGCACCGAGGAGGCCGAGCGGGTCGCCCGCGAGCACGACTTCGGCGAGCCCTTCCCCGCCGCCGTCACCTTCCCCGACTCCCAGACCGTCCACGCCGAACTGCTCCTCGCCACCGGCCGCACCGAGGAGGCCGCCGCCGAGCTCGCCGCCGTCGGCCGCCGCCTCGACCCGCGCGGCATGCGCAACCCCGCCTGGTGCCCCTGGCAGCTCCACCTGGCCCTCGCCGAGGCCGCCGAGACGCCCGAGCGGGCCCGTGAGACCGCTCTCGAAGCCGTCGCCAGGGCCCGCCAGTACGGCGCGCCCTCCGCGATCGGTCAGGCGCTCCGCGTCACCGCCGAGGTCTCCGCCGAGCCCGACCGGATCAAGCTCCTCGAGGAGTCCGTCGACTGGCTGGAGCGCTCGCCCGCCGCCTACGAGCTGGCCCGCTCCCTCGTCGCCCTCGGTATCGCGCTGCGCCGCACCGGCCGCACCGCCGA
This sequence comes from Streptomyces sp. NPDC020422, assembly GCF_044386705.1. Taxonomy (NCBI): domain Bacteria; kingdom Bacillati; phylum Actinomycetota; class Actinomycetes; order Kitasatosporales; family Streptomycetaceae; genus Streptomyces; species Streptomyces sp. NPDC020422. The sequence continues at coordinate 182,054 of NZ_JBIRVJ010000013.1, read as the reverse complement.
GGCCGCCGAGCACCTCTACCGGGGTCTGGAGACCGCCCAGAGCTGCGGCGCCGACGGCCTCGTCGACGACGCCAGGGCCGAGCTCGCCGCCGCCGGACTGCGCCCCCGGGCGCTCCACCCGACCGGCACCGACGCGCTCACCGTCCGCGAGCGCAGCGCCGCCGAGCTGACCGTCCGCGGCGAGGACCCGGGCGCCGTCCTCGGCCTCGACCAGGCGGCCGTGACCCTGCTCCTGTCGGCCGTCTACCGCAAGCTCGGCACCGACCCCTCGGGCCTCGCCCAGGCCCTGACCAGCGGGGGACCGTGACGCCGCCCCGGCGCGCCGCATCGCCCGCCGGGACACGTACCATGGCGGTATGTCCTTCCTCCGCCGCCGCAGCGCCGCCACACCCGCGGGCCCGGACTTCGACGTCCTGGCCATGGACCCGGGGGACTGGCCCGGCAATCTCGGCGCCGGTCTGCTCCCGGCCCCCGACGGCTCCTGCCAGGGCGTGTTCCTGCGCTACGACCTCTTCGGCGGTCGCGGACCCGCGATGATCATCGGCAATCTGCCGGCCGGCTCCCCGGCCCGCGAGCTGGCCGACGGGCAGATCCCCTTCGAGGTGGCCCAGCTGCTCGCCGCCCTGGAGAACGACGAGCCGGTCGAGGTCCTCGACGTCGAGGACGTCCCCGTGATGCAGGGCGACAACCTGCTGATCGTGCGCCGGCTGAAGCTCTCCGAGAGCCGGATCTCCTGCGTCCAGTTCGACCGCAGCGACAACGTCCTGGTGACCATCGCCAGTTGGGACCGGCCCATCACCGACGACCTGTACGCGCTGCTCAAGCCGCTGCCCGCCGAGCTGTTCCAGCAGGGCTGACGAGGGGGACGGGGGCCGATGAGCGCACGCGTCGACAGCTGGATCTGGGCGGTCCGCCTCACCAAGACCCGCTCCCAGGCCGCCGCGGCCTGCCGGGCCGGCCACGTCAAGGTCAACGGGGAGCGCGCCAAGCCCGCCCAGCCGGTGAAGCCGGGCGACGAGGTGCGCGTCTTCCACGGCGGCCGGCAGCGGATCGTCGAGGTCAAGGAGCTGCTCACCAAGCGGGTCGGCCCGCCGGCGGCGGCCGAGGCGTACGTCGACAACAGCCCGCCCCCGCCGCCGCGCGAGCACGTGGCCGTCGCGGCCGTCCGCGACCGCGGCGCCGGCCGCCCCACCAAGCGCGACCGACGCGAACTCGACCAGCTGCGCGGTCTGCGCCCCTGATCCGCCGGTCCGTCCCGGAGCTCCGGGACGGACCCCTCCGCCCTCACCGCGCGGGCGCCCCGAACGCCGTGGCGAGACGGGCCGCCGAGGTGCCGAGGCCCGTCGGCCCCCGCCGCGCGAGCGGGGCACCGGCGCCCGCGTGGACGTGCTCCGCCTTGTAACGCGACACCGTCCGGTGCCAGTGCAGGATGCCGGCGAGCCAGTCCTCCAACTCCCGCAGATACGCCCCGAAGGCGGCCCGCCCCTTCGCGTCCAGCGCGAAGTCCTCGAAGAGCAGCGGCACTTCGTGCTTCTTCACATGCTCGTACTGGCGCAGCCGGCCCCGCATCAGATCGTCGAGCAACGCCACCGACGTCGGATAGTCGCAGGCGAAGAACTTCTGCACCACCAGCGCGCCGTTGTGCACCTCCCCTTCGACCTCGATCTCCTTCTGGTAAGAGAAGAGGTCGTTGAGGAGCGTGGCGTAGTCGGAGACGGAGTTCTCCAGGGCGCGCACCGTGCCCGTGCGGTAGATCTCGGCCGGGAGCGTGTCGGCGCGCCGCAGCCGGCTCAGCAGCATCGTCAGCTCCGAGCCGAAGGTCGTCCGGCGCATCTCGATGTAGTCGACCGGGTCGGGAACCCGGTGCTGCGCCGTGTTGTGCAGTTCCCAGAGCCAGCTGTCGAGCATGACGCCGACCGCGGTGCGGAGCCGGGTCCGGGCCTCGGGCGTCATCGGTCCGGCCGTGCGCGCCCACAGATCGGCCAGCGCCCGCTCGATCGGGTCGACGGCGAGCGCCGCCCCCGCGGCCGGATCCGCAAGCGGCATACAGGACTTGAGCCGGTCGGTCTGCTCCCTGGCGCCGGGCAGGTTCCGTGAGCGCCCGAAGGCGAACGGGTAGTAGTCGTCCGCGTACGTGCCCCAGGTCAGCCACTCGGTGCTGAGCTCCAGCTCCTCCAGGGTGGCATCCGGGTCGAGCCCCGCCGCGCAGAGCGCCAGGTCGAAACCCTCCGCCAACGGCCGGTCCCAGATGCCCCGCAGGAGCCCCATCCGCTCGGACCACTCCACCGACCGCCGCCCGGCCTCCTCGCGGTGCGGACTGAGCGAGAGCGGGTACGGCAGGCTGAACTCCGGGAGCAGCGAGGGGCCCACGGTCTGGTGCGGCACATGCGTGTGGGCGCGAAGCCGGCCGGCGGCCTGGCGTCCGAACAGGGCGCGGATGTTCCCCGCCGAGGTGCCGATCCGGGCGCCGAACGGCGAGCCGTCCCGCACCAGTCCCTCGTTCATATAGCGGCTGGAGCGCAGATGCCACTCGTGCCCGCCGGACTGCCAGTCCTGCAGCCCCTTGGTGTACGCGGCGATGGCCGCGGCCTGCTCGGGGCCGAGCCCCTGCTCCAGGCAGAGCGCGGGCACCTCGGTGAGCGCCGTGTTCTCGAACTGGTGCAGGCGCGAGGTCAGCAGGTCGTTCACCGCCTCCGCCGCCTCCTGCGTCGTACAGCCGAGGAACTTCTCCAGGACGAGGACGCCGTTGCTGTTCTCGCCCTCGTCCTCGACCTCGCGCTGGTACGAGAAGAGGTCGTTGCGCAGATGGACCGCGTCGGAGAACGCGTCCCGCAGCACCCGCAGCGGCCGGGAGTACGCGACCTCCTCGGGGACCTCGGCGCCCGCCGCGTACTCGACGAGCCCCGCCGACCAGGGCGCGCCGCCCACCTTGCGGCGCATCTCGATGTACTCGACGGGGTTGGCGATCCGCCCCTCGTTGATGTTGTCGAGCTCCCACAGCGACTCGTAGAGCAGATGCTCGGTGGCCTCGGCGAACCGGACCCGCCAGGCCTCCGACATCGAGGGGACGGTCCGCAGCCACAGATCGGCGAGACCGGCCTCGACCGGGTTCACCGGCTCGGGCATGCCCGCGGCGGGGTCGGCCGGCATGAAGAGCGGGAGGCGGTCGAGGTACGCCTTGCCGCCACGCCGGTCCTGGGTGCGCTTGAAGGTCTCCAGGAAGTGGTCGTCGAAGAAGAACACCCACGTGTACCAGTCGGTGACCAGGGACAGCGCGTCCGCGTCGCAGTCCGGATGGGTGTAGGAGCACAGCAGGGCGTAGTCGTGGGACTCGAGGTCGGCCTCCTCCCAGACGCCCGAGCCCTCGAGCATCCCCATCTCCCGGGCCCAGCCCCGCGTGTGGACGCGGGCCGCCTCCAGGTGGGGATTGAGCCGTGCCGGATGCGGGACATAGAAGTCCGGCAGAACGAAGGGCTGAGCCATGCCAGGGAGGCCTCTCGGTGAGCGGGGCTGTCGTCCGGCCGAGCATTACCCCTCGACCCCCACGGCCACGCGAACACCGCGATAGTCATACGAACGCCGAAGGGTGCCGGTCGGGCCACGGCCCGCCGACACCCCCGCGACGTGCGCCGCCCGCTCCGTCAGGCGCGGGAAACCTGCACGTCAGCAGCCTTGACGAAGGCCACCCGATGCCCGAACTGGATCTCGTAGTACTGCTCCTGGCCGCGCACGACCCGGTGGATCGAGGTGTCGAACGTGGGTGCGTAGAAGTACTCGCCCGGGGTACTGCCCCCCACCACGTACCGCTGCCCGGCGAGCAGCTTGTACGGCAGCGGCGAGACCGACTGCACCGGTACGCCCGCCGGATACGCCGAGGCCTCCGGGTAGGCCCGTCCGTACACCGGCACCGACGCGAGACCCTCCCTCGGCGTCAGCACCACACCCCGAGCGTTCACCGCCGTCCGCCGCCCCTCGGGATTGTGGAACCAGGCCTGCTGCCCCAGGTACCAGATCGCCGTCCAGTCGCCCCGGCGCTCCGCCACCGCGAAGCTCTGGCCCGTCGATGCCCGCGCCCCGGTGTCGTTGACCCCGGTGGTCGAGTCCTGCCCACCCGGCCGCAGACCGATGTCCTTCACCAGCGGCGCGTCGGCGCTCGGGGCGGTGTGCAGGCGCACGGCCCCGCTCCCGTGGGGCGCGCACGCCACCCCGGTCGTCACACATCCCGTGTACACCGGCTGGTTCTCCGCGTACTCCGGACGGATCGTGACCACCCCCGCGTCCGGACCCGCGCTCGGCGTGATCGGCCGGCCGAGCAGCCGGAAGTAGTGCGCCCAGTCCCAGTAGGGGCCCGGGTCCGTGTGCATCCCGCGGATCGACGAGGTCACCGTGCCCGGCACGTTGTCATGACCCAGGACGTGCTGCCGGTCCAGCGGAATGCCGAACCGCTTCGCCAGGTACCGGACCAGCCGCGAGGAGCTCCGGTACATCGCCTCCGTGTACCAGGAGTCCGGCGAGGTCAGGAAGCCCTCGTGCTCCAGGCCCACCGACTTGGCGTTCACGAACCAGTTGCCCGCGTGCCAGCCCACGTCCTTCAGCGCCAGGTGCTGCGCCACGTGCCCGTCCGAGGAACGCAGCGAGTACTGCCACGACACGTACGTCGGGTCCTGGACCAGCTTCAGGGTGGTGTCCCAGCTCGCCTCGGTGTCATGGATCACGATGTAGTCGATCGACTGCGAACCGGGCCGGTTCCCCAGGTCGTGGTTGCCGTAGTCGCCGTCCCCGAACTCCTCGTACGGTGCCGGGACCCACTCGCACGCCACCGAGCGGGGGCACTCCACCGGACCCCGCGCCGGCGCCCGCAGCCCGAGCGCGGCGATCTGGCCGGTGGCCGGGGCGACCGCCGGCTCCGCCGCGAGCGTCACCACCTGACCGCTGTCCGTGATCCGCGAGGCACCCTCGCGGATCACGTCGAAGACGTCGTCCGCGTACGTCGCCGCCGTCTCCGCGTCGTCCGCGCCCGAGTAGCGCGCCACCGCCCCGTACCAGTCGGCCGGATCGGCGCTCGCCGTCAGGCCCGCCTCGCGCTGCGCCGCGGCCAGCAGCGCCGCACCGCCCTCGATGTTCGCCGCCGTACCGGTCCGCAGCTCCTCGGCGGACCGCCCGGACAGCTCCGCCGCCCGCTCCAGGGTGCGCAGCCGCGGCGGCAGCTCGGCCGCGCTCGGAGCCGGCGCCCCGGGGCCGACCCGGGGCGGCCGCGCGTCGTCGCCGCGTGCGTCCTCCTCGCCCTCCGAGTGGTGCGGCGCCTCGGCGAGCGCGGTCACCGCGTCCGTCAGGTGCATCGGACCGTAGCCGCCGGTCACGCTCGGCGCGCCGCCGTGTCCGTCCCAGCGCGACTGGAGGTACGACACGCCGAGCAGCACGCTCTGCGGCACGCCGTAGCGCTCGGCGGCCGCCGCGAACTGCCGCTGCAGCGCGCCCGCCTCGGGCTCCTCGGCGGTCGCGGACGGCGCGGCGGACAGCAGCGGAACGAGCAGGACGGCCGGAGCGGCACGTCTGAGGAACGCGGAACGGAGCAAGGCAGCCTCCAGCGACAGGGGGGAACGGGGGCCGTGCGGGACCGAACCCGTACAGGGGTAGCGGCTCGCGGACGATCCGTCAATCACCCGCCCCGGGGGCGGATTTCCCACGTCAGAGGAGTTTCGGGCGGATGGTGCGCCCGCCTGCGGTGCGTCAGTGGAGTGGACCAATGGGGGCGCCGGACCGTGTTCCGTACACACGAAGAGCGCCGCGTGCCCGGTGTGTCGGCACCGGGCGCGCGGCGCGCCACCCCCGTCTCGTGTCGGGACCCCTCAGCGTGTCCCGACCGCCGCGCGCACGGCCCGCCGTGCCATGGCGCAGTCGTCGTGCAGCCGCCGCAGCAGCAGCCGCTGTTCCTCGCCCGGCGAGACCGCCCCGGCGGGCACCGGCACCGAACCGGCCGGCGGCGCCTCCCTGATCGTGCGCTGCACCGCCGTCTCGTAGGTACGGATCTCGCGGGTCAGCACGATCATCAGGTTCACCAGGAAGGCGTCCCGGGACGCCGTCCCGGCCTGCTGCGCCAGCTGGCTGATCTGGCGCCGGGCCAGCGGGGCGTCCCCGAGGACCGCCCACAGCGTTGCCAGGTCGTACCCGGGCAGATACCAGCCCGCGTGCTCCCAGTCGACGAACACCGGACCGGCCGGGGAGAGCAGGATGTTGGAGAGCAGGGCGTCACCGTGGCAGAACTGCCCCATGCCCTGCCGGCCGCCCGCCTGGGCCAGACCGTGCAGCAGCTTCTGCAGGTCGTCCCGGTCCCGGTCGGTGAACAGACCGAGCTCGTGGTAGCGGGCGATCCGCGTCGCGTAGTCGAGCGGCGCGTCGAAGGTCCCGGCGGGCGGACGCCAGGCGTTGAGCCGGGCGACCGCTCCGAGCGCGGCCCGTACGTCCGCGCGGGGCGGAGCCTCCAGGGGGTGGCGGGTCAGTGCCGCCGCCCGTCCCGGCATCCGCTCGATCACCAGCGTGCAGTTCTCCGGGTCCGCGGCGATCAGCCGCGGAGCGCGCACCGGGGGACGGTGCCGGACGAACGCGCGGTAGGCAGCTATTTCGTGCCTGAACCGCTCGACCCACGCGGGGGAATGGTCCAGTAAACACTTCGCGACCGCGGTGGTCCGCCCGGTCGTCCCGACGATCAGCACGGAACGGCCGCTGCGCCGCAGCACCTGGACCGGGTTGAACTCGGGGCAGATCCGGTGGACGGACGCGATCGCCATGCGCAGCTGCGCGCCCTGGGGACCGGACAGGTCGATTCTCCCGCTGGGCTGCTGGACGGTGCTGCCCGCCCAGCGCCTCGGCCGCACCGCTCCCTGCGGAGCGGGCGCGAGGTACGGTCCGGAGCCGGCCGGGACGGTGCGGTGCAGCGGCCGGGGCGGGGCGGTCACGGAGGACGATGCTGTGTACATGGAGGAGACAGATCCCTTCGTGCGCCGACGAGTTGCGTGCGTCGCCCCGCCCGCCCGAACGGTCCGCACCCTGGGGAAAATGAGGGCCGGTCGACGGGGCGGGGTGGCGCGTTCCTACCTGACACCCGGGCGCGGGTGGCGGAACATCGGGCGCACCCTGGCGAACCCTGGCGAATAGTCGCCAGCCCTATGACAGGGGGTTACTGTCAACTCAGCCGAGAACCTGGGGGCTTAGACGTGACCGGACAGACCAACACCCGCCTGGCGGACCTCTTCGGCCTCGCCGGCTGGTCCAAGGGCGAACTCGCGAGACTCGTGAACCGGCAGGCGGCGGCCATGGGCCACCCCCAGCTGTCGACCGACACCTCGCGGGTGCGGCGCTGGATCGACATGGGGGAGACCCCGCGCGATCCCGTGCCCCGGGTGCTGGCAGCGCTGTTCACCGAGCGACTCGGCCGTGTCGTGACCATCGAGGACCTCGGGTTCGTACGACACGGGCGCGCCGGGAAGAGGCGGGACGTCAGGAACACCGACAACCCTGACGGGCTGCCCTGGGCGCCCGAGCGTACGGCAGCGGTCCTCACCGAATTCACGGGAATGGACCTCATGCTCAACCGACGCGGCCTGGTGGGCGCGGGTGCCGCGCTCGCCGCCGGCTCCGCACTCAGCAACGCCATGCAGGACTGGCTCCACAGCGACCCCGCACAACCCGGCGCCACCCCCCGCGCCATCGATCCCCTCCACGCCGACCCCGCCGGGTTCGACCGCTACGAGGCCGCCCCCATCGGGTCGGAGGAGATCGAGGCACTGGAGCGCTCCGTGGAGGTCTTCCGCGCCTGGGACGCGTCCCGGGGCGGCGGCCTCCAGCGCAAGGCGGTCGTGGGCCAGCTCAACGAGGTGGGCGGCATGCTCGCCTACCGCCACCCCGACCACCTCCACCGGCGCCTGTGGGGCGTCGCGGCCAACCTGGCCGTACTGGCCGGCTGGATGTCCCACGACGTGGGCCTGGAGCCCACCGCCCAGAAGTACTTCGTGATCGCCGCGCACGCGGCCCGCGAGGGCGGCGACCGGCCGCGGGCCGGCGAGGCGCTCTCCCGCGCCGCCCGCCAGATGGTGCACCTGGGGCGCCCCGACGACGCCCTCGACCTCATGAAGCTCGCCAAGTCCGGCTCGGGGGAGCGCGTGCTGCCCCGGACCCAGGCCATGTTCCGCACCATCGAGGCCTGGGCTCAGGCGTCGATGGGCCGCGGCCAGGCCATGCGCCGCACCCTCGGCGAGGCGGAGGACCTCTTCGTCTCCGACCGGGGCGAGGAGAAGCCGAGCTGGATGCAGAACTTCGACGAGGCCGATCTGCACGGCATGCAGGCGCTCGCCTACCGCACCCTGGCCGAGCACGATCCCGCCGCCGCGGTCCCCGCGCAGCGCCACGCCAAGCTGGCGCTGGAACTGCGCCGGAACGGCCACGACCGGTCGAAGCTCTTCGACCACATCTCGCTCGCCTCGGCCTGCTTCATCGCCGACGACCCGGAGCAGGCGGACCGCTACGCCCGGCTCGCCCTGGTGTCCATGGGGGAGACCTCGTCCCACCGCACCTGGGACCGGCTGCGCGAGATGTACCGGCTGACCGGCCAGTACGCGGGCTACACGAAGATCGAGCACCTGCGCGAGGAGATCGAGAGGGCGCTGCCGAAGGCGCCGACGAACCGCCCGCGCACCGGGGAGGCGTGAGCGCCCGGCGGGCACGGGGACGGAGCGCGCCGGACCGCGCGGGCCTGCTCCCGAGGTCCCCGGGCATGTCGCCAGGGGCCCTGTTCGGGACGCCCCCGGGCGTGTCGACCGGGGACGTGCGCGGACACGCCGGAGCACGCGTGACGGATCGGCATGCCGTACGGCCTGCCGGGACGTGCCGGTCGCGCTGAGGATCGCGCGCCGGACGTGCGGGGTCGGAGCCCGGGGACGGGGCTACCGGCCGACGCGTACGACCATCACGCAGGCGTCGTCCTCGCGCGGCCCCTCGCCGAACTCCGCCACGACCGTCCGCACGCAGTCCTGCGCGTCGCGCGCGGTCGCGAGCCGCGGGGCGAGGGCGAGCAGCCGGCGCGTGCCGCCGTCGTCGTCGAGGGAGCCCGCCGTGCGGGTCAGCCCGTCGGTGTGCAGGAGCAGCAGGTCGCCGGGGCGCAGCCGGGTCTCGGCCTCCTCGTACGTCGCGCCGCTCGTCGCGCCGAGGAGCACGCCCTCGGGCCTGGCCAGGGCGCGCACCGCCCCGTCGCGGAACAGCAGCGGGGCGGGGTGTCCGGCCTGTGACCAGGTGAGGGTCTGCGACGCGGGGTCGTAGCGGCAGCACATCGCGCTGCCGAGGGCGGGCTGGACGGAGGTCTCCAGGAGCTGGTTGAGGTGCCCCATCAGGGCGCCGGGGCGGATCCCGGCCACCGCCATGCCGCGCAGCGCGCCGAGCAGCATGGCCATCGAGGAGGTCGCGGCGACGCCGTGACCGGTCAGGTCGCCGACCGTGAGCAGCGCGTCCCCGTCCGGGAGGGCGAGCGCGTCGTACCAGTCGCCGCCGATCAGCCCGGTGGACGCGGCGGGCAGGTAGTGCCCCGCGACGTCGAGGGGGGCGGGCCCGTCGTGGGCGAAGCGGAGCGAACCGCGCCAGGGCGGCAGCACGGCCTCCTGGAGCTCGACGGCGACCCGGCGCTCGGTGTGCTCGATCTGCTGGTGGCGCTGGAGGCTGTCACGGCTCTCGCGGACCGCGCGCTCGCTGCGCCGCAGCTCGCTGACGTCCCTCAGGACGGCCCACATCGATGCCGTGCAGCCGTCGGAGTCGAGGACGGGCTCGCCCGTCATGTGCACCGTGCGGACCCTGCCGTCGCTGCGCACGATGCGGAACTCGCCGTCGATCGGCTTCCCGTCGATCAGGCAGTCCGTCACCATCGCCTGCAGCAGCGGCTGGTCCTCGGCGAAGACCATCGAGGGCAGCTCGTCGAGCGACATCGGGCCGCTCTCCTGCGGCCGGCCGAAGATCTGGAACAGCTCCTCGGACCAGTGCACCTCGTCGGTGAGCAGATCCCACTCGGCGCTGCCGACCCGGGAGAGGAGCGAGCCGGTGGAGCGGGGGGCCGGCACCGCGTAAGCGGCCGGCGACTCGACCGCCGCCTCACCGGGGAGCCCGGCCTTCAGCTGGCCCAAGTGGGCGCCCAGGTCGTCGAGTTGGTTGACGGCGAGATCGCACAGCGCGCGCTGCCACCGGTTGTGGGGGTCGTCCTCGTCCACGGCGGAGTCCCTGCGCACCGCGTCCACGTCGCCCCGCAGACGGCGCGTCTGCGAGATCAGGGCGTCCACCGTGCCCGGCTCGGGCGGCTGGGCGGGACGGTCCGCGAACAGATGGGACGGCATGTCGTACTCCGATACAAACGACGTGGCACGGCCAGGTCGGGAAGTTGAAGCCCGACTACGACTTTCGCACAGCCCGGGACACCTCGTAAGGGATTTGGCAACACTCGATACGGTGGTGCTTCTGACATATGCCAAAGGCCCACAAGGTGACCTCCCGGTACCCGTCGGCGATGTCGCCGCGCCCACACGGGTTACGGTGCTGCTGTGGTGAGCGACGAGGTGAACACAGTGGGTACGGCCCTCTTGCTGGCGGCCGCGCCGGCCGGGCGCGGCCGTGCGATGGACGCGGCTTCGGTGCTGCCCGCGCTGGCGGCGGTGCCGGCCGGAGCCCTCACCGGTACGGACATGGCGACGGTCGTCGAACTGGCGGACCCGCTGGACCCGCAGACGGTGCTCACCCGCCTGCGCACCGCCGCCGCTGCCCCCGGACCGCTCACCCTCTGCCTCGCGGGCCAGCTCCAACTCGACCGCCGCCAGCGCCTCCCGCACCTCGCGCTGGCGCGCACCACCCCGACGACCCTGCGCTACACGGCACTTCCCTGGCACTGGCTGGCCACCGAACTGGCCGCCCGCCGACCGGGCACCACCACGGTCCTCGCCGACCTGGCGGCCGAGCCCGAACTCTTCGAGCGCCTCGGCACCGACCGGCAAGCGCTCGGACTCGGCCCGACGGTCGCGCTGTTCGCCCATGTGACGCCGTTCCCGCGCCGCGGCGCGCCGTCGACCCCGGAGTACCTGCGCCACTTCGCCACGGTCTGGCGCACGGGCGCGCGACCCCCGCTCCCGCTCCTTCACGCGGACGCCGTGGCCGCGGCCGAGGCGGCGACGGGGACGGCAGGTGCGATCCCGCTGGCGCCGCCGGCGGGCGGGCCGCAGGCCGAGCCGCATGGCCAGCCAACGCAGACGCAGACGCAGACGCAGCCCCAGACCCAGGCCCAGACCCAGGCCCAGGCCCAGGCCCACGCCGTGGCGCAGGTCCAGGCCGCCGCGGTCGTGACGGTGCCTCGGGGAGCCGCCGTCGAGTCGCCGCCGACCCGCCGCCTCGGCGGGACCGGCCGGAGCCCGGGGGACCGGCGGACCGCGGCACCGGCGGGAGCGGCGGTCCTCGCCGCGGGGCCGGCGCCTGCGCCCCTTGCCCTGCCCGGTGCTGCTCCCCTTCCGGCCCCGGCCCCCGTTCCGGCTGCCGCGCCGGCTCCCGCCACGGCTGCCGTTCCGACCTCCGCCCCGGCCCCGGTGCGTGTCTCCGCCCCTGCTCCCGTGCCCGCTACGGCCGCCCCCGCGCCCCTCCCCGCCCCTCCGGCGCACCCGCCCGTCCCGCCGCGGCCCGGCACCGGCGACGATCCGCATCCCGCGATCCTCGCCGCGGCCATGGCCGGGCGGCACGGGGAGGCCGCGGCGATGGCCGCCGCGTGGGAGAGCGAGGCGCTGCGACGCCACGGCCCGCGATCGAGGGAGGCGGTGCACTGGGTCGAGGTGCGGGCCGACCTGGCGCGGCTGGCGGGGGAGCCGGCGCGCAGCTGCGAGCTCTGGATCGCCGTGGCGCAGGCCCGGCTCGGCCTCCGGCAGGAGCCGGACGAGCCGGACGTCGAAGGCGCCGTGGACCGGGCCCACCACCAGTGGGAGCAGATCCAGGACCCGGCCAGGGCCCGGGCCCTCGGTCCCGCGCTCGTCGAGCTGCGGCGCCGGGTCCCCGGCCGCCGCGCCGGCGCGCTCGCGGCGCTGCAACGGAGGCTGGGCTGACGCCCGCCGTCGTCCGCGCCCGGAAGCCAGAAGCCCCGCACCTGCCGTCCGCACCGTACGAAAGGCTGCCGTGACCTCCCTCGCCACCGCCCAGCGTGCCCTGCTCGACCCGACCGTGCGCCACCCGCTGTGGCCGCCGCTGACCGCGGGGTGTCCGGTGACCTCCACGGAGGAGGTCGCCTACCCCCTGGACATCGACTACGACTACGACCGCGTTCCCGCCGACCTGTTCGCCCGCCCCGCCGCGCACGGTCTGGAGCGCTGGGCGCCGCTGCTCCCGCCGCTCGCCGCGCCCGGCCTCGGCGAGGGCGACACGCCGCTGGTGCGGCTCGCCGACGGCGTCTGGATCAAGGACGAGTCGCGCAACCCCACCTGGAGCCACAAGGACCGCCTGAACCGGGTGGCGGTCAGCGCCGCCGTGGCGTCCGGCGCGCGCGGGATCGTCGTGTCGTCCTCCGGGAACCACGGCGCCGCGGCCGCGGCGTACGCGGCGCGTGCCGGACTTCCCTGTGTCGTCTTCACCTCGCCCTTCGCCCCGCCCGCCGTCGCCTCCCACCTGCGCGCCTACGGTGCGACCGTGCTCACGCCCCCGCGCGAGTCGGTGCGCCCGCTGATGCGACGGATCGTGGAGGAGTTCGGCTACCAACCGGTGAGCAGCGTGACGGACACCGCGCACACCGGCCATCCCTTCGGGCCCGAGGGGTACAAGACGATCGCGTACGAGATCGCCCTGGAGCTGGGACGCGCCCCGGCGTCGGTCCATCTGCCCACCGGATACGGGGAGTTGCTCTACGGCGTGACCAAGGGGTTCCTGGAGCTCGCCCGGCTCGGCGTGACGGACTCCGTCCCGCGCATGTACGCCGCGGAGCCGGCCTCCGCCGGGGCGCTCACCACGGCCATGCGCACCGGCGCGGACACGGCGCGCGTCCCGGTCGGCCCGACCGCCGCGTACGCCATCGACTGCGAGATCAGCGGCTACCGCGGGGTCGTCGCGCTGCGCGAGAGCGGGGGAGCCGCCCGTACGGTGACGGACCGCCAGATGAGCGACGCCCAGGCGGAGTTGGCCGCGCAGGGCCTGTGGTGCGAGATCTCCTCGGCAGCCGGTCTGGCGAGCCTGCGGGCCCACGGCCCCCAGGAGACGGACGGCCCCGTCGTCTGCGTGGTCACGTCGAGCGGCTACAAGGACACGGCGACCGCTCGTGAGACCTACGCTCCGGTGGACCTGGAGTGGGCCGACGTGAAGGCCCTGCTCTCCCGGGCCGAGGCCTAGCGTGCCGGCCCGGCAGGTGGTGGACGGGTGAGCCCCACCGGAACCCGGTCTCGGCCGGCCGCCTGACGCGGTCGGGGATCCTGGCGATGACGGTCGGCCCCTCGGCCTCCGTCTCTCCGGGATCCCCGGCCGCGTCACCCGCGATCAGCTCTGCGCCTCCCGGCGGCGTCCCAGAGCGGACTCGTCGGGTAGGACGAGCAGCTTGCCGGTGGTACGCCGAGCCTCCAGGTCGCTGTGGGCCCGGGCGGCGTCGGACAGGGCGTATCGGCCCGTCACGGTGACCTCGAGTGCCTTGGAGCGCACCCAGGCGAACACCTCGGCGGCCCGTCGGAGCAGTTCGGACCGGTCGGCGATGTAGTCCCCGAGGCTGGGCCGGATCAGGGTCAGCGAACCGCCGCGGGCGAGCCGGATCGGATCGAACGGCGGCACGGCGCCGCTCGCCGCGCCGAAGAGCACGAGATGGCCGCGGGGCCGCAGGCTGGCGAGGCTCGCGTCGAAGGTGTGCGCGCCGACGCCGTCGAAGACGACCGGCAGTCCCTGACCGCCGTTGAGCCGCCGCACCTCGGCCGCGAGATCGTCGACCGCGGAGGGCAGGATCACCTCGGCGGCCCCGGCGCGCTTCGCCAGGTCGGCCTTCGCGGTGGTCGACGTCGTGCCGATCACCCTGCCGCCGAGACGGGTGACGAGCTGGGTCAGAAGCAGCCCCATGCCACCGGCAGCGGCGTGCACGAGCACCGTGTCGCCTGCCCGAACCGGGTAGGCGTCCTTGACGAGATAGTGCGCGGTCATGCCCTGGAGGAGCACGGCGGCGGCCGTCTCGAAGCCGATGTCGTCGGGCAGCGGCACCAGCCGGGAGGCGTCCACCACGGCCCGCTCGGCGTACGCGCCGGGAATCTCCACCCAACCGACCCGGTCCCCGACCGCGACGTCAGCGACGCCGGGACCGACCTCGACGACCGTGCCGGCGCCCTCGGCGCCCGGGGTGAAGGGCAGAGGGAGGGTGTACCGGCCCTCGCGGTGGTAGACGTCGAGGAAGTTGACCCCGGCTGCGGCGACCTCCACGACCGCCTCGCCCGGACCCGGCCGCGGCTGGTCGACCTCGGCCGGCCGCAGCACCTCGGGACCGCCCACTTCGTGCACCTGTATCGCTCGCATGACCCTCCGATGATCGACTTGCCCCCACCAACCCCGTTGACGGGGATCCGATTCCCGTCCCCGACACCTTCCCGTCCCCGACGCCTTCCCGGCCCCGACCACTTCCCGTCACTGACGCCTTCCCGGCCCTGACGACCCAGGCAGCCAGAACCTGGCCAGGGGCGGGATCGGGCCCGGGGCGCGGCCCGCCCGGGCGGCTCCCTCCGGCGGCCTGGCATCATCGACGTATGCCCCCCGAGCCCGCCCCCCTCCGCACCGAGCGGCTCGTCCTGCGTCCCGTACGCACCCGGGACGTGCCGGCCGTGACGCGGCTGTGGACCGACCCCGAGGTGCGGCGGCACCTGGGCGGGCCCGTGATCGACTCCGTGGTGCGGATCCGGCAGCGCCGGATCGTCGGGGCGCCGGGCTTCCACGCCGTCGAGCGGGCCGCCGACGGCGTGGTCCTCGGCCTGGTCACGGTGGAGTCCGGCGCGCGGGACGGGGAGACGGAGGTCTCCTATCAGTTCCTGCCCGAGCACTGGGGGCGGGGGTACGCCCGCGAGGCCGTCGCCGCGGCCGTCGAACAGGCCCTGCGGGAGGCGCCGAGCGTGGTCGCGGTCACCCAGGAGGCCAACGAGCGCTCACGCAGGCTCCTGGACGCCGTGGGCCTGGCGCACGTCGGGTCCTTCGTGGAGTGGGACGCGCACCAGGTGCTGTACCGGCGGCGCCGGGACTGAGGCGGAACGGCCGCTCAGAACCGGGCGTGGGTCGTGATGTCGGACTCGAACTGGGTGATCATCTCGGGCGTGACCGTCGGCCGGCACTGGGCGATGGCGTCCAGGTAGTCCGTCGTGGTCGCCCCCGGCGCCTTCTCGTCGCCGGGGCGGCCGACCGACCCGAGGTCCCGCTCGAAGGAGTTCTGCGCGGCGATCCGGGCCGCGTGCTCGATGTCGGCGGGGGTGAACAGCTCGCTCGCGCGCACGAGTTCGTCGACGTCGACGTCCGGTCGGGCGTCGGTGTAGCGGGCCCAGATCGCGGCCCTGGCCGCCTTGTCCGGCGTACCGATCGGGATCAGGTAGTCGAAGCGTCCCGGACGCAGGAACGCCGGGTCGAGGGAGCGGATGGAGTTGGTCGCGCAGACGAGCAGGCGCTCGTCCCGCTCCCGGAAGCCCGGGATGAGCTTGAGGAGCTCGTTGGTCACGCCGTGCGTCCCGCCGGGCTGCACCGGTTCGGTGCGTACGGGGGCGATCTCCTCGACCTCGTCGATGAAGACCAGCACCCGCTCCAGCTCCGCGATCCGGGCGAAGGCGGAGCGCAGCGCGGCCGCCAGGTTGCCCTCGTCGGCGAGGCGCGAGGGCAGGATCTCCACGAACGGCCAGCCGAGCCGGGAGGCGATGGCCCGGGCGAAGGTCGTCTTCCCGGTGCCGGGCGGCCCGAAGAGACCCAGGGCGCGCGGGGGCCTGACCCCGTGCCGCGCGGCCCGCTCCGGTTCGGCGAGCGGCAGCACGACCCGCCGTTCGATCAGGTCCTTCTCCCGTTCCATGCCGGCGACCTTCGCCCACAGGTCGGCGGGCAGCAGCCGTCCGCCGAGGTCGTCGAGGAGGTTCGCGGCGGGCCCGTGGAGCGGTTCGACCTTCTCGAAGTAGGCCACCGCCGGCTGCCGGGTGTAGCCGGCGTTGAGAAGCCCTTCGCCGACGAGCTCCTCCTCGGGCAGCACGTACGCGATCCGGCCCACCCGGGCCGCCACCAGGCGTCGCTCGAGCTCCACCAGGAGGGCGCTGGCCAGGCCCCGGCCACGCCAGGCGGAGCTGATCGCGATCCGCATCACCCAGGCGCGCTCGCCCGCCACGCAGGCGAGCGCGGCGCCGATCGGGGTGCCCTGGTGGACGGCGACGACGGCCGGCTGGCGGGAGGTCAGGGCTCCGATGCACTCGGCGAGCGAGAAGACGGACTCCTGGCCGAGTTCGGCCGTGGTGTCGATCAGATGGACGACCGCGGCGAGATCGCTCTCGCGGTAGTCGTGGATGAGCCAGTTCACCGGTGGTACCGCCCCTCGTTGCTGCTGTCGCGCTCCGTGTCGGCGAGGCTAGGCGGGACGGCCGGGGCGGGTCCTGCGCCGCCGTGCACAAGCCGCGGCCGGTGAATGCTCCGGTCCGGCTCTATGCGCCGCCCGCGCGGCCGGGCACGCGCGAAGCCCCCGGTGGCGTTCCGTCCGGGGGCTTCGGTGGCTGGTTCCGGTGGTGCGTGGTGCGCGGTGCGGACCGTCAGTAGGACGGAGCCAGCTTGGGGTTCGGGCCGTGCGCGTTCGCCTGGGAGTCGCCCTCGGTGGCGAGGAAGACGATCAGGATGATGAAGCCGACGAACGGCACCAGGTCGATGAGGATCCACCAGCCGGAGCGTCCGGTGTCGTGCAGTCGGCGGACCGTCACGCCCAGGCCGGGCAGGAGGACGGCGAGGCCGTATATCGCGGTGAGCAGCGGATACGTGCCCAGCGCGAAGTCGACGATCATGAGAATGATCCCCGCGATCGCGTTGAACAGCGTGAACATCCAGTATTCCTGGCGGCGCGCCCTGCCGCTGAACACCGCGTACTTCTTGAGAACGTCCAGGTACCAGTTCACTTTGTCCCCCCAAGGACCGGTTGATGAGCGGGAGTCTGTCCTGTGGGGCAAGCTTTACGCAGAACTTATGTGGCCGAAACCATGTGGAGCAATTCGTTACCTGGAGGTGGCCGTTCACACATGCGGGCGCGACAAAAGTGAACGGCGTCGCCTCCTCGTGCGAGGGGCGACGCCGTTCCGGGAGAGGACCGGAATCACGTCCTTCTCTTGCTCATGAGCAGTCCGCCCGCCGTGAGGGCGAACAGGCACACGCAGGCGCCGGTGATGACGTTGCTGAGGATCGCGCCGGTACCGGCGTCCCGGGAGACCACCCACGGGGAGACGATCAGCCATACACCGAGCAGCAGGACCACGAAGTTGAGGTCCTGGGACCGCTCCGGCGCCATCGACATGCACAGACCGAGGCCGGCGAGAGCGAGGCCGACGATCAGGTTGCTGATGGCGAGTTCCGGCTTTGCGGCGGAGAAGTGGACCGTCCACGCGGAGACCGCCGCGTAGATGCCGGCGAGGATCACCAGTTCCTCGACCGCCGCCACACCGCGGGTCTGGAGCATACGGGCATAACGGTCCCGCATTTCCCCTGCGTCGGGGTGCCCTCGGATATCACCGGGACGGTGAGAGACGTCGGCCATACGACTCGCCTCCTTCTGGCGTCCTGCACGTCTGACCGCGCTTGCGGCTGCTGCCGCGGTTTCATTGTGCGCTTATCTGGCCTTTATGTGTAGATCCGCCCGATAAGGGATTCATACAGAATTCTCCCTTCCGGTATGCGGGAATCCGCCAAAGAAGAGGAAGCTTCAACAACGGCTTCGGCCAACCTTCCAGGTCAGCGGATGTACGGGCGGGTGATGATCTCCATGTTGTGCCCGTCGGGGTCGGCGAAATAGGCCCCCCGCCCGCCGAACCGGCGGTTGATCCGCCCGGGCTCGGTGTGGTTCGGGTCGGCGAAGTACGTGACCCGCATCCGCTCCAGGCGGTCGATCATCGTGTCGAATTCCTCGTCGGGCACGAGGAACGCGTAGTGGGTGGGCGTGAACGGCTCGTCACCCTGCTGGTAGTAATCCAGGGTCACGCCGTTGCCGGTCTCCACCGGGAGGAACGGTCCCATCGGGGCCCCGACGGAGAGGCCGAGCACCTCGGCGAGGAACTCGGCGGAAACCCGCCGGTCACGGGCATGGACAACAGTGTGGTTGAGCTCAACGGCCATGGGGGGTCCTTTCACAGGGCAAACGCTGTCGACGGTCTCCTACCCCGCACACGAGGTGCGGGAGAGACGGCCGCGGCGGACCCCGCGCCCACCACCCGGCGGCGCTCATGCCACGGCCGGGCACCCAACTCGATCACGGCCCATGGCCGACCCGGCAGTCATGAGGCCACGCTAACCCGTGCCGATCTTGCCCGGCAACGCGGTTTACGGCCACGACGCCCGCCCCGCGATCGCCCCCGGCCACCGCTCCGGACGGCCCGGCACCGGGCCGCGGAGGAGTGCGCCGACGCCCCCCGGCGTAGCCTGGAAATGGACTCGGGGCCCGAAGCTGCACCCCGCCGGGAGGCGGTCGACGATGACCGGAATCGTTTCCAGGAACTTCGACTCCGCGGACGAGACGCGGCCCTTCGAGGGCGGCAAGGGACGCCTGGACCTGCTCAACACGGACAACGGACAGGTCGGCAGGGCCGTGTTCGAACCCGGCTGGCGCTGGTCCGAGCACGTGAAGCCGATCGCCGGCACCGCGAGCTGCCAGGCCCACCACGTCGGCTACGTCGTCAGCGGGCGCATCAAGGTCGTCATGAACGGCGGCGACACCGCCGAGCTGGGCCCCGGCGACTTCTACGAGATCCAGCCCGGACACGACGCCTGGGTGCTCGGCGACGACGCCTGCGTGGCCCTGGACTGGGTCGGCTTCGGCGACTACGCCATGGGGTCCGGCTCCTGACCCCTCCCGCTCCCTCCTGCCCCGGTCTCCCGGGCGCTTCCCACCCCGCACCGACGGGCCGCGTCCTCACGCGTGCCCGAACCGCACCCCCTGCCACGGCACACGGTCGTGGGCGAAGGAGTCGGGTGAGCGCTGCTCCAACGTGCGCGGCGGGGCCGCCTCGATGACCGGATCGGCCCCCTCCACCTCACGCAGCCAGGCCGCGAGCGCGTCCCGCAGCCCGTCGGCCACCTGCCGGTGCGAGGTGAGACCCACCAGGTTCTCCAGCTCGTACGGGTCCGCCGCCAGGTCGTACAGCTCGGTCTCGCGGTAGCGGTCGGCGTCCGCCCGGAGCCAGGGATCCGTGCCGGGTGGTGCCGTCACGACGTACTTCCACCGCTCGGTGCGCACCGCCCGCCCGGTCACGTCCTCGCTGATCTGGACGAACACCGAGAACGGCCGCTCGGGGTCGCTGCCCCCGCCCACCAGTGGGCGCAGCGAACGGCCCTGCACGCCCGCGGGGACCTTCAGTCCCGCCGCGTCGAGGAGCGTCGGCATCAGGTCCACCGTGGAGACCGGCTGACGGATCAGCCCGCCACCGCGGAAGCCCGGACCGGTCAGCGCGAACGGCACCCGGACCGAGGCCTCGTGCGCGGAACGCTTGTACTCGCCGTTGCGGGTACGGAAGTGCGAACCGTGGTCCGCGGTCCAGGCCAGCACCGTGTCGTCCTCGATGCCCAGGCTGCGCAGTGCGTCCCGCAACCGGCCCACACCCTCGTCCACCCGCTTGATCTGCCCCAGATAGCCCCCGAGATGGCGGTGCGCGCCACCCTGGGCCGCGCCCGGACTGAGCGCCGCGAGGTCGGGCGGCAGCCACGTCCCCTCGTAGCGCTCCCGATAGCCGGCGGGCGCCGGATAGGTGTCCGTGGCGTTCTGGTGGTGGGGTTCGAGGAGGGAGAGGAACAACAGGAACGGGCGCTCGTGGTGGTCGGCGACGAAGCGGATCGCCGCGTCGATCAGGGCGTCCGAGCGGTAGCCCGGCAGCCGGACCGGCTCACCCTCCTCGTCGTACACCACGGTCCGGTACGCGTCGGAGGTGAACTCCAGGCGGTCCGAGGCGAGCCAGTGCTGATAGCCGCCGCGCCGGTCGGGCGGGACGGGGCCGTCGGGGTGCTCCTCCCCGGCCAGGTGCCACTTGCCGATATAGCCGGTGACATAGCCGGCTTCGGCGAAGGAGCCGGCGAGCGTGGGGAGTTCCGCTCCGAGCGGAAGTCCGTTGCGGAACACCCCGGTGGCCGTCGGGAAGCGACCGGTCTGCAGGGCGGCACGGGCGGGGGCGCACACCGGGTTCGGCGTGATGGCCTGATCGACCAGCGTGCCCTCGCGGGCCAGCCGGTCGAACTCCGGGGTGACCCCGGCCGGATTCCCGTGGGCGCCCGTGGTGTCCCACCGCTGCTGGTCGGTGAGGACGACGACGACGCTCGGCCGGGCGGCGGCGGCCGGCATCAGACCGCGGGCTGCGCCGTCGAGGCGCCGGAGGCGATGCCGAAGGCCGGGTCCGGCACGCCCTCGGGCGCGAGCAGCACCGACGAGCGCCCGTCCACGCCCACCGGGACGTCGCCGTCGATCGTCACCCGGCGCAGCTTGCGGTCGTGGGAGTCGGAGTCGTCCACGCCGTAGTGCTGGGTGGCGCGGTTGTCCCAGATGGCCACGTCGCCGACCTCCCACTGCCAGCGGACGGTGTTCTCGGGGCGCTCGATGTGGGACTGGAAGAGGTCGACCAGGGCGCGCGAGTCGGCGCCGGTCAGTCCGCTGATGCGCTGGACGAAGTTGCCCAGGACCAGCGTGCGTTCGCCGGTCTCGGGGTGGACGCGCACCAGCGGGTGCTCGGTCAGGAACTTCGTCGAGGCGAAGATCTCGCGGAAGCGGACCAGCTGCTCCGGCAGCGTGTCGGGGCGCAGGGCCGCGTAGTCGTAGTCGTTGGAGTGCACCGCCCGCAGCCCGTCGGCGAGGACGCGCAGCGGCTCGGGCAGGCGCTCGTACGCGGTGGCGGTGTTGGCCCACAGGGTGTTGCCGCCGTAGGGCGGGATGACCACGGCGCGCAGGATGGAGAAGGCGGGGTAGGCCGGGACGAAGGTGACGTCGGTGTGCCACTGGTTGGCGCGGCCGCCGTAGTCGGAGTCGATGGGGAAGGAGTAGCGCCCGTCGGCCGAGGGGACGGTCGGGTGCGCGACGGGGGTGCCGAGGAGCTTGCCGAAGGCCTCGTGGGCCTCCTCGTCCAGGTGGTCCTGGCCGCGGAAGAAGACGACCTTGTGCTCCAGGAGGGCGGCGCGGATCGCGGCGACGGTCTCGGGGGCGAGATCGCCGCCGAGACGCACTCCGGAGATGACGGCGCCGAGCCGGCCGCCGATCTTCCGGACGGTGAGCTCGTCGGCGCTGGTCGCGGTCGCCGTGGTGGGCGTGGCGGGGGAGGTCGTGATCGACATGACGGATCCCTTCGGGACGGCGTGCAGAGTTAATTTCGCAGGGGAAGTAATGAGGGCGCCAGAGGGCGTCGACGGGGAGAGCCGGCGGGCGCCACGGGAGGTGCACCGGAGAGCGGGTCGACGCGGCGGCGGTGGCCGATGTCCAGGACCATCGCAGCGCGTCCGGCGGACCGTCAACTGTCCACAGGCCCGGCGCCGATCGGCCGCTGGTGGTTGAATCGGCCTCCCCGCCGGCATCGGACAGCGGACGACCGGACCCCGTCGCACCCCTGTGACCAGTGCGTTCGCCCGTACGACGGAATGCGGCGAGCGGCCCGGTGGCAAGCCGCGCGCGCGGCCGTCGCGGTGCCGGGGGATTTCACGCCGTCGCAATACTCAGCAGCACTCCGGAGACGAGACCTTCATGACCTTCATCCCTTACGCCACCCCACGGATGGCCGGAGACGGCCGGCGCGAGGCCAACGCGGCCGCCGTGCTGCGCACCGTCCTCGACCACGGACCGCTCGCCCGCAGTGCCATCGCCCGGCACTCGGGGCTCAGCCCGGCGGCCGTCTCCCGCCAGGCCACCGACCTGTTCCGGCACGGACTGCTGCGCGAGCTTCCCGAACTCGGCGAGGGCGGGGGAGTCGGGCGCCCCCAGGTCCCCGTCGACCTGCACCTCGGCGCCAGCCACGGCCCCGTGGCCGCCGGCGTCCACCTCGGGGTCCCCGCCTCCTCCTTCGGGCTGGTGGACCTGCGCGGCCGGGTGATCGCCCGGCGCACCATGAACCATGTCGGCGCCGACCCGCGCGTGCTGCCCGCCCACGTGTCCCGGGAGCTGGACGCCTTTCTCGCGGAGCACCTCGACGGGCGCCCGCTGCTCGGCGTCGGCGCGGCCGCCGGCGGCTGGGTGGACCCCGACCAGGGCCTCGTCGTACGGCACGACGCCCTGGGCTGGTTCCACCGGCCGCTGGCCGCCGAACTCGCCCGCGGCCTGGGCCGGCGCAGGGTGCGGCTCGACAACCACGCCCGGGCGATCGCCCAGTCGGAGATCCTCTTCGGGCGCCCCCAGGCACGCCGGAGCCTGGTCCACCTCTTCATCGGCAACGTGGTCGACGCCGCCCTCGGGATCGCCGGGGTGGTGCACCAGGGCCCCGGCTCCGCCGCGGGCGACGTGGCCCATCTGCCGGTTCCGGACTCCACCGCCGTCTGCCCGTGCGGACGCGCGGGCTGCCTGGAGGCGACCGCCTCGAACACGGCGGTCGGCGAGACCGCACAGCGCAGGGGAATCGTGCCCGAACCGGACGTGTCCCTGGTGGTGGACGCGGCGGCGGCCGGCGACCGGCGTGCCGACCGGCTGCTGCGGGAGCGGGCCCGCGCGGTGGGGCGGGCCGTCGCCCTGCTGCTCGACGTGCTCAACCCCGACCTGGTCGTGGTCACCGAGCAGTCGAGCATCCTCAACCCGGAGTACCTGGAGGAGATCCGGGGTGCCGCGGTCGACCTCTCGCATGTCTGCGACGACCCCGAACGGATCGTCAGTCCACATGCCGGACCGGCCACCCTTCCCGTCGCGGCGGGCACGGTGGTGCTGAATCCCCTGTTCAGGCACCCTCTCCAGACCCTTCAGGAGCTGTCGTGGCCGGGGGTGGAGCGCTGAGTACTTCTCAGAATGCGGACAAGCCTGGTTGACCTGGTCCCGAGGCCGCTGCCATATTGCTCCCGTGAATCCGGACATGCGCCTCATCTGCCGCAGGCACGTCGACCTCTGTCGACAGGCCAGCGCGGTCTGTGCCGTCCGCGTCTGAGCGGTCCCGCACCCCAGGCGCCGGCGCCCACGCGCTGACCTGACCGGAGAGCCCAGCGGTCCCTTGCCTCGTTGGGCCCTCGCTCCGTCGCACCCCTGATCCTCACGGATCCCTCTTGTGTCTCTCCCTCTGCTGCCAGGGGTTTTGTTTCTCCCGCAGCGGAAGTAATTCACCGTGACCTAGGCGCTCTTCGGGGTTCGTCAGCGCTCTTCGGAGTTCGTCGGCGTTCGTCGGCGTTCGTGGGCGTCCCGGCACGTCCAAGTGCGTCGTATCACGTCCCGACATGCCCCAGCACGTCCATGCTCCTCCACGTCCAGGGGAACCCTTCTCCTTCCCTCCCACAGGCAGGCATTCGATGACCGAGCTGTACCCCTCCGCGCCCAGCACCCCCTCCCGCCGCACCGCCCTGCGCGCCGCGGGCGGTGGCACCCTGCTCCTGGGGCTGGGTCTGGCCGGCTGCCGCTCGGCCGTCTCCGAGTCCGGCGCCACCGACCCCAAGGCCGCCGCCGGCCCCCGCCGCGGCGGCACCGTCACCGTCGCCGTCAACAGCGACTTCACCCCCGGCCTGCTCTTCGCCCAGAGCGCCCAGTCGCTCCAGCAGCGGCTGGTCTTCAACACCCTCACCCGCTACGACGACCAGCTCCGCCCGCAGCCCGAGCTCGCCACCTCCTGGGACTACGCCGAGGACGGCCGCAGCATCACCCTCAAGCTCCGTACCGGCGTCACCTTCCACGACGGCCGCCCCTTCACCGCAGACGACGTCGTCTTCGCCGTGAAGAACCTCCAGAACCCGCTGCGAGCGGCTCAGTTGCGAGCGACCGCCGCCACGGTCACCGGCTTCGACAAGCGCGGCGACCACGAGCTCACGCTCCGCCTCGCCCACCCCGTCAACAACCTCTTCGACCTGTTCGAGTTCATGATCATCACCGATCGGAACAGCGTCGAGGACGCCGTCACCGGCAAGCGGCTCAACGGCACCGGCCCCTTCAAGCTCGCCAAGTGGAGCCCCGGCACCGGCCTCAGCCTCACCCGCAACGAGAAGTACTGGCAGCCCGGCCGCCCCTACCTCGACGGCGTCGAGCTCCGCGTCATACCCCAGGCCGACGCCCTGATCTCGTCCCTGCGCACCGGCCAGTCCCAGCTCTCCTTCAACGTTCCCGGCAAGAGCCTCGCCGTCGTCAAGGGCAACCCCGCCCTCACCGTCACCAGCTACGACACCGGCGCCGGCGCCACCTACCTCGGCGTCAACACCACCGTCGCCCCCCTCGACGACAAGCTCGTCCGCCAGGCCCTCGCCTGGGCCGTCGACCGCGAGCGCCTCCTCAAGCAGGCCCTCGGCGGCTACGGCCTCGACTCCGCCGCCCCCTGGCCGAAGTCCTCGCCCGCCTTCACCGAGGCCGGCCGCACCCACTACACGTACAACCCCGCCAAGGCCCGCGAGCTCCTCAAGTCGGCCGGGCACCCCCGCCTCGAACTGCCCCTGCTGCACATCAGCCTGCCCGGCGAGACCGCCGTCGCCGAGTCGATCCAGTACGACCTCAAGCAGGTCGGCGTCGACGTCACCCTCCAGCCCACCGACCCCGCCACCGCCCAGAAGAACCTCATCGCACAGAACATGCCCGCCCTGTGGACCATGGGCCACGGCTTCGCCCAGGTCCAGCCGTCCACCCTCGCCGTCAGCGCGTACCCCTTCAACGAGGCCAAGAACACGTCCAAGTTCCGCTCCGAGGAGTACACCCGGGTCGTCCGCGAGGCCTGGACGAGCCGCGCCACCGGCGCCGCGGCCAACGCCCTGCAGAGCAGGATCTCCGACATCCTGCTCGACGAGGCCTTCATCATCGACCTCGTCATCCGCGGCAACGTCCAGGTCGCCTCCGCCAAGCTGCACGGCGTCACCCTCAACAAGTTCTCCTACCTCAACCTCGACGACGCCTATCTGGCGGCCTGAGCGATGGCCCGCCACCTCCTGCGGAAGATCCCCTCCGCCCTCCTCGTCCTCCTCCTCGCCTCCGTCGCCGTCTTCGCCCTCATCCGGCTCGTCCCCGGCGACCCCGCGAGCTCCCTCGCCGGACCCGACGCGAGCGCCGAGACCGTCGCTGCCATCCGAGCCCGGCTCGGCCTCGACGCCTCCCCGGTCGGCCAGTACGCCCACTGGCTCGGCGGGCTCGTGACCGGCGACCTGGGTCCCTCGTACGCGATCGGCGGGCAGACCGCCGACCTCATCGGCGACGGACTCGGCGCGACCGTCGAACTCACCCTGGGTGCCCTGCTGTTCGTCGTCGTCCTCGGCGGCGCCTTCGGCATCCTGGGCGCCACCGCCCGCCGCCCCTGGCTGCGCGGCGCCGTACGGATCGCGACCACGGCGGCCCTCGCCGTACCGCCCTTCGTCTCCGGAGTCCTGCTCGTCCTGCTGTTCGCCGTCCTCCTCGGCGTACTGCCGCCCGGCGGCCGGGTCCCGATCCTGACCGCACCCGACCTGGGAGTGCAGTACCTGCTGCTGCCGGCCCTCTGCCTCGCCCTGCCCAGCGCCGCCGTCCTCGGGCGCTACCTCAAGGACGGCATCGAACGCGCCCTCACCGAGGACCACATCCGCACCGCCACCGCCGCGGGCATCGCACCCCGCCGGATCCTGTGGCGCCACGCCCTGCCGGGCGCCCTGCCGCCCGTCGTCACCCTCCTCGGCATGCAGACCGGCCATCTGCTCGGCGGCGCCGTCCTCGTCGAGGCGATCTTCGCCTGGCCCGGCCTCGGCCAGCTCGCCGAACAGGCCCTGGTCCGCCGCGACTACCCGGTCGTGCAGGACCTGCTGCTCCTCCTCGTCACCGTCTTCGTCCTCGTCCAGCTGCTCACCGACCTCGCCCACGCCTGGCTCGACCCCCGGATCAGGTGGGAGTGACCGCCATGACCACCACCACGCCCTCGCCGCCCACGCCCGCCTCGTCCCCCAAGGCAGGCGCCCCCGCCGCCCCGTCGGTGCGCGTCGCCACCCGCCGCCCCCGGCACCCCTACCGGGCCGCGCTCGCCACCGCCCGCGGCCGCACCGGACTCGTCCTCGTCGCCCTGGTCGTCGCCGCCGGCCTGCTCGCCCCGCTCCTCGCCGGGCACGGACCGACCGACCAGAGCGGCCAGTCCCTCGCCGGCCTCGGCACCCCCGGCCACCCCCTGGGCACCGACGACCTCGGGCGCGACCTGCTCGCCCGCCTCCTGTACGGCATCCGGGCCGACCTCGGCATCATCGCCGTCGCCGTCCCGCTCGGCGCCGCCCTCGGCGCCCTCGCCGCCCTGCTCGCCGCCACCCACCCCGCCGCCGACACCGTCGTCCAGCGCGCCTTCGACCTCGTCCTCGCCTTCCCCGGACTGATCCTGGCCCTCGCCGTCACCGCCGTCCTCGGCCCCGGCCCCCTGCCCGTCGTCCTCGTCATCGCCCTCGCCGAGATCCCCGCCTTCGGACGCCTGCTGCGGACCGGCATCCTCGTCCAGCGGGAACGCGAGTACGTCACCGCCGCCCGCGTCGGCGGCACCTCGCGCGGCCGGATCCTCGCCCGCCACATCCTGCCCAACGCCGCCGACCCGCTCGTCGTGCAGATCGCCGTCTCCCTCACCGTCGCCGTCTTCATCGAAGGCGCCATGAGCTTCCTCGGCGTCGGCGTACGGCCCCCGCAGCCCACCCTCGGGGCCGTCCTCAGCCAGTCCATGCCCTACCTGGCCCAGGCCCCGCACTTCGCCGCGGGGCCCCTCGTCACCGTGACCGTGCTCGTCCTCGGCCTCTCCCTGATCGCCGAGGCACTCAACCGGGAGACCCGCCGATGACCCACCCGGTACGCGACCCAGCGCCCGCACTCCTCGAAGTCGGCGGCCTCGACGTCGAGTTCACCACCCCCGACGGCTCCACCCTGCGGGCCGTACGCGACGTCTCCTTCACCCTGCGCCGGGGCGAGACCCTCGCCGTCGTCGGCGAGTCCGGCTCCGGGAAGTCCACCACCGCCCTCGCCCTGCTGCGCATGCTGCCCGGCACCGGCCGCGTCACCGCCGGCTCGGTCCGCCTCGACGGACAGGAGCTCACCACCGCGAGCGAGCAGGAGCTGCGGGCCGTCCGCGGGGCGCGCATCGGCATGATCTTCCAGGACCCGATGACCGCCCTCAACCCGGTCCTCACCGCCGGCACCCATCTCGACGAGGTGCTGCGCGCCCACGGACACGGGGACAGGGCCGCCCGCCGGGCCCGCGCCACCGAACTCCTCGACCTGGTCGGCATCCCCGACCCGGCCCGCCGCCTCGACGACCACCCCCACCAGTTCTCCGGCGGCCAGCGCCAGCGGATCCTCATCGCCATGGCCCTGGCCGGCGAACCCGACATCCTCCTCGCCGACGAACCCACCACCGCCCTCGACGCCACCGTCCAGGACCAGATCCTCACCCTGCTCGGCGAACTCGGCCGCAAGACCGGCACCGCGCTCGTCCTCATCACCCACAACATGGGCGTCGTCGCCCGCGCCTGCTCCCGCGTCCTCGTCATGTACGGCGGCACCGTCGTCGAGGACGGCCCCACCGCCGAGGTCCTCTCCCGTCCCCGCCACCCCTACACCGCCGGCCTCCTCGCCGCCGTGCCCCGGCTCTCCGCGCCCTCCGGCACCCGCCTCACCGGCATCCCCGGCAACCCGCCCGACCTCAGCCTCCTCGGCGACGGCTGCGCCTTCGCCGACCGCTGCTCCTTCGTGACCGACCGGTGCCGGACCGCCACCCCCGCCGCCGTCACCCTCGACGGCGGGGTACGCGCCGCCTGCGTGCTCGCCGCCGAACGCACCGAACCCCTGCCGCCGCCCCCGCCCCCGGCCCGCATCGACCGGCCCGCGCCCGGAGCCGTCGTCCTCGCCGCCGAATCCCTCCGAAAGGAATACCGCCGGCGCGGCCGGCGGGCCTTCACGGCCCTCGACGACGTCTCCCTCACGCTCGCCGCCGGTGAGACCCTCGGCATCGTCGGCGAGTCCGGCTCCGGCAAGTCCACCCTCGCCCGGATCCTCGCCCACGCCCACCCCGCCGACGGCGGGCGGCTGCTCCTCGAAGGACGGGACGTCACCCGCCCCTCGCGCCGCGAGCTGCACACCGTGCGCCGCCGCGTGCAGATGGTCTTCCAGGACCCGTACGCCTCCCTCAACCCGCGGATGACCGTCGGCGAGATCGTCGCCGAACCCCTGCGCGCCTTCGGCCTCGGCGACCGGGCCGAACGCGAACGGCGCGTCGCCGAACTGCTGCGCCTCGTCGGACTCGACCCGGCCGTCGCCGACCGCAGGCCCCGCTCCTTCTCCGGCGGCCAGCGCCAGCGCATCGGCATCGCCCGCGCCCTCGCCCCCGAACCCTCGGTCCTCATCTGCGACGAGCCCGTCTCCGCGCTCGACGTCTCCGTCCAGGCCCAGATCGTCGGGCTGCTCACCGACCTGCAGCGCGACCTCGGACTGGCCCTCGTCTTCATCGCCCACGACCTCGCCGTCGTCCGGCAGGTCAGCCACCGCATCGCCGTCATGCACCAGGGCCGGATCGTCGAGACCGGCAGCGCCGACGAGGTCTGCGAGCACCCCCGCGACCCCTACACCCGCGCCCTCCTGGCCGCCGCCCCCGAACCCGTACCCGCACCGCTCCTCACCGGGGTGAGCGCATGAGCAGCTGCTGCTCGCCCGGCCGCCCCTGCACGGGCGGCAGCCGGGGCACCACCGAATTCCTTGCGCTGCCGACGAAACGAACCACCGGCCGGCACGCCCCCGCCCTGCCCATGGCCGAACTGCCCGGCGGCACCTTCAGGATGGGCGACCACTTCGACGAGGGTCACCCCGCCGACCGGGAGGGACCCGTACGCGAGGTGACCGTGGCCCCCTTCGCCATCGACACCACCGCGGTCACCAACGCGCAGTACGCACGCTTCGTCGAGGCCACCGGACACCGCACCGACGCCGAACGGTACGGATCCTCCTACGTGTTCCACCTCCTGCTCCACCCGGCCGCCGAACCCCACGTCCTCGGCCGGGTGGCGAACGCCCCCTGGTGGCTCGGCGTCGAGGGAGCCGCCTGGCACAGCCCCGAAGGGCCGGGCTCCGACCTCGAAGGGCGCGCCGACCACCCCGTCGTCCACATCAGCCACGACGACGCCACCGCCTACTGCGACTGGGCCGGCCTCCGGCTGCCCACCGAGGCCGAGTGGGAGTACGCGGCCCGCGGCGGCCTCGACGGCGCCCGCTACCCCTGGGGCGACGAACTCACCCCGGACGGACGCGAGATGTGCAACATCTGGCAGGGCGCCTTCCCGCACCGCTCCGACCGGCCCGGCGGGCGCACCGGAACCGTCCCCGTCACCGCCCACCAGCCCAACGGCCACGGCCTCCACAACGTCGCGGGCAACGTGTGGGAGTGGTGCTCCGACGCCTTCGCGGCCCCGTCCCTCCCGGCCGGCCCCGTCGAACGGATCATCCGCGGCGGCTCCTACCTCTGCCACGACTCCTACTGCAACCGCTACCGCGTCGCGGCCCGCTCCCACAACACACCCGACTCCTCCACCGGCCACGGCGGCTTCCGCTGCGCCCGAACACTGACCGGAGACCTTCCCGCATGACCACCAGCACCCGCCGCGACCCGTACGAGGGCTTCCCCGGCCGGATCGGCCGCACCTTCGCCGACTCGGAGCCCGCCTGGCCCGAGCGCCCGACGCCGCCCGCCAAGGCCCCCAACATCGTCGTCGTCCTCGTCGACGACATGGGCTACAGCGACATCGGCCCCTTCGGCTCCGAGATCCCCACCCCCGTCCTCGACTCCCTCGCCGAGGACGGCGTGCGGCTCACCAACTACCACACCATGCCGCTGTGCTCACCGGCCCGCGCCGCCCTGCTCACCGGCCTCAACCCGCACCGCGTCGGCTACGCGATGGTCGCCAACTCCGACCCCGGCTTCCCCGGCTACGGCATGGAGATCGCCGACGACATCCCCACCCTCGCCGAACTCCTCCACGACTCCGGCTACGCCACCTACGCCGTCGGCAAGTGGCACCTCGTCCGCGACTCCGCCTCCAACGCCGCCGACGACCGGAACAACTGGCCGCTGCGGAAGGGCTTCGACCAGTACTACGGCGTCCTCGAAGGGCTCACCAGCCTCTTCCACCCGCACCAGCTCGTCCGCGACAACAGCCCGCTGGACATCGACGAGTTCCCCGACGACTACTACTACACCGACGACATCACCGACCAGGCCATCGCCATGGTGACCTCGCTGCGCGCCCACGACCCCGACAAGCCCTTCTTCCTCTACCTCGCCCACAACGCCGTGCACGGCCCGCTCCAGGCCAAGGCCGAGGACATCGCCCGCCACCGCGGCCGCTACGACGAGGGCTGGGACGCCCTGCGCGACCGGCGCTTCGCCGCACAGATCGCCGCCGGGATCTTTCCGCCCGGAACGGAACTCCCCGAACGCAACAGCGAGGCCGGACTCGACGTCCCCGCCTGGGACTCCCTCACCGAGGAGCAGCGCAGGCTCTACGCCCGCTACATGGAGGTGTACGCCGCCCTCGTCGACAACATCGACCAGAACCTCGGCCGGCTCACCGACACCCTCGACCGGCTCGGCGAACTCGACAACACCATCATCGTCTTCACCTCCGACAACGGCGGCACCGGAGAGGGCGGTGCCGAAGGCACCCGCTCCTACTTCAGCCGCTTCGTCCACCACCCGCGCCTGCCGGGCGACTGGGACCCGGACGTCGACCGCGATCCCGAACTCATCGGCGGACCCCGCAGCCTCGTCCACTACCCGCGCGGCTGGGGCATGGCCTCCAACACCCCCTTCCGCCTGTACAAGGGCCACACCTACGCCGGCGGCGTCCGCGTCCCCTTCGTCCTGTCCTGGCCCGAGGGCGCCCGCGACGGACGGCTCGCCCGCGGGCTGCGCCCCCAGTACCAGTACGTCACCGACATCGCGCCCACCCTCCTCGAACTCGCCGGGATCGAGCGCCCCGACACCCGCCGTGGCACCCCGCTGCAGGAACCCGACGGCACCAGCTTCGCGCCCGTCCTCGCCGATCCGGGGCACGACTCCACCCATCCCGAGCAGTACTGCGAGATGACCGGCAACCGCAGCCTCTACCGCGACGGCCACAAGCTCGTCACCCTCCACCGGCCCGGCGCGCCCTACGACGACTCCGAGTGGGCCCTCTACGACATCCGCACCGACCCCACCGAGATCCACGACCTCGCCGCAGACCGCCCCGACCTGGTCGCGGAGCTGTCCAAGGCCTGGGAGGAGGCCGCCTGGCGCAACGGCGTCTTCCCGCTGCCCGACCACAGCGGCGCCCTCGCCCGCCGCAACCCCGCCGAACAGCGCCTCGCCCGCCCCCTCACCCTGCTCCCCGGCACCCCGGAACTCGAGCGCTACCGCTCCTCCCGGCTGATCTCCCTGCGCTCCTTCGAGATCGCCGTCGCCGTCGACGAGACCGGCGAGGGGGTCCTCGTCTCCCACGGAGACCAGGGCGGCGGCTACAGCCTCTACGTCGAACACGGCCGGCTCGTCCTCGCGTACAACGAGTACGGCGAGCTGTACGAGACCGACGCCGGCGAACTGGCCCCCGGCGCCCACGACATCCTGCTCTCGGCGACCGCCGAGGAGGGGCTGCGCTGGCGCTTCACGGTCACCGTCGACGGCGAGCTCCGGGCCACGCCCGACAGCGTGCACCAGCTGATCGGCATGGCCCCGTTCCAGGGCATCAGCGTCGGTATCGACCGCAAGTCGCCCGTCTCCTGGCCGCTGTACGAACGCCGGCGTTCGTTCCGCTACGAGGGGAAACTCCGTTCGGTCACCTACCGGCCCGGTCCGCCGGGCCCGGACGCGCCGCAGGCGGTGGCGGAGGCCCTGAAGGCGGCGGCCGCGGCCTTCGAGTGAGGCGAGCACGGGCCGGGGGGCACGGCCCCCCGGCCCGGGGCCGGACGAAAACTCCCGGCCCCGGGCCCCCGCCCGCTGGCAGGATGCGCCCATGACCATCGAAGACCACCGCATGCACACGCCCCGCACCGCGGACGAACGCACCACGCTCACCACGATGCTGGACTTCCACCGCAAGACCCTGGAGATGAAGTGCGAGGGCCTGACGCCCGAGCAGCTGAAGACCCGGTCCGTCCCCGCCTCCGGCCTCTCGCTGCTCGGTCTGGTACGGCATGCGGCCGAGGTCGAACGCGGCTGGTTCCGCAACGTCCTCGGCGGTGAGGACAGCCGCAGCCCCTGGAATCCGCCCGGTGCCACCGGACGGGCCGGCTTCGACGTGGACGACGCCGACGTCGAGGAGGCCTTCGCCGTCTGGCGCGCGGAGTGCCGGCGGGCCAGGGAGATCGTCGCGGCCGCCGACTCCCTCGACACGACCGCGCGCCACGAGGGCGAGACCTACTCGGTCCGGTACGTCGTCGCCCACATGATCGAGGAGTACGCGCGCCACAACGGGCACGCGGACCTGCTGCGCGAGAGCATCGACGGCGTGACCGGCGAATAGGGCGCGCATTCCGGGCGCGGGCACACATTCCTCCCGGAGAGGAAGAAACCCCGGGCGGTGGGGGATTCCTCTCGGAGAGGAAAAACCCCAAGTAGTGGGGGTCGACACGGCTGTTATCGTCGCCGCATGCCGCAGCTGATCGCCCCCACCACGCGCCTGCACGCCTCCTGGCTCGACGCCCACGCCGAATGGGGCCCCGGCGCCCACCAGGACGGCTCCGGTCTGCGGCTCGCCGCGGAGAACGACGCCTTCGCCGTCCCGGAGGTCTTCGCCTCCTGGGTGGCGCGGCTGCGCGAGCAGTCCGACCGGGCCCGGCCCCAGCCCGAGGGCCGGGTGCACGCCACCCACTGGTGGATCGCCGAAGGCGACACGTATCTCGGCGCGATCGACCTGCGCCACGAGCTCAACGACTTCCTGTTCCACGCCGGCGGCCACATCGGCTACAGCATCCGTCCCTCCGCCCGCCGCCGCGGCCTCGCCACCTGGGCCCTCGGCGCCGTCCTGACCGAGGCCCGCGCCCTCGGCCTCGACCGTGTCCTGCTCACCTGCGACGACACCAACACCGCCTCCGCGCGCACCATCGAGGCCAACGGAGGCGTCCTGGAGGACGTCCGCGACACCGAGCTCGGCCTCAAGCGCCGGTACTGGATCGCCCTGTAGGCATCCGCCGGGGCTGAGCCGGGGCTGAGCCGGGGCTCAGTCGGTCTTCGCCGGGGCCGGGCTCTCAGTCGGGCTCCGCCGGGGGCGGGCTCCACCAGGGACTGCGCCGGGGTTCGGGCCCCACGGGACCGTCAGCCCCCGTCAACTCCCCGCGAGGGCACGGCCGCGGGGTCGTCGAGGACGGCGTCCCGCCCGTAGGTCACCGCGCCCGCCAGGGCCGCGTCCGCGCCGAGCACGCCCGCTACCGGCTGCGGGACCAGCCGCGCCGCGAGGGCGCGGCGGCCGGAGAGGCGGGCGGTGAGGCCGCGTTCGAGCCAGGGGTACCAGTCCGCCAGGTAGCCGCCGAGGACGAACTCGTCGACGTCCAGGAGGCTGGTGACGGCGAGCACGGCCGCGCCCAGCACCTCGCCGGCGCCGTCGAGGGCGTCCAGGGCCCGCCGTTCGCCCGCTTCGAGGGCACGGCCGAGGGCCTCCAGGGCGGCGTCCGGGCCGTTCGTGGCGCGCAGCCGGCCGAGTCCGGCCGCGTCGGTCAGGGCCTCCGGTCCCACGTACAGGGCGAGGCAGCCGCGCCCGCCGCAGGCGCACGGCGGCCCGTCGTGGACGACCGGCATGTGGCCGGGCTCGCCCGCGACGCCGTGGCCGCCGGTGTGGATGCGCCCGTCGAGGACCAGGCCGCCGCCGACGCCGATGTCCGCCTTGAGGTACGCGAGCGAGCGGGGCGGCGTGCCGCGGCGCGGGACCAGGGCGCGGTACTCGGCGAGCGCGGCCAGGTTGGCGTCGTTGACCAGGACCAGCGGGAGTTCCACCGGAGCCGGAGCCGGAGCCGGAGCCGGAGCCCCAGCCGCAGTCGCATCCGGAGCTCCAGCCGGCGCCGGATCTGGAGCCCCAGCCCCAGCCGCAGCCGCCCCGGCCTGAGCCGGAGTGGCGGCGGGGGTGGGCCGGGTCCCGCTCGGGGCCCGCAGTTCCTCCCGTACCAGGGCCGCCAGGTCCACCGGGCCCGGCCAGCCGAAGTCGGTGCTGAAGGCGTGGGCGCCCGCCGCGGCCACCGGGCCGGGCATCGCCGTCACCGCGCCCCACAGATGCGCCCCCGGCACGGCCAGGGCCGCCGCCCGTGCCTCGCGCAGCGCGTCCGCGACCGCCCGGGCGAGCGGGCGCGGGTCGCCCTGCGGGGTGCGGTGGGGGAGCGAGGCCCGGTGCACGGCCGCGCCCGCGAGGTCGGCGACCGCGACCTGCAGCCGCTCACGGGTGATCCGTACGGCCAGGGTGAGCACCCGCCGCGGCACCAGCTCCAGCTGGCGCCTGGGCCGTCCGCGCCCGCCGGCCGGGGTCAGTCCCGCCTCACGCACGAGACCGCGGTCGATGAGGTCGGCGGTGAGGGCGGTGAGGGAGCCGTGGGCGAGACCCGTGGCCGCCGAGACCTCGCTGCGGGAGCAGGGGCCGTGCTCGGCGATGTGCCGCAGGGCGCGCGCCAGGTTGACACGGCGCACGGCGGCGGAGTCGACGGGGGTTTCGGCGGAGGGGGCGGGCACCCGGTGATTCTCTCCGACGGCGGGGAGCGAACGGCGGAGTACTCTGTGCTGACACGAGTAAGTGACACGCGTCACCATTTTATTTCGACCATTGACGTAAATGGTCTCCGGCCAGACGCTGTGGGCGTCCCGACAAAGAGGTCGGGGCCGACGAGGTCCCGCCCGCACCGGCCCGGCGAGGTACCGCCCGCACCGGCCCGGCGAGGAAGGCACGCCATGTCCACCCAGACCTCGCCCGAGGCCGCACCAGCCGCCGGGGCCGCGGGGACCACGACGCCGCCACCGCGCCGTCTTCGTCTTCGCGATCGGCGTCGTCTTCGTCGGCGCGCTCGCCATCAAGCCCATCGAAAGCGTCAAGTGAACAGCACCGCCCAGCCCCGTCAGGAGCCCCTCATGACCACCAGCGCCCCCTCACCCCTCGTCACCACCACCCACGGCCCGGTCCGCGGCGAGCGCCGCGCCGACGGGAGCTGCCGGTTCCTCGGCATCCCGTACGCCCAGCCGCCCGTCGGCCCGCTCCGCTTCGCCGCGCCCGTGCCGCCCGAGCCGTGGACCGAGCCGCTCGACGCCACCGCGTACGGACCGACCGCGCAGCGCCGCCCCTTCGCCGAGGTCACCACCATCCCCGAGCCGTCCATCCCCGGCGACGGCGTGCTCAACCTGAACGTCTTCACCCCCGCGCCGGACGAGGACGCGGCCCTGCCCGTCCTCGTCTGGATCCACGGCGGCGGCTACGTCGCGGGCTCGGCCGCGAGCCCCTGGTACGACGGCGCCGCGTTCAACCGCGACGGGGTCGTCCTCGTCTCCCTCGGCTACCGCCTCGGCATCGAGGGCTTCCTCCACCTGGACGACGCCCCCGACAACCGCGGTGTACGGGACTGGATCGCCGCCCTCGAGTGGGTCCGCGACAACATCGCCCGCTTCGGCGGCGATCCGGCCAAGGTCACCATCGCGGGCCAGTCGGCGGGCGGCGGCGCCGTCCAGACGCTGCTCGCGGTCCCCTCGGCACGCGAGCTCTTCCGCGGGGCGATCTCCGTGTCCGGGGCCGTCATGCGACCCGACGGCCCCGAGGTCGCCCGCACCGTCTCGCGCCTGTTCACCGCCCGTACGGGTCTCCCGGCCACCGCCGAAGCCCTCCGGGACCTCGGCGACGACGAGCTCCTCGACCTCCAGGACCGCCTCGGCGCGCCCGGCCCGGACCGCGAGGGGCTGCCGCCCATGCTCTCGCTCGTGCCCTTCGCCGACGGCGAGCTGATCCCCGAGCCCGTCCTGGACGCGCTCACCACCGGCGACGCCGGAGCCGGGGTGCCGCTGCTGCTGGGCTTCACCGCCCACGAGTTCAACATGGTCCCCACGCCGAGCGCCGGCCCGGACGAGGCACCGCTCCCGCTCCCGCTGCTGCTCGGCGGACTCGGCCTCGACGAGGCCGGGGCGGCCGCGTTCGCCCGGACGTACGCGGAGACCGACCCGGCCGGTCTCTTCGGCCAGGCGCTCACCGACGCGACCTTCCGCGCCCCGGCCCTCGCCGTCGCCGACGCCCGCGCGGAGCGCGACGAGCCCACCTGGCTCTACCAGTTCGACTGGACCTCGCCGGTCAACGGGCAGTCCTACCACTGCCTCGACCTGCCCTACGCCTTCGACCTCCTCGACGCGGAGGGCGTCACGGCCGCCGCGGGCGACAACCCGCCACAGCAGCTCGCCGACGCCATCCACCGTGCGTGGGTTTCGTTCGTCACCGAGCGGAATCCCGGGCCCGAGTGGCCCGCGTACACCGCCGGCGGCCGGGCGACGATGCTCTGGAACACGCCGCCGGAGGTCGCCGAGGACCCGCTGAAGGCGCTCCGCGCGATCTGGCTGGGCTGAGCCGCCACGCGCCGCTCCCGGCGGCACCCTTGGCCGGGCGCGGCGGTGCCGGCGGGGGAGGCCCCGCCGCGCCCGGCCCGCCGGCGTCGGCGGCTCCGGCGGCCTCGCCGGCCCGGTCCGGCGTGCCGCGCTCTCAGCGCATCGGCACGGTCCGGTAGTGCGTCGTCAGACGGCCGTCGTCGAGCAGGACGTGGAACGCGAGCGACGGAGCCATCTCGTCCTCGTACACGTAGTCCCGCGGGCTGCCCGTCTGCTCCCAGGGCAGCTTCGCCATCGACACCACGCCCGGTGCCACCAGCACCGGGCGGTCGGCGAAGGTCGTGGCCGCCGCGGTGTGCGCGTGCCCGCACAGCAGCGCCGTGACCGACGGGTGCCGACGCACCAGTTCGGCGAGCCGGTCCTCGCCGAACTGGCGGATGCCGTCCACGAACGGGATGCCGAGCGCGGCCGGCGGATGGTGGAAGCCCACGAACACGGGGACGCCGTCGGGGGTGCCCGCCAGCTCCGCGTCCAGCCAGGCCAGCGTCTCCTCCTCCAGGAACCCCTCGTCCTTCCCCGGCACCGAGGAGTCGCACAGCGCGAGGACGAAGCCGTCCCCGCGCAGCACCTGGTTCACCGGCGCCTCGGGGGCCGGCGGCTCCTCGCCGAGCAGCACGCGCCGGAACACGTCCCTGCGGTCGTGGTTGCCCGGGCAGGTCAGCACCGGGTGGCGGGACGTCAGAACGTGCTCCCGGATCCACGCGTACTCCGCCTCCGCGCCGTGGTCGGCCAGGTCGCCGGTGACGATCACCGCGTCGAACGCGTACGGGAGCGAGTCCAGGAAGTCCATCGCCGCCAGCGTCCGCTCCCGGCTGCGCGGCGAAGAGGCGACATGGATGTCGCTGAGATGCGCGATCACGATCACCGTGGGGTCCCCTAACCTGCGGTCGGACGGGGGAGGTGGCTCCGCCCCCGTCGGACCGTACAGCGCCCTTCGAGCGCCCCGCACGGGCCAACACCCCGCCATTGGCCCTTTTGCGACGCCGCCGCTCGGCTAGCATCCGGACCTCCCACCCCGTCGAAGGGAGCACCCCGTGCCCGCCCGCGCCACCCTGCCCGAGCGCTTCGCCGAGCTCGCCACCCCGCTGATCGCCGACGCCTGCGTACGGCTCGGGGAACCGCTGCGGGCCGCACCCGCCGGGATCCTTCCCGTTCTGCCCGGCCGCCGATCGGCCGGGCGGGCGCTGCCGGTACGGCACTACGGCAGCGTCGACGTCTTCCTGGAGGCCTACACCCGCGCCGCCCCCGGCGACGTGCTCGTCATCGACAACGAGGGGCGCAGGGACGAGGCCTGCATCGGCGACCTCGCCGTCCTGGAGGCCGAGGCCGCCGGGGTCGCGGGGGTCGTCGTGTGGGGCCTGCACCGGGACACCCCCGACCTGGTGGCGATCGGGCTGCCGGTGTTCTCGTACGGGCCCCACGCCCCCGGACCGGTACGCCTCGACCGGCGAGGTCCCGAGGCGCTGCGCAGCGCCCGCGTCGGCGAGCACACGGTCGACGCGGACGACGTGGTGTTCGCCGACGACGACGGCGTGCTCTTCGTGGCGGCGGACCGCGCCGAGGCCGTCCTGGAGACGGCCGAGGAAATCTTCCGTACCGAGCGGAACCAAGCACGGCTGATCAGGGCCGGGCGGACGCTGCGCGACCAGACCCGCTTCGACGTCTACCTGGAGCGGAGCGCCCAGGACCCCACGTACACCTTCCGCCGGCACCTGCGCGAGATCGGCGGTGCGATCGAGGAGTAGCGGCGGGCCGCGGCGGTCCGGGGCCGCGGCCCGCCGCTACCCGTTGGACGCTCAGCCGGCCCGGAAGCCGACCGTGCCGTCCGGGAGGACCGCCTCCACCTCCGCGCCGTGCTCGACGGTGCGGCTCACCGTGCAGAACTTCTCGTGCGTGAGCCGCACCCCACGGGCGAACACCTCCGCCGCCCGGGGGTTGTTGTCCGGCAGCTCGAACTCGTAGCTGACCCGGATCCGCCCGATCCGGCCGTCGTCCTCGGGCCCGGACACCCCCTCGACCACGATCCGCAGGTCGTCGTGGTCGACGGCCCGCGCCGTACGGTCGATCACCATGCCGCCGCAGCCGCCCATCGCCGCGAGCAGCAACTCGACGGGCGTGAACGAGGGCTGGGCGTCCGCGTCGTCGGCGGCCCCGATCCGCACCTCGGCGCCCCGGGCGTTGCGGGCGGTCCAGGTGCGGTACCCGGTGCGGACGGTCTCGATCCGGTAGTCGGCCATGGGTGGCACTGCTCCTCACTGCGATCCGCGCGCACACGGACGCGCGCGCACGGACCATCCCATCATCCCCGCGCCCCCGGGCAGCCGCTCACTCGCGCGCGCCGGTCCCGGCCACCGGCTCCCGGACGCCCGCCCGCTCCGCCGCCTCCCGCACGACGGCTCCCCACGCCTCGGTCATCGCGCCCCAGACCGCGCGCAGTTCGGGCTCCGCCTCCCGTACGGAGGCGACGGCGCCGACCGGGTCGCCACCCGCCGCGCGCACCGCGGGCCCGTCGGAGCCCGCCCAGTCGGCGATCGCGTCCGAGAGGACCTCCGGGTGGAACTGCACGCCCCAGGCCCGGAGGCCGACCCGGAAGGCCTGGTAACGGCAGTCGTCCCCGGTCAGCAGCGGCACCGCCCCGGCCGGCAGCCGGTCGGCCTCGTCCCAGTGCCACTGCGCCGCGAGCGCCCCGTCGGGCACCGCGCCGAGGACGGGATCGGCGTCGGCGGCGGGCAGCCGGCGCAGCGGTACGGCCCCGACCTCGGGGCCCCGCGGGCGGCGCACGACCCGGCCGCCGAGGGCGTGCGCCAGGATCTGGCTACCCAGGCATATGCCGAGCACCGGCAGTCCGGCGCCGACGGCCTCGCGTACGAGCGCGCGCACGCGCGGCAGCCACGGGGCGGCCTCGTCGTCCTCGCAGTTGGGGGCGCCGCCGAGGACGAGCAGGCCCGCCCAGCCGGACAGCTCCGCGGGAAGCTCCTCGCCGCGGTACGGGTGGTGCACCCGCAGTTCGAGCCCCGCTTCGCGGAGCCGTTCGCCGACCAGTCCAGGGCCGGCGTCGGCCTCGTGCTGGACCACCAGTACAGGGTGTGCGGACATGCGCGTCACAGTCGTCCCGCCTCCACGATCCGTCGCGGGAACGCCTCGGTGCGTGCCCGCCCGGATGAGTATCCGGCGCCCGCGCGTCTGAGTACCTCGCACGGTGCCCGGCCCCCCGCGCCGCTGGTGGACTGGCCTCATGAACACGTACCCCCCGCGCCGCGGCGGCCAGGAGTCCCGCCCCCTGCGCAACGTCACGGCGACGGCCACCGCCACCGGTTCGGCCCTCGCGGTCGCACTGCTGCCGCTCGTGGTCGGGGCGCTCGTGGCGCGCACCGCCGGTGGCGACCCCATGGTGTCGGTGAACGCCCTGATCGCCGGCGGCGGCCAGCGGGCCCGGGTGTCCCGCGCCCAGCTGCGGGGATGCGGACACCGCGCGCTCGCGACGGCGCGGGGCGCGTGGGGTCAGTCCGCCCGGTGGGCCGGCAGGAAGCCCTGCGGGGCGATGCGCTCGGCGGGCGGCTGACCCGACGCGCCCGATGCCCTGGGGGGCCGCTGGGTGGTGAGGGCCTGGAGTGTCGGGTGCATCGGGGCGTGCCGGGTGGGAAGTCGGATCGTTCCGTTCCGCGGAGGGGTCCGAACGGGTGATGATCCTCTCTGCACCTCACACCACCGTGCCGGCCACGGTGGCCGGGCCCCACCACCCCCCACCACCCTCGTCGAAAGGGCAGCGCCGATGGACGCGCAGGACCGCGCCGCACAGCAGGAGCAGGAGGCCGCGCCGCCCCGCGGCATCGGCCGGCGCCGATTCCTCGGGTACGTACTGGCGGCGCCGACGCTCACGGTCGCCGCCCAGGTCGGCGCGGACGCGCTCGCACCCACGCCCGCCGCGGCGGCCGTGCCGGCCGTCGTGCCGTCCCTCCCCGGGCCTGCGGACATCTACGACCTGAACGACATGCTCACGCACGCCGCCCTGCCGACGGCGAACCTCATCACCATCCGGATCGACGCCGACGGCACCGCCCACTTCGCGCTGCCCCGGGCCGAGGTCGGCCAGGGCATCACGACCTCCACCGCGATGATCATCGCAGAGGAGCTCGACCTGCCCGTCGAGCGGGTGAAGGTCACCCTCGCCGACGCCCGGCCCGAGCTGCTCTTCAACCAGCTCACCGGCGGTTCCAACACCACCATCTCCACCTTCACCCCGGTCCGCGTCGCCGCCGCCGTCGCCCGTGACCGTCTGCTGCGCGCCGCGGCCCTCGAACTCGGGGAGCTCGTGGGGACCCTGACCGCCAAGGCCGGCGTCATCACCTCCGCCACCGGCCTGAGCCGCACCTACGGCGAACTCGCGGCGAAGGCCGCCGCGCTCACCGACACCCGGGTCTCCGTCGCCCTCAAGGACCCGGAGCGGTTCCGCGTCATCGGCACCGGCCGGTCCCGGGTCGACGCGCTCGACGCCGTCACCGGGCGCAAGAAGTTCGCCATGGACGTGCAGGTACCCGGCGCCCTGCCCACGATGGTCTGCCGCCCGCCGACGATCAACGGCACCGTGCGCTCGGTGGACAACCTCGCCGAGGTGAGGGCCATGCCCGGCATCACCGACGTCGTCGCCGTCTCCACCGGGGTCGCCGTCCGCGGCCGCACCTTCGGACAGTGCATCGACGCCGTCCGCGCCCTGAAGGTCGGCTGGGGGCCGGGGACCGCCGAAGGCGCCTCTGACGCGACCGTCCTCCAGGAGCTGCGCCGGGCCGAACCGCCCCTCGTCGTACCGCCCCTCGATCTGCTCACCAAGGCCGTCGACGCCCGCTTCACCTTCCACTTCGCCAGCAACGGCGCCCTGGAGACCAACTGCGCCGTCGCCGACGTCCGGCCCGGCTCCGCCGAGATCTGGGCGAGCCTGAAGTCCCCGATCGTCGCCCAGGAGAAGATCGCCCTCCAGCTCGGCCTGCCGGTCCATGCCGTCACCGTCCACGTCACCGAGGGCGGCGGCTCGTTCGGCCGCAAGCTGTTCCACGACGCGGCGGGGGAGGCGGCCGAGATCTCCCGGGCGATGGGCAAGCCCGTGCGCCTCATGTGGCACCGTACCGACGACTTCCGGCAGGGCCGTACGCACCCGATGGCGACCTCCCGGGTCCGCGCCACGTACGCGCTGGGCGAGGTCCTCACGTACGAGCAGCGGCACACCTCCGTCGCCACCGACTTCGGGCACGGCATCGGGGAGGTCATCACCTCCGAGGTCGCGCAGCTCCCGGTGGCGGACCTGACGTTCTCGGAGACGATGTTCCAGCTCACCCAGGCGAGCCCGTACCACCTGGGCGTCACGACCCAGCTCCTCAACGAGGTCGACACCGGCTTCAACACCGGCTCGATGCGCAACATCTACTCGCCGAACGTGCGCTGCGCGCAGGAGCTCGTCCTCGACGAGGTCGCCGAACGCACCGGGCAGGACGCCCTGGCCTTCCGCCGCCGGCTCCTGAAGGACGGGCGGGCGCGTGCCGTGCTCGACAAGGTCGCGGCGGTCGGCGGCTGGGGGCGGCAGACGGCGCCCGGCACGGCGCAGGGCATCGCCGTCCACACCGAGTACCACGCCTTCGTCGCCGTGCTCGCCGAGATCGACTGCCGGCCCGAGACCACCGGGCGCACGGTGCGCGACGCCTACACGGGCCCGCGGGTCACCAAGGTCGTGTGCGCCGTCGACGTCGGTCTCGCCGTCAACCCGCGGGGCCTGGAGGCCCAGATGATGGGCGGCATCATCGACGGCATCGCGCTCACGCTGACCTCCGGCCTGCATCTGAAGGACGGCCACTTCCTGGAGAGCAGCTGGGACAACTACTACTACACCCGGCAGTGGAACACCCCGCCCGAGCTGGAGATCATCGTCATGCCGCCGACCGGTGACAGGCCCGGGGGTGCCGGCGAGCTGGCCGTCGGAGCCGCCGCGGCCGCCGTCGCCTGCGCCTACGGCAGGGCGACCGGCACCATGCCGACCAGCTTCCCGGTCAACCACGACAAGCCGCTCGCCTTCACGTCGCTGCCCACCGTCCCGCCGATCCCCGCGTCCCCGACCGACGGCCGCGCCCGCGCCCTCTGAGACCTCCGAGACCCGACACAGGAGCCACCGTGCCCCAGCACACCTTCATCCTCAACGGCAAGGCCGTCACCGCGGAGGTCGAGGACGACGTCCGGCTGCTCTGGGTGCTCCGGGACGTCCTCGGCGTCACCGGACCCAAGTACGGCTGTGGCGTCGGCGTCTGCCAGGCCTGTACGAGCCATCTGAACGGCCGGGCGTTCACTCCCTGCTCCGTACCCGTGAAGGACCTCGCGCCCACCGACGAGGTCACCACCATCGAGGGCCTGCCCGCGACCGTCGGCAGGGAACTGCACCCGATGCAGGAGGCCTGGCTCGACATCGACGTCGCCCAGTGCGGCTACTGCCAGCCCGGGCAGATCATGACGGCCGTGGCGGCCGTACGCCGCGCCCACGAGGCCGGGCGCGAGGTCGACGAGGC
Source organism: Streptomyces sp. NPDC020422 (assembly GCF_044386705.1). Taxonomy (NCBI): domain Bacteria; kingdom Bacillati; phylum Actinomycetota; class Actinomycetes; order Kitasatosporales; family Streptomycetaceae; genus Streptomyces; species Streptomyces sp. NPDC020422. The sequence goes on along the minus strand of NZ_JBIRVJ010000013.1, from coordinate 138,586 downwards.
CGATCTCGACCAGATCCGCAACATCTGTCGCTGCGGAACCTATAACCGTATCCGAGAGGCCATCAAGGAGGGGGCCCGCCGCATGGGCTGACGCGGCAGGGCCGCCTGTCGCAACGAAAGGTCGTGCCGCCGATGCCGGGAAAGATCATCCTCTTCGCGGGCGTGTCCCTGGACGGCTACATGGAGGGACCGGACCACGACATCGGCTGGCACCGGGTCGACGAGGAACTGCACCTGTACTTCAACCGGGAACTCGCCGACAAGGGCGGATTCCTCAGCGGCCGCCGCACCTACGAGCTGATGGCCGACTTCTGGCCGACCGCCGACGCCGACCCGGCGAGCAGCCCCGCCACGCGGGAGTTCGCCGGGATCTGGCGCTCGATGCCGAAGACCGTCTACTCCACGACCCTGGAACACGCCGACTGGAACACCACGATCGTCCGGAGCGTCGACCCCACGGAGGTCCGCGTCCTGGCGGCCGCGGCCGACGGGGACCTGATCCTCGGCGGCGCGGACCTGGCGGCGACCTTCCGCGAACTCGACCTGATCGACGTCTACCAGATCAGCGTCCACCCGGTCCTGATCGGCCGCGGCACCCCCCTCTTCCCCGTCACCGACTCCGGCACGGACCTCCGCCTGGAATCCACCCGGGCGTTCCCGAACGGGGTGGTGATGCTGCGCTACGAGAAGGCGGAGCGGCCGGGGGATCCGGAGGATCAGGGAGCGTCCTAGCGCCCCCGGCGCCCTGACCGGGGCTCAGCGGAACTCGTGCACGACCTGGATCCCGCCCACGATGTGCGCGTTGAAGTCGTCGAGCTCCTCGGCCGGGACCCACAGCTCGAGGATCGTCCGCCCACCGGCCTGCCGGACCGGGTACCGGGCCAGGAACTCCGACTCCACCTCGAACCTGGTGACGAAACCCGCGCCGCTGTGCTTGACGTTCCAGTCCCGCGCGATCCTGATCGCGTAGTCCTCGTTGAGCACCGGATAGAAGATCGGCTGCTCGGCCAACCGCGGCGGCCACGCCCGCCACCCGAGCTCGCGTACCAACTCGAGCTCCTTGGGCCCGGTGGGCCGCCACAGGGTCGTGGTCGCTCGGAGGCTGGTCATGGGGGAACCGCTTTCGGGAGATGGGCCGGTGGGTGGAGACCTGCTGATACGGCAGGCCGGGGCACGGAACCTACCGTGAGCACGGGCGCGGCGGCCACGGGGTTTCGGTGACGCGGGGGCCTCCGCGAGGCCCGTTCCCGACCGGTGATCCACCGTCTGACGGGGAAGGCGAAGGAGGGAATTCGGGCTGGCGGGGGCGGTGGTCGATCAGCCACGATCCGCGCGTGACGGAAAACGAGGAAGAGCTGGTCGCCCTGTTGCGCGGACTCGACGATCCGGATTGGCTGGAGCGTCCTCAGGGCTACGACCGTGGTGCGGCCGGCAGGGACTTCGATGTCCTCGTGGCACGGCTTGAGGGCGACTTCGCCACGTCGTGCGACGACGAACGGGACACGCAGGACTCCAGCGAGTACGGGCGTGTCGTCGTGCCGGCCGGGGCGACTGTGTGCGGGACCCGAATCGTGGTCTGCGTCAGCAAGTTCGGCTCCCTGGCGTTCGTCTGCGCCGACAATCCCGGCGCATTCCTCGGCACGGACGATGCGCAGGCGGAGGGCGAGTTGGACGCTGCGGATCTGGCCAGGGTCCGGGAGGCGTTGACCGACCTCGGTTACGCACTCGTCCCCGAGGAGCTGCTGGCGTGCGACTACGCCGGACCGAGCCGGCTGCCCTCGTTTGTCGCACGGCCCACCTGGTGGAGTCGCTTCTTCGGCTACTTCTGATGGTGCTTGCGAGTACGACGGCGGGAAACGGCCCTGCGACGGGCCTGCCTGCCCTGCCGTATTCTGGGAGAATGGGGAATTCCGCGGGTGGGAAAATGGGCGTCGTCGCCGCGCTGGTGCGTTCCTCGTTTCTGGTCAACGCGGTGTATGCCGAGTCCAGTCGGGAGTTCGGACTGACCCCGCAGCAGGGGCAGCTGCTCTGTGTGCTGATGCCGCAGCCGTACGGGATGGGTGAGCTCGGTGCGGTGCTGGGGCTTGCGAAGTCCAGTCTTACGGGGCTCGTCGACCGGACCGCGCAGCGTGGGCTCGTGCGGCGCGAGCCCGATCCCGAGGACGGCCGGGCCGTGCGGATCGTGCTCACCGAGGAAGGCGCGCGGATCGCCGAGGAGTTCTACGCCGAGACCTGCCGGCGGATCGACCTGCTCCCCGCCTCGCTCGACCCCGCCGAGCGCGGCCACCTGGCGGAGCTGCTCGGCCGGGTCGTGCTGGACAACGAGGTGCCGGTGGTGTTCGCGGAGCCGGCCGCCGAGTAGGGGCGGGGGAGGGTCAGTTCGGGACGGGGGTGCCGAAGAGTTCCGCGAAGCGGCCCGTGAAGAGGTCCGCGCCCTTGTACTGCGCCACCGTCTCGGCCGGCAGGAACTGCGGTCCCTCGGGGGAAGGCACCTGGCCGACCCCGTGCTCGGGTCCGAGCGGCAGCAGGACGGAGGGGACGGGGGAGGGGTGGTAGATGGCGTCAGGGGTCTCGTCGTGGAGGGCGGCGGTGATGTTCCGGGCCACGACCTCCGCGTGCTTCATCGCGTAGCCCGCCATCTTCGCCTCGGCGAGGTCCGTGATGTCCCCGACCGCGTACACCCGCTCCAGGCCCTCGACCCGCAGGAAGGCGTCGACCCGGACCCTGCCCTGGGCGTCGCGCGCGGCGGCCAGCTCGCCGGAGAGGACGTCGCTTGCCACCCGCGCGCCGTGGCAACGGAACCAGATGTCCGCGGTCACGTCCCCGGCGGACGTGCGCACGGTGAACGTCTTCGTCCGGCCCGGCGCGGCCGGCGGCCGCTCGGTGAGCGAGGTGGCGAGCCGCAGGTCCACGCCGAGGGCGGCGAGCTGGGCGTGCAGTTGCTCGCGCAGCTCCGGGGCGAAGCCCGGGAGCAGCTCCGTGGCCGGGTCGACGATCGTCACGGCCTTCGTCGGCCACACGGCCTTGATCTCGCCTGCGAGTTCCAGACCCACCGGACCCGCGCCCTCGATCAGCACGCGGTCCGCGACCGCCAGCTCCTCGTGGGTCTCTCTCAGCCGGGCCAGCGCCTCGGCCGAGGAGTCGAGGCCGGACTTCGCCGGGTGCGGGTACGCCGAGCCGGTCGCCAGGACGATGTAGTCGGCGTCGATCCGCGCACCCGAGGCCAGGGTGACGCCCGTCGCGTCCACCGAGACGGCCCGCTCGTGCACGACCCGGCCGTGCTCCAGGAGCCGGTCGTAGGGGAAGTAGACGTTCGGTGCCCAGTCCGGGCGGACCAGGGCGCGCAGCGAGCCGGCCGCGTGCTCGAAGGCGTCCTTCGGTTCGACGAGTACGACGGCGGCCTCCTGGTCGAGTGCCTGGGCCACGGCCGCGCCGCCGTATCCTCCGCCGATGACCGCGATAATCCGACGCATGGCTAACTCCCTTGAGAGTGCGTGCATTTCGCTCTAGTTCGTTGCGCGAACCACTGTAGTTCGTGCAACGAACCTTTCGGGGTGTGTGGCGTGGTGCGGCTCTTCTCTGGCCTGAAGTGATCGCCCTCGGCCGGAATTCGTCGACTACTCGTCATACCCGGGAGCTACCCCCGCGTTTGGCTCCCCGGCGGGACGCCGACCACACCGGCCGCTGCCTACCGTCCGTACCGGATCGAACTCCGGTACGGAAGGAACACCCATGGCGTCCCACCCACGCGGCCGACTTCGCCGTACGCTGCTCGCCGCGCTCGTCACCGCCGCCGTCGCCGTGCCCGTCGCCGGGGCCGCGCGAGCCGTGGACGTGCCCGCGCCCGCCCCGGCGCCCGTCACGCCGCTCGTCACCGCGGCGCCCGCGGAGCTCGACGCGCGGTACGCGGCCGGGCGCGAGGCGCTGCGGGCGGGCGAGCGGGCGGCCGAGGCGTACGGGGCGCACACGCGGGCCGCCGCGCTGCGCACCATGGGCGCGCCCGGGCGCCGGTTCCTCGCCTTCGACGGGCGCGCCGGCGGTCGCAGCGCCGAGGTCGTCGGCGACCTCGCCCGGGCCGAGCGGATCGCGGTGCTCGTCCCCGGCGCCGACACCGACCTCGACCACTACGCGCGCTTCCGCGCCGGAGCCGTCGCCCTGGACGACGCCCTGCGGCACCAGCGCGCCGCCCCCGCCGCCGTCGTCGCCTGGCTCGGCTACCGCACCCCCGCCACCGGCAGCTCCTCCTCCCTCACCCCCGGCCGCGCCGACCAGGCCGCACCCGCGCTCCGCGCCTTCGTCGAGGAGCTGCACCGGGCCAAGCCCCGCGCGCGGATCACCCTGCTGTGCCACTCGTACGGTTCCGTGGTCTGCGCCCGCTCTGCCGCCGGCCTTCCCGTCGCCGCGCTCGTCCTCTACGGCAGCCCCGGCACCGGCTTCGACCGTGCCGCCGAGTTGGGCACCCGGGCCACGGTCTGGGCCGGGCGCGCCTCCGGCGACTGGGTCGGCGGCGTGCCGCACGTGCGCCTCCCGCTGCCGGCCGGATCCGAACTCGGCTTCGGCACCGACCCCGTGGACCCCGCCTTCGGCGCCCGTACCTTCGCCGCGGGCGACGGTGGCCACAGCGACTACCTCGCCCCCGGCTCCGTACCGCTGGACAACCTCGCCCGGATCGTCGACGGACAGGAGCTCCGCCATGGCTGAAGTCCTGCGTGCCATCCGGTCGTTCGCGCGTCGCGTCGAATCCGGCACCCCGCCCGGTCGCGACCGCGCCCTCGACGCCCTGCGCGGGCTCGCCATCCTCGGCGTGGTCCTCGGACACTGGCTCGTCACGGCGCTGGTCGCCGACGGCGGCACCCTGCGGGTCGAGAGCCCGCTCGGTCGCCTCCCCGAACTCACCCCCGTCTCCTGGGTGTTCCAGACCCTCTCCGTGTTCTTCCTCGTCGGCGGGTACGTCGCCGCCCGCGGCCACGCCGCCGCCCGTGCTCGCGGCGAGAGCCACGGGCGGTGGATCGGCGCCCGGCTGCGGCGCCTGTTCCGGCCCGTGGCGCCGCTGCTCGGCGTCTGGCTGGTGGCGGCCGGCGTGATGCTCGCCTGCGGGGTGCCCTGGCAGAGCCTCCACACGCTCGGCAAGCTCGTTCTCTCCCCGTTGTGGTTCCTGCTGGTGCTCGCCGCGCTCACCGCCGCCACCCCGCTCGTCGCCCGCGTCCACCCGCTGTGGCCGTTCGCCGTCGTGCTCCACGTCGACCTGCTCCGCTTCGGATTCGACGGGCCCGACGCCCTCGGCCGGCTCAACCTGCCCGCCGGCTGGCTCGTCCCGTACTGCCTCGGTGCCCTGCTCGCCCGCCGCGGTCCGCTTGCCCGCCGCGCCGCCTGGGCGCTGCTGCTCGGCGGCGCCGCCGTCACCGGACTCCTGGTGGCCTTCGCCGGCTACCCGGGCTCCATGGTCGGCGTGCCCGGCGCGCCCGTCTCCAACCTCAACCCGCCCACGCTCGCCGCCGTCACCTTCGGCCTCGCCCAGTGCGGCGGCGCGATCCTGCTGCTCGACCCGCTCCGCCGCCTGCTGCGCCGACCCGTCGCCTGGGCCGCCGTGGCCCTGCTCAACCTGTGCGCCATGACCGTCTTCCTCTGGCACCAGACCGCGATGATCGCCGTCACGGCGGGCGGCCTCCTCGCCGCGCGGAGCCTCGGCCACGGGCCGCCGACCGGGCTGGGCACCGTCCCCGACGGATACGCCTGGGTCCTCGCGCGGCTCGGCTGGCTCCCGCTCTTCGTCTGCGCGCTGCTGGTCTGCGGGGCGGCGTTCCACGTCCACGAGCGGACGACGCGCCGCCCGGCCCGCCGCGCGCGGGCAGCCCGGCGGGCCACCGACTCCCGGCCCGACTCCCGGACCGGATCCCGGCCCGACGCCCGCACGGAGGTCCGCCATGCCTAGGCTGGGGCGGCACGACGATCATGAGCACGACTACCACCACGACCACGACCACGCACGCGGCAGGGGGAGCACGGTGAGGGACGCGACACGCTGGGAGGCCGCGCTGCGCCAGGCGCCGGACATCCTGCGCGCCGAGCTGTGGACCACGCGCCGCGACCCGCTGCCGCGCAACCGCTGGCTCAACTGGCTGCCGCACGCCCACCTCGTGCTCCTCGCCGTCCTGCTGGGCATCTGGGACATGAACCTCCAGCAGCACGCCATGGACCCGGCCCCCGGCGGCGTGACCCTGCTCGTCGTCGCCCAGACGGCCGCGCCCGTCCTGGCCCTCACCCGGCCCGCCGCCGCCTGGTGGCTCTCCACCGTCGCGCTCATGCTCTCGGTCGCGCTCACCTCCTCCCACTTCGGCGCCCCCTGGCCCTGGAACGGCGGCGAACTCGCCCTCCACACCCTCGTCCTGCTGCTGCTCTCCCTGCGCGTGCGCCCCGTCGCGGCCGCCACGGCCCTCGGCGTCAGCCTGCTCACCGGCCTCGGGGCCCTCGCCCCCGGCGGCATCCCGCACGCGCCGACCCTGTGGGTGGGGATCGCCGCCTACGCCACCGCCACCGTCATCGGCGCCTCGCTGCGCGCGGCCCGCGTCTCGCGCACCCGGCTCGTCCAGCAGGAGGAGCTCACGGCGGAGGAACGCGCCCGCCGCGCCCTGCTCGAAGAGCGCGGCCGGATAGCCCGAGAGCTCCACGACGTCGTCGCCCACCACATGTCCGTCATCTCCATCCAGGCCCAGGTCGCCCCCCACCTGGTCGAGAACCCCTCCCCGGAACTGCGCGAGAACCTGGCCGGGATCCGGCAGAACGCCGTCGACGCCCTCACCGAACTGCGCCGCGTCCTCGGCGTGCTGCGCGGTGACGGCGCGGCGGGCGACGCCGCGGCCGGCGTGCGGCACGCGCCGCAGCCCACCCTGGACCGGCTGGGCGAGCTCCTCGCCAACGTCCGGGCGACCGGCCTCGACGTCACCTCCGAGACCGTCGGGGAGGCCCGGCCGCTCTCCCCGGGCACCGAGCTCTCCGCCTACCGCATCGTCCAGGAGGCCCTGAGCAACGCCATGCGGCACGCCCCCGGCGCCCCGGCCGCCGTGGCGATCCACTACCAGGCCGACGGACTGACCGTACGGATCACCAACGCCGCCGCGACCCGCCCGGCAGGCCGCGTGCCCCCGGGCACGGCCAGGGAGCCCGGGCACGGGCTGCTCGGCATGCGCGAGCGCACCGCCATGCTCGGCGGCGAACTCGCCGCCGGACCCACCCCCGACGGCGGCTGGGACGTCACCGCCACCCTGCCCGCACCCCTGCTCAGCACGATCCAGACGAAGGACGGTTCATGACCGACGGCACAGACGGCACCGGCGGCACCGGCGGCACCGGCGGCACCGGTGGCACGGACGGTGGTTCCGGCCGCGCCATCAGGGTCCTCATCGCCGACGACCAGGCGATGGTCAGACAGGGCTTCACCGTCCTGCTGAACGCCGAGCCCGGCATCGAGGTCGTCGGCCAGGCCGTCGACGGCGCCGACGCCGTCGCCAAGACCGCCGAACTCGCCCCCGACGTGGTCCTGATGGACATCCGCATGCCCGGCACCGGCGGCCTCGAAGCCACCCGCATCCTCACCGCGCCCGCCGACGCCACCGTCAAGGTCCTCGTCCTGACCACCTTCGACCTGGACGAGTACGTGTACGAGGCGCTGCGCGCCGGCGCGTCCGGCTTCCTCCTCAAGGACGCCTCGGCCGAGGAACTGGCCCAGGCCGTCAGGGTCGTGGCGCGCGGCGACGCCCTGCTCGCCCCCAACGTGACCAAGCGGCTGATCGCCGAGTTCTCCCGGCTCAGCGTCACTCCGCGGACGCCGCTCATGGACCGCGTCGGCACCCTGACCGAGCGGGAGACCGAAGTGCTCACCCTCATCGCCCAGGGCCTGTCCAACGCCGAGATAGCCTCCCGGCTCGTGGTCGCGGAGCAGACCGTGAAGACGTACGTGAGCCGGATCCTCACCAAGCTCTCCCTGCGCGACCGCACCCAGGCGGCCGTGCACGCGTACGAGACGGGCCTGGTCCGCCCCGGCGGGCTGTGACAGCACGGTGGCCCCCTCCAAGCGGAGGGGGCCACCGTGTGCGCGTGCCGTCAGGCCGTCGGCGGAACCCGGCCCGGGCGGCCCGAACCGCGGGTCAGGACGTAGCCGCCGATCCCCGCCAGCGCGGCGAGCACGCCGCCGGCCGCCGTCCAGATCCAGCGGTCGGACCACCAGCCGCCCGACCAGCCGTCCTCCGGGGCCCGGGCCTCCACCGTCTCCGGTGTGCTCGCCCCCGGCACCAGCGGTACGGACAGGGAGCCGTCCGTCGCGTACGCCCCGCCCTTGTCGAGCGAGGTCGCCGTGAGCCGCGCCGAGAAAGGCTGACCCAGGTCCTCCTCCGGGAGGCCGGTCACCGTGAGACGGACGAAGTAGCTGCCGGGCAGCGGGTCGTCGGACCAGGTGTCGGCGGCCGCCCGGACGGGGCGCAGGGTGCAGGAGAGCTGCACCGTCGCCGTGTCCTTGGCCGCGACCCGGTTCTGCATCCCGTACATGCACGCCTGGCGCCTGCGCAGCCCGTCGTACACGTCGATCCGCCAGGCGGAGGAGCCGTGCCGCAGGGCCGCGTCGGGCAGGGTGACCGTGGCCGCGACGGTCGGCCGCTGGCCGGTGTCGGCGGGGAACACCCAGTACAGGTAGTCACCCGTGGACGCCTGCGCCGTGGCCTCCTGGCCCTGGCGGAAGAAGGCGGCGGTGCGGAAGGAGGTGCCGGCCTCGGTGGGCCCGGCCTCCTTCGCGGTGCTGCTCGGGCTGGGCGTCGCCGTGTCGGCCGAGCCGGTCGCGGCGGCCGGACCGAGCAGGGCGGCGCCCGCGAGCGCGAGGCCGGCGGTCAGCCGGCCGAAGGTGCGCGAGGTGATCGGCATCAGTGGTTCCTCCAGACCGCGACGCGCCAACGGGACAGCCAGCCCCACACGAGGCCGCCGAGGAAGCCGGCGAGCACCAGGGCGCCGAGCAGCCACCAGCCGCGGCCGAGGCCGAACGAGGCCACGTCGGAGGCGGAGTCGGGACCGTCGACCACGTCGATGGCGAGCTCGACCGGCATGCCCGGGGTCGTCTTGACCGACGGGGGAGCGGAGAAGGAGTTGCTGACCTGGAGGCAGACGACCTCCGCGGCCGGCTTGGCGTCGCCGTCGCCGAAGCCCTCGTCGAGGTCGGCCTTCGGGTAGCGCAGACCGGTCGAGATGACGTCGGTGCGCCCGTCGCCCGCCTCGCTGCCGCGGACGATCTCGCGGCCGTGCACGGTGACGGCCCGCAGCAGCACGCCGTAGTCGTTGTCGACGGCCCGGTCGGCCGCGATGCTCACGGAGGCGCGCAGCTCCTGGCCCGGGAGGACGTCGACCCGGTACCAGCGGTGGCGGCCGATGACCTGGCGGTCGGTGTACAGGCCCGGCTTGAGCGTCGGGGCGTCCGCGCAGCGCTCGGCGCCCGTGGTGGCGACGGGGGTGACGACCGGGTCGGCGGCGCGGTCGACCAGCTGCCGTACCCGCCCGGAGAGCTCCTCGGTGCGGTGCACGGAGGTGTAGGTGCCGCCGGTGGCCTCGGCGATGCACATCAGCTGCCGGCGGGTCTTGGCGTCGGGGACGAGCCCCAGGGTGTCGATGACGAGGTGGATGCCCTTGGCGGCGATGTCACGGGCGACCACGCACGGGTCGAGCGGGGCGCAGGTGTCCTCGCCGTCGGTGATGAGCACGATCCGCTTGGTGGCCTCGCCGCCCTTGAGGTCCTCGGCGGCGCCCAGCAGGGCGGGCCCGATGGGGGTCCACCCGGTGGGGGCGAGGGTGGCGACGGCGGTCTTGGCCTCGGTGCGGTCCAGCGGGCCGACCGGGTAGAGCTGCCGGGTGTCCTTGCAGCCGCGCTGACGGTCCTGGCCGGGGTAGTCGGCGCCGAGGGTGCGGATGCCGAGCCGTACCTCCTCGGGGACCGCGTCCAGGACCTCGTTGAAGGCCTGCTTGGCGGCGGTCATGCGGGACTGGCCGTCGATGTCGCGCTGCCGCATCGAGCCGCTGACGTCGAGGACCAGCTCGACCTTGGGGGATTCCTTGGGGGAGTCCGTCGCCACCGGGCCGTCGTCGGCGGCGGCACTCGTCGGGAGGAGTCCGACGGCAAGGGCGGCGAGCAGCGCACCGCAGGCCCCGGTCGCCAGCCGTTTTCTCGTGATCATCGCAGGATCGTATGGATGATCGTCCGGCAATCCAAAACGGGGTGGGTGCGGGGCCGGTGAAAGGGGGTCAGGAGGGGTCGAACGGGTCAGGGGGGCCAGGAGGGCGATCGGGCGGGGGCCCGGAGTGGGCACGGGAAGGGATCAGGAGGACCAGGCGGGGGCGGCCCCCGAGAGGGCTCAGGAGGGTGATCAGGACTGGCTGTTGAGGAAGCCGATGAGGGTCGCGCCCCACCAGCCCGCCTGGCTGACCGCCGCGGCGGCGGCCGAGCGGACGAACAGCCGGCGCGGCACCTCGCCGGACCCGCGGAAGCGCTCCAGGAGCTGGCCGAGGCGGTGCGCGTACAGGCCGTTGAGCGTGACGGCGAGGACCAGGCCGAGCTTGACGAGGGTGAGCGGTGAGCCGAGGTCGGGGCGGAGGAAGAGGCCGGTGACGGTGAGCCCGCCGAGGCCGGCCCAGATGGGCGTCTGAAGGGCGCAGGCCGTGTCGAGGACGCCCGCGAGGGGTCGCCGCCCGGTCAGCCACAGCGCGGCGAACCAGTCGACGGCGAGCACCGAGCCGAGGCCGACGACCAGGCTCGCCACGTGCAGGAAGCGGGCGGCGGTCTGCAGGGTGACGTCCGCGTGCACATGGCCGGCGGTCCAGCAGGAGGCGGCGAGGAACCCGGCGGCGAGCACCCCGACGGCGGCGAGCAGCCAGCCGGGGGTGAGCTCGCGATCGGGCGTGGGGCCCGACGCGTGGAGGCGCGGCAGGGTTCTCGGCATGGCGGAAGTCTTTCGAGGTGAGGTTAGGTAAGGCGAAGCTAAGTGGATCCTGTGTGCGCGTCAAGTGGATCAGGCGTGGATCACAGGAGGTCAGAGCGGGGGTGCGGTCGGCGGCGCGGTCGGGGGGTTGGACCGGACCAGTGGCGCGGGTGGCATACGGTAAGGCCTGGACACCGGGAGGACATGTGACCGGGACAGGGACACAGAAGGCCGAAGCCGGCGCGACCGCCCCCGAGGGCGGCTGGCTTCGCGACCAGGTCTGCGAGGGGCTGCGCGACCGCATCATCACGGGACGGCTCAAGCCGGGCGACCGGCTCGTCGAGCGCGAGGTGGCCGAGGACTTCGGCGTCTCGCGGGTCCCGGTGCGCGAGGCGATCCGCATCCTCATCGGCGAGGGCTTCCTGCAGACCGTCTCCCAGCGTCGGATCGTGGTGCGCGAGATGACCCGGCAGGACGTCGACAACCTCTTCGACATGCGCGAGGCCCTGGAGGTCCTGGCGGTCCGCCGGGCCTCCGAACGCGCCACCCTCACCGAGCTCGACGCACTCGCCCGGCTGCTCGCGCGGGCCCGCGCCGCGACGGACTCGGGCGGCCCGGAGGAGCTCTCGCGGGCCAACGCCGCCTTCCACGCCCACATCGTGCGTCTGTCGCGCAACGAGCTGCTCGTCACCGCCCTCGAATCCCTGGAGGGCCGGCTGCGCTGGCTGTTCCAGCAGATCGACGAGCCGGAGTCGCTGTGGGAGGAGCACCGCCTGCTGTACGAGGCGATCGCGGTGGGCGACGCGGACGCGGCCGAGGACTACGCCCTGCACCACGTACGCCACTACCGCGAGGTGGCGAACCGGCTGCTGTTCGACTCCTGAGGGCGAGGGCGCTGCCGGGTCCCCGAACCGGGATCGGGACAGGACGGCCCGGTCCGGCCCGACGCCCGGGTCGAACCATTGCCGATCCTGTCAGGACGACCGCCCCCGCCGTACGGCATCGGCTCCGTCGCGGCCACCGCTCGAACTACTCTTCGCACCATGGCTTTGCGACCTGATGAGTTCTACGACCACGCCCTCGCGGCCTCGGACGCCGAGCGCCGGCTTCCGCTGGCGCGGATGACCGGCTGGGACATCAGCCCGTTCGAGGAGGGTGGACTGCGTGTCTCGCCCTTGCGGCCCCCCGTCCTGCCCGAGCCGGCGCGGCACGGCGAGGATCCGGCCGACTGCGATGCCTGCCGCGGGCGCGGTGAGGGGATCTGGTTCAACGACAACTGGCGGCTGACACGGATCACCGGCGTCGGGGTGCCGCTGGTGCTTATGCTGCATCCGCTCGACCACCATGACATGGGCGACCTGCCCGACGAGTTGGCGGCCGAGCTGGGCGTACTGACCACCCACATCGTGCGTCACGTGCAGGCTTTGGAGCACATCTCGCGCGCTCACGTCTACCGGATCGGGGACGGCGGGGCGCACCTGCACATCTGGTTCTTTGCCCGACCCGCGGGGCAAGCCCAGCTGTACGGTTCGTGGTTGCCGGTGTGGGACGACCTCCTGCCCGAGTATCCGGCGGACGTCGCGGAGGCGGACGCGGCGATCGTCGCGGACGCGCTGGTCGCCTCCGCGGGAGGGCGCCGTCGGGCCGAAGCGGAGACGCCCGGCGGCTGACCCCCCCACGGCGGTCTCGTCCCGCTTGTGCTCGCCCTCCACCCCGCGATCACGGTCCGACAGGCACCGGCCGATGCGCCTCCCGGCGTGCGCCGCGGCGGCGCGCGCGAGGCACCCGGGTCCGCCACCGTACGATCCCGTCCGCGGGGCAGAAGCTCAGGAGGAAGACATGACCGACACCAGCGACACCCGATCCCCCGCCGGGGAGGCGCCCGGGGCGTCACGGAGCGGGTTGCAGCGCCTGATGCGGTACATCCCCTTGATCGCGCCCCTCCTGCTGTGGTCCGTGCCGTGCTGGGTCCTGCTTCATGCCGGGCAGCACTGGCCCCTGCCCGTCGCGGTCGGCGGCACCGCGCTGTTCGTGCTCGGCCTGGTGGCGATGCCGCTCGCGATGGTGCGCGGCCACGGGCGGCGTCAGCAGGACCGGGCCGCGATCGTGGGCGACACGTTGCTGGGCGGCGCCTGGGTGCTGTTCACCTGGTCCGTGCTGCTCGGCGTCCTGCTGCGGCTCGTGCTGACCGTGGCCGGTGTCGGCGACGGCCAGGACCGCGCGCGCATCGTCACCTGGGCGGTCCTCGGGCTGACGGCCGTGCTGCTCGGATGGGGGTACGCCGAGGCCCGGCGCGTGCCACGGGTGCGCCGGCTCGACGTGCCGCTCCCGCGTCTGGGGGCCGGGCTGGACGGCACCCGGGTCGTTCTGATCACCGACACCCACTACGGTCCGCTCGACCGTGCCCGGTGGTCGGCGCGGGTCTGCGAGACGGTGAACGGCCTGGACGCCGATCTGGTGTGCCACACCGGTGACATCGCGGACGGCACGGCCGAACGCCGCCGTGCCCAGGCCGCCCCGCTGGGCACCGTGCGGGCGACGCGGGCCCGTGTCTACGTCACCGGCAACCACGAGTACTACAGCGAGGCCCAGGGCTGGGTCGACCTGATGGACGAGCTGGGCTGGGAGCCGCTGCGCAACCGCCACCTCCTGCTCGAACGCGGGGGCGACACCCTCGTGGTGGCGGGCGTGGACGACGTCACGGCCGAGTCCTCCGGCCTGGCGGGGCACCGCGCCCACCTCGCCGGAGCCCTCCAGGGCGCCGATCCCGAGCTGCCCGTCCTCCTCCTCGCGCACCAGCCCAAGTTCATCGACCGGGCGGCGGCCCACGGGATCGACCTCCAGCTCTCCGGCCACACCCACGGCGGCCAGATCTGGCCCTTCCACCACCTGGTCCGCCTCGACCAGCCCTCCGTGGCGGGCCTCAGCCGCCACGGCGCCCGCACCCTGCTCTACACCAGCCGCGGCACCGGCTTCTGGGGTCCGCCCTTCCGCGTCTTCGCCCCCAGCGAGATCACGCTGCTCGTGCTCCGCTCCCCACAGCGGTCCACCGCGGCCTGACGGGCTCGTCCGCGGGGGCGGCGGTGAGACGTCGAGCGCGGCGGCCACCCGCCTCGCCGCGCTCCGGCGGTGCCGGGCCGGGCCCGCTCCGGCCCCGCACCCGAAACCCCCTACGATGAGCGCCCATGAGCACGAATGACGACCGAAGACCCCTGGTCGACGGGCGCTTCCGACTGATCTCCCGACTCGGCAGCGGGGGCATGGGCACCGTCTGGCGCGCCCGCGACATCGCCCTCGACCGTGACGTCGCCCTCAAGGAGGTCCGCCCGCCCGACCCCGCCGTCGAGGACGCGAACCCGGGATTCGCCGCGCAGCTGCGCGAACGCGCCGTCCGCGAAGCCCGCGCCCTGGCCAGGCTCTCGAACCCGCACGTCGTGACGATCCACCACATCATCGAGCCGCAGGACGGCTCGCACCCGTGGATCGTGATGGAGCTGGTCGAGGGCAGCTCCGTGTACGACCGGCTGGCGGCGGGCCCGATGCCCGTCCCCGAGGTGCTCGCCCTCGGCCGCCAGGTCCTGTCCGCACTGCGTGCCGCGCACGCTGCCGGCATCCAGCACCGCGACGTCAAACCCGCCAACGTCCTGCTCCGCCACGGTGGCGGGGCCGTGCTCACCGACTTCGGCATCGCCGCGTTCGACGGCGCCACCTCCCGGCTCACTTCCACGGGCGACCTGATCGGCTCGCCGGAGTTCATCGCCCCCGAGCGGGTCCGCGGCGAGGAGGGCAACCCGGCCTCCGACCTGTGGTCGCTCGGCATGCTCCTGTACGTGGCGGCCGAGGGCCACCACCCGCTGCGCCGCGCCACCGGCCTCGCGACCGTGGTCGCGGTGCTCGACGACCCGATCCCCGCGCCGGTGCGCTCCGGCGCGCTGGGTCCCGTACTGACCCGGCTCCTCGTCCGCGATCCGGCGCAGCGGCCGGACGGGGCGCTCCTGGACCGCCTCTTGGCGGAGGCGCAGACGGAGGCGCAGGGCGGAGCGACCGCGGCCTCTGCTCCGGCCGCCGCTCCCGCCGTTCCTGCCGCGCCCGTCGCCTACCCTGCCGCCCCCGGCCCGTACGCACCGGCGCCCGCGCCGTACCCCCACCCCGCCTACGGCCCGGCCGGCGTGCCGGGCGCGGGCTTCGGCCCGCCGACGCTGCCCACCCCCGCGCCCCCGAGCCCGCGCAAGCGTGTCGCAGGCGCCGCCGTCGGCCTCGCGCTGGCGACCGCCGCGGTGATCGGCGTGGTGAACCTGATCCCCGACGGCGACAACGGCGGCGGGACCTCCGGGGCGAAGGGCGGCACCTCGCCGACCGGCGCCGCCCGCACCCCCGGCCAGGGCCAGGGCCAGGGCCAGGGCAGGGGAACGGGAACGGGGACGGGGACGGGGACGGTTACGTCCCCCTCCGCCGCCGCCTCCACGCCCGCGGTCCGCGGCAGCCTCCTCACCACCGCCAACGTCCGTGCCGTCATCGAGGAGTTCCGCCGCGCGAGCGGCACCACGACGATCAAGGACCTGACGGTCTATGAGGAGTACGCCCTGGCGGACATCCCGACCCGGCCCGGCGCGAAGACCTACGACGCGTACGAGTACCGTGCCGGCGTGGCCAGGAAGACCGGCCCCGGCGGCACCATCAGCGCCGACGACGCAGACGAGCAGCCCTTCGACGTGACCACGATGCCCTGGGACAGCCTGCCCGCGCTGATGAAGCGCGGCGAACGCGACCTCAAGGTGGACGACCCCACGATGCGCTACGTCGTGGTCGACCGCTGGACCTTCAACGACGACCGTCCGACACTGCGCTTCTACTTGAGCAACGCCTACCAGGCCAGCGGCTATCTCGCCGTCGACGCCTCCGGCAAGGTCGTGTCGACCCTGCCCGCGTCCTGAGGCCGCCGACCGGCACCGCTCGACCGCCTGCCGCCGAGGCCGCCCGGCCCGTCCTAACGGTGCTCGGGGTTCTCGAAGTCGAAGCGGCAGCCGGCGTCCCATTCGGAGCGCTGGTTTCCGTGGGCGGGGATGCCTCCGGCGTCCTTGAGCATCCTCGCCAGGTGGAGCTGGTTCCAGGTCATGAAGGTGGTGTTGCGGTTGGTGAAGTCGTTGTCCGGCCCGCCGGAGCCGGGGTCGAGGTACGACGGGCCCGGGCCGGCCTCGCCGACCCAGCCCGCGTCGGCCTGCGGCGGGATGACGTAGCCGAGGTGCTGGAGGCTGTAGAGGACGTTCATCGCGCAGTGCTTGGCGCCGTCCTCGTTGCCGGTGATCAGACAGCCGCCCACCCGCCCGTAGTAGGCGTACTGGCCGTGCTCGTTGAGGATCGAGGAGCAGGCGTAGAGGCGCTCGATGACCTTCTTCATGACCGAGGAGTTGTCACCCAGCCACACCGGCCCCGCCAGGGTCAGGATGTCGGCGGCCATCACCTGGGAATAGATCACCGGCCACTCGTCCGTCTCCCACCCGTGCTCCGTCATGTCCGGCCAGACACCGGTCGCGATGTCGATGTCCACCGCCCGCAGCACGTCCACCCGCACGCCCTGGCGCTCCATGATCCCGGTGCTGATGTCGATCAGCCCCTGGGTATGGCTGCGCTCCGGGGAACGTTTCAGGGTGCAGTTGATCACCAGGGCGCGCAGGTCGGCGTACGACGTCGTCGGGTCCGGCACGGAATCCTCCTCGAAGCGTTCCGGGGTTCCGGACGCGAGGGCACCGGAGATCTCCCCGTACAGCTCACCAGGCCCCGGCCCCGGGCGCGCGCGGAGCTGGGCCGGTCGCCTGACGGGCTCGCGGCCGAGGGGCTCGCCGACGACGGGTACGCCGAGCCGCACCGGCGGCTCGGCGTACCCGGGGGGGGGTCTACCAGATCGCCTCGACCCACTCGGGGTGGTCGATGAACGGGTTGCGGTTGCCCTGGTAGGAGCTGTAGATCACGTTGTTGCGGCGCTCCTCGAAGGCGCTCGGCGGGTCCTGCTCGTTCCACTGCTTCAGGACCGAGAGGCGGCCGATGAAGGGGACGCTGCCGTTGGAGGTCGACTCGTTGGGCTCCAGGTCGGCCCAGGCGTCGTCGCCCTCGTAGCGGACGGCCATGTACAGGATCATGCGGGCCACGTCGCCCTTGTCGGCGTCGCGCGGCT
Source organism: Streptomyces sp. NPDC020422 (assembly GCF_044386705.1). Lineage (NCBI taxonomy): Bacteria > Bacillati > Actinomycetota > Actinomycetes > Kitasatosporales > Streptomycetaceae > Streptomyces > Streptomyces sp. NPDC020422. The sequence goes on along the minus strand of NZ_JBIRVJ010000013.1, from coordinate 121,465 downwards.
CGAAGGAGTCGCCGTCCGTGTAGCTGCCGGGTGCGCCGCTGACCGCGCTGCCGCCGTTGTCGAAGTCCTTGTTGCCGCGGATGCTGTTGACCTGGACGTCGGCCGCGCGCAGGTGGTGCAGGTCGGTGCCGGGGCCGGCCGAGGTGCCGAAGCTGCCGTGCGACTGGGCCCAGACGTGCTCGCGGTTCCAGTCGCCGACGCTACCGCCGTTGAGGGTCTTGCTCCGCGAGGTGCCGCTGTAGAGCAGCAGGACGTTCGCGGTGTTGTTCGGGTCCTGGTCGGTGACCTTCAGCGCGTTCCAGACCGCGTCGTACGAGATCTTGCTCTGGCTGCTGATGATGGTGTGCAGCGAGGACTTCAGGCTCGTGCCGGTCTTGCCGACCGCGTTCTTGTAGTACGTGGTGTCGTACGCGGTGGTCGTGGCGGCGGCCGGAGTCGCGGTGAGCGTGGGGAGGCTGAGTCCGACGAGGGCGGCGGACAGGGCCGCCCACACCTTCCATCTGCCTATGGGAGCAAGGGACATGGGGGGTCTGCGTCCTTCCCGGTGGGGGTGGTGGGGGTGGTGGGTGCGGGTGGTGGTCGGGGGTGCCGCGTCAGGCGACGGTGAGGGACGTGTCGTCGATCACGAAGGAGGTCTGGAGCGTCGATCCCTCGGTGCCGGTGAACTTCAGCGTCACGGTCCGGCCCGCGTACCCGGCAAGGCTGAAGGAGCGCTGGACGTAGCCGCTCGACGCGTTGAGGTTCGAGTAGGTCGCGAGCGTCGACAGCACCGCGCCGCCGCTGTCGAGGACCTGGACCCTGAGCGTGTCGTACGCCGTGGTCGTGGTGGTCTCGGCCGTGTCGATGCGCGTGGCGAAGCCGAGGGCGGCCGTGGTGCAGCCGGCCGGGATGGTCACCGTCTGGGCGAGCGTGTCGGTGTGCGCGGAGCCGTAGCCGCTCAGCCAGGCCTTGTACGTGCCGGTACGGGCCGGGCGCCCGGGGTCGTTCGTGATGACGCCCGAGGAGGCGGTCCAGCCGGTGTCGCCCGACTCGAAGCCGGGGTTGGCGAGCAGCTGGCCCGCGGTGCAGGTGCCGCCCCCGCCGCCTCCGCCGGTGGTCGCCTTCGACAGCCAGTCGGTGGCGTTGAGGGCGAGCGCCGCGTTCGTCCCGGCCGGGTCGTTCCAGCCGTCGTAGAGGGTGTTGCCGGACTGGCCGGTGCCGTCGTCGATCGGCGAGCTGTCGCCCCAGACGGCGACGCGGCCGCTGCCGAAGGTGCTGGTCGCGAAGAAGGCGCCCGTCGTGCCGGAGTAGCCGGTGCGGTAGACGAGCCCCTTGGCCGCGGGGTTGTCGGCGGGCTTCAGGGTGACCGTGGTGCCGCTGCGGATGATGCTGCCGGTCACCTTGCCGAAGGTGCCGTTGAGGACGGGGTCCGCGGTGTCCGCGACGGCGCGCGGGTTGTCGGTCTGCACCGTGCCGGTGTCGACGCTGAAGCCGAACGGGTCGGTGTTGTCGACTCCGTTGTCGGACATCAGGTCGTTGATGATCTCGACCGCGTCCCAGCCGTCGTTGTTGCGGTCGGCGTCGGAGTGGTCGGAGACGAGGAACAGCCCGCCGCCGTTCTGGACGAACCTCATGACCGCGGTCTTCTCGCTCGCGCTCAGCCGCACGTTCGGCTCGGGCAGCACGAAGGTGTCGAAGTTCTGCAGGTCGGTGGCGGCGGTGGTGCCGTAGGTGATGGTGCCGCCCGAGGGCAGCGTCCTGAGGGAGTAGCGTCCGGTCCTCTGCAGGGCCACGCCCCAGGCGGAGATGGCGCCGGTCCAGTCGGTCTCGACCGAGGGCGAGGCGTTCTGGGTGAGCGGGTCGGGCTGGCCGGTGCCGATGATCCAGTCGGCGTTTCCGGCGGTCTCCGCCTTGGAGTTGTCGAACAGCACGCGCAGGGGAGTCGTGGCCGTCCCCGTCGCCGCTCCGGACGCGGCCGGTGCCGGGGCCGCCGATGCGGGGGCGCCGAGGGCCGGGGCGGCGGCCGCGGCGACGAGCGCGCCGACGGCGGTCAGGGTGGCGACACGGCGCTTGCTGGTGCGGTGGGGTGCGGTGTGGCGGGTGGACCTTCTGAGTCCGAGCATCCGTCAGACCTCCGTGAGGGGGATGGGGCGATATGGCGGAAAGGCGGTGCGGGCGCCCACTCTGCGCGCGTAGAACGTCGGGGATCGGACGTCCACATCACGCGCGGTTGAACCGTACATGACCAGATCCCACCCATGGAATGCCCTGCTCCACCCGGAGGTTGACGACCCGGCAGCGGATCGGCGCTCGACCGGGAAACGCTTGGGCCCCTTGACCCGCTTCATGCCGGTCTGGAACTTCGCCTCGGTGCGCCGTCGCTCAGGATCGTCCGGTTTCCTCCGTGGCTCCGCCGCGCCGTACGGGCGCACGGGACCCGTTGATGGCGGGGCTTCGGGGGCGATGGCCACCCAGGCCCGCGAAGGGGGGCGAAGGGCCCGCTCGCCCCCCGGCTTCGTCGGTCAGACGTCCGCGGCCGCCCGAGCGCGTCGCCGGACAGCGGTGGCGGCCAAGGCGCCCGCAGCCGTCGCGGTGACGGCGAGGAGGACGAAGCCCCACGTGTAGTCGTGCGCGATGCTGTCGACGGCTCCCATGACGAGCGGTGGGAAGAAGCCGCCGAGACCGCCCGCCGCCCCGACCAGTCCGGTGACCGACCCGACCCGCTGGGCCGGAACCAGCCGTGCGACGAGTGCGAAGACCGCCCCGGCCCCGGCCCCCAGGCCCGCGGCCATGCCGAGGAAGGCCGCCGTTCCCACGGGGACCAGGGGCGCCTCGAACGCCGCGACCAGGGCGGCCACCGAGACGAGCCCGTACGAGACCGTCAGTACCGACACGGGGTGGACGCGGTCCGACAGCCAGCCGCCCACGGGCCGCATGGCCACGGCGAGGACGACGAATCCCGCCGTCCGCAGGGCGGCGTCGGAGCGGCCGAGGTCGTAGGCCCGGGTGAGATAGGTCGGCAGGTAGACGCTGAAGGCGACGAACCCGCCGAAGGACACGGCGTACAGGAAGGCCAGCTGCCAGGTGGCCGGCGTGCGCATGGCCAGGGCGGTACGCGAGAGCAGCGACCCCGCGGCCGTCGCGCGCCCCGGATTGTCGCGCAGGAGGAACCAGGCGACTCCGGTGTACACCGCGAGGCAGCCGGCGACCAGGTCGAAGGGGAACGCACGGCCGACGGCGTCGGCGAGCTGGACGGTGGTGAACGCCGACAGGGCCGTGCCTCCCGTACCGATGCCGAAGACTCCGAGGGCGACGCCCCGCCGAGCCGGCGGGTACCAGGCGTTGACGAACGGGACGCCGACGGCGAAGGCCGTGCCGCCGACCCCGAGGAGGAATCCGCCTGCGAGCACCTCGGCCAACGAGTCGGCCAGGTGACCCAGGTACAGCACGGGGAGGATCGTCAGGGCCGCGACGAGGGGGAACATGCGGCGGGCACCCCAGCGGTCCGTCAGCGCCCCCGCCGGGATGCGGCCGAGCGCGCCCACCACCACGGGCACGGCGACCACCAGCGACTGCTCGAAGGAGCTCAGTCCGAGGTCGTCCCGCAGCCGCGGGCCGAGAGGGGCCAGCAGTGCCCACGCCCAGAAGCAGAGGGCGAACCCGATGGTGGCGAGGAGCAGCATCTCCCAGGGCCGCGGCGCGTCCGCGACGGGTGGGCTCCCCGTGGTCCGGGCCATGATCGCCTCCCGGCAGTGATAGGCGTGGACGGCGTGAGCCGTGCTGTTCCCCACCCTCCGGCCGCCGTGCCCCGGTTCCACGGGCCCCCCGCTCCGTTCGGCGACCGTCCGGCCCTCGTGAGGACACGGTCGGCCACCGTCAGTCCGTGACGCCCGTCTCGAACGTGTCCCGCAGCGGCGGGCAGGAAACGCCCGCCGTCGGCCGCTCGCGGGACCAGGGGAACGTGCCCCGGGCGCTGTCGTGATGGGACATGACCGGTGCTACCCGGAGGGTGTTCCTCGGGGTGGCTCGACATCGAGCGCGAGGTTGTCGTAGGAGTACGCGATCGATTCGTGCAGGGCGACGACTCCGTCGACCGAGCGGCAGAGCCGCACGATCACGGGGATGTCGGCACGCTCGTCGACCCGTCCCGTCAGCCTGACGACTCCGTCGTCGACGGTCACGTGGATCGTGTCGGGGGCGAGGCGCAGCGTGTGGTCCAGGACGTCGTGCTCGATCTCGTCACGGATCGAGGTGTCATTGCGCAGGAAGGGCCGGAGCAGGTCGCTTCGGCTGACGATCCCGACGAGCCGACCGGCCTCGTCGGTGACGGGCAGCCTCTTGATCCCCTTGCGGTGCATCGTCCGGGCCGTCTCGACGAGATTCCAGTCCGGCTGGGCCGTGACGGCGGGCGAGGTCATCAGCTGGGCGGCGGTCTCCGCACCGGGCGGCGCCTGCTTCCGGAACGGCAGTCCGACGCCCGCCGGGCGGCCCTCCGGATCGGGGAGCTCGGCCGTGGCCCCCAGCAGGTCGGCCTCCGAGACCACGCCCAGCAGGCGTCGGTCCGCATCGACGACCGGGACCGCGGAGACGTCGTTCTCGGCGAAGAGCCGCGCGATCTCCTTGAACGGGGTCTGCGGGGCGGCGGTGACCACGGAGTGGGTCATCACCTCGAAAACCGTACGGTGCTGCATGACGGTCCTCCTTCACGGGACGCGGCCGGCCCCGCCAGATCCCACACTGCTGCGCGGGGCCCACCCCGGGGCAGTGCCGAACGGGTCCCTTTCCGGGACTGTTCGCCCCCACTGCACGGCATGACGCGGAGGCCGCTACGCGGGCGTGAACTCCGCGGCCGCGTCCACCACCCCGGGCACAGCCCGGCTGAGCCGCACGGCCAGATCCTCGGGTACGGACCGGGGCAGGCGCCCACCGAGCGTCACCGCGCCGTCCGTGACACGTACGGTGAGCTCTGCGTCGCCCGCCGGAATCAGGTGGGTGAGGAGTTCGTGCCGCACGTCCTCTGCGACCTCGGCGTCGGACCGCAGGTAGACCTTGAGCAGGTCGCTTCGACTGACGACACCCACCGGGCGGCCGTCCTCGTCCACCACGGGCAGCCGCTTGAGACGACCGCGCCCCATCAGCCGAGCCGCCCCCGCGATCGTGGCGCCGCGCGAAACGGTGACGGCCGGCGCCGACATCAGGCTGCGCGCCGTCACCGCTCCCAGGCCGTCCCCTTCCCCTCGCGGTGGTCTGCCGAGAACGTCCGCCTCGGACACGACGCCGACCACCCGCCCCTCGGCCGACAACACGGGGACCCCGCTCACGCCCCAGCGCCGCATGGACTGGACGATCTCCTTGACCGGCGCGTCGAGCCTGGCGGAGACCACCGCATGGGTCATCACGTCGTCGACGGTACGTGGATGCTTCATGACCGGCCTCCGGTGCTTCTGTGCCCCGAGTCCTGTTGCCGAGAGGGTGCCGCCGCAGGGCGGCGGGGGCGAGCGGCCACCACGTGACCGCCGGGTCACGTCCCCGTCATGTCGTCGATTTCGTACGTGAGCCGGTCGACGACCCCCACGACACCGTCGACGCTCCTGCAGAGGCGCAGAAGCACCGGAACGAGGCCGCGGCGGGGGACCGTGCCGCTGAGGGTGACCCTGCCGTCCGTGACCTCCACCGAAAGGGCCGACGGACTCAGCCCCAGGGTGCGGGTGACCACGTCCTCGACGATCTCCTCCTGGATGGCCCTGTCCCTGCGGAGGAACAGCTGGACGAGGTCGCTGCGGCTGAGCACGCCGACGAGCTGCATGTCGTCGTCGACCACGGGCAGGCGCTTGACGCGGGCCCGGTCCATCACCCGGGCGGCGCGCACCACGCTCCACTCGGGTCGGGCGACGACGGGCGGACTCGACATGAGCGCGCCCGCGGTGTCGAGCCCGGCCCCGGTGGCACGGCGGCGCACCAGGTCCGCCTCCGAGACCACACCGAGCGGCCGGTTCGCTTCGTCCACCACGCACACCGCCGTGATGTCGAACTCGTCCAGGAGACGCGCGACCTCTTTGAACGTCGTGTCCCGCACGACACTGACCGCGGTGGGCGTCATCAGATCGGCGACGCTGCGGTGCCTCATCGCTCGTCTCCTTCATGCGCGTTCGACAGGAGGCCCCGCCATTCAGGATGGCCCGCTCGCTTCGGCTCGGGGAGGGCCGTACGGCCCAAGCTCATGTGACCTGCACCCGTGTGACCGGACACGGCTACGGCCGGTCCGGGGCGGTGAGCTCGCACCTCACGTCCACCACCCCTTCGACAGCCTGTGACAGGCGTTCCGCGAGGGCGATGCGCGTGCTGTCGCGGACCTCGCCGGAAAGGGTCACGACGCCGTCGTCGACATGAACGTCGATCCGGTGACGGGAAAGCGGGAACAGCTGCTCGACGACATCCCGGCGCACCTCGGCGGCCAGATCGTCGTCCGAGCGGAGGAAGACCTTGAGGAGGTCGGCACGGCTCACGATCCCCTGGATCACGCCGCTCGCGTCGACGACCGGCAGCCGCTTGACGTGATGGGTGGCCATGAGCCGTGCGGCCCGCGGCAGGGATGCCTCGGGGACGACGGTGACGGCGGGCGAGGTCATCAGGTCCTCGGCGCGGTGGGAGCCGGCCTTGGCGGTGGCGTCCAGGCGTCGCATCTGCTCGATGAGGCCGAGGCGATGGTCGTGGAACTCCTCCTTGAGGAGCAGATCCGCTTCGGAGACCACTCCCAGGACCCGGCCCTCGCCTTCGACGACGGGCACGGCGGTCACCTTCCACCGCTCCATGGCGGTGACGATCTCCTTGAACTCCGCGCCGGGCAGGACGGCGACGACCTTCTTGGTCATCACGTCGGCCACGGTGAACGGCCTGTCGGTCATGGCTGTCTCCTCACCGGGCGTACGCGAGGTCTTCCGCGCCGACGCGCGGCATGAGGTCGTCCAGCAGACGGCTGCGGGCGGAAAGGAGCCGGCGCGCCATCGTGGCTGCTACGCAGGCGAACACGGCCTCGCCGACGGTCAGGTCCTCGGCGCAGAGCTCCCTGACGGCCCGCGCGTCGAACTCGAGGGCGTGCACCTCGGTGGTCGCCGTGGCGCCGAGGTGCCAGTGGTAGGGCGGGAACAACCACGAGCAGCCGAGGAGGGAGCCTGAGGCGAGGGTGTCCACGACGGCGTTGCGGCGACCCGGTACGTGCATGTCGAGTGCGACGCGACCGCGTTCGATGATCCAGAAGCGGTCGGCCTGTTGACGCTGGTCGAAGATGCGCGTGCCCACCGGGAAGCGGACCGGGTGAGAGTGCTCCAGGAGTCGGTCGCCGGCCTCGGGAGCCAGTTCGTTCAGGAGCGTCCGCGTGGTGGTCATGGTGTCCTCCAGCCCTTCCCTCACAGGCTGCCGCGGGGGCGCGGGCACGGGGAGGGCCGCGCAGGTCATACCCGGGGACCGAAGGGCCCGGCACCAGCGGATCAGGACGGCCCCCTGCCCTGGGGGGCTGGCCGGCCCGGTTCAGGTACGCCCACGGTGGGTCCACAGCGGCTCCACGACGGCCCACTCCCTCTCCCACTCGTCCAGGGTGGCGGCCTCGGTGCGCCGCAGACGCAGGCCCACCACGCCGGCGGCGGTCAGGGCGAGCGCCCCGGCGACGAGCGTACCGCCGACGGCGGCGCCGAACTGTCCCTCGGCCGCACTGCGGGGGGCGCGCGTGACCGCCCCGGCGTCGTCGACCCAGATGGTCACCGTGGTGCCCTCGGCGGTACGAGGCTGGACGGCGACCTTGCCGGTGCGCGGTGCGCCGTCGGGGGCGCGCCAGGAGGCGTCGACGAGCACGGGGGGTGTGTCGAAGCGGGCCGCCGTCGACGGGCCGTTGGCGCGGGCGAGGGTGGTCGCGGTGGTCTCGTGGCGGTGGGCGGACTCGGCACGGGCGTTTCGTGCCGCGTCGCTCCACATACGGGCACCCGCGACCACGCCGCAGAGCAGGGCGACGAGCACCGCGAGGGCGAGGCCGACGTGCCAGCGGTTGCGGATCCGGTCGCAGGGGCGGCGCAGGATGTCGGCGTGCGGACCGGCGGGGTCGGCCTTTCGGCCGTCGTGCCAGGGCCGCTCCGGCTGCCCGGGTGCCGGTGTGGTTCCGTCGCGCATGGCGGGCCTCCAGGTGAGCGGGCCCGCGCCGGGCCCGCACGGGCTCGGCGCGGTGTGATGGTGTCGGCACCGCGTGCTCGAAGGTGCCCTGGCGGAGCTCGGAGCGGTCCTTCGTCTCGGTGCTCGCCTCATGCCCGGCACTGACCGTGAGGACGTCGACGTCCACAGTGACGGTGGCGAAGGTCGCCGAACCAGTCCCTGACGTCGGGGAACTCAGGGAAGAAGCTGCGGCAGCCTTCCGTGTCTGTCGGCATGATCGTTCGCTCCCTCGGGTCGTGGAACGACCTGTCACCCCCACCCTGGCGCCCGTCAGCGCGCTCTCCGAGTGCCGGACGGGCCCGTGAAGGGGCCGAACGGACCACGGCTCGCATGGCCCTACCGGCCCTCCGGCGCACAGCGCCACCGAGCCGGGTCCGTCGCCGCCCGCATGCGCGGCAGGACGAACTGGGGTACTCCTCGAATGAGATGAACGGGCGTGCTTCGGCCCTCTGCCGCCGCCGCCCGCACGCCCCCTTCCGTGGCATCGTTCAGGTGGGAGGCAGTCGCCATGGCGCCAGTCGTCACGGTCGGAGTCGACCAGGGTGCTGACCGAGGGGCGGGAGGAGACCCGCTCGGAGGAGATCGCTCGGGACAAACAGGCGCAACACGGCGCCCGGCCGGTGCACGAACGGCTTCCCGGCCAGGGATCGTAGGAGCCCGATGATGAAGATCTCCGAGATGATGAGCCACCCGGCGGTCTCCGTTCCGACGAGAACGCCCCTGGGACGCGTCGCCAGGGAGATGGCCGAATACGGAGTCGGCTCCGTGGTGGTCACCGAAGGGGAGGCCCTGCGCGGCATCGTCACCGATCGTGACCTCGCGGTGGGTGCCCTCGCGAGGGGCTTCGGCGCGGAGGAGGCGGTGGATTCGGTGATGACCTCGCCCGTGATCACCGTGGACGTCTCCGACGGCATCCACGTCGCCTACCGCACCTTCCGCAGGGTGGGAGTCCGCCGCCTGCCGGTCCTCGACGGACACCGAGTCGTGGGTGTCCTCACCGTGGACGACATGCTCATCGATGTCTTCCGGCGATTGGGCGACCTCCTGGGCCCGGTCGCCTGGAGCGTGCTGGAGGAACCGCTCCGACCACCCTCGACAGAGCCCCGTGCGCCGGGGACCTGACCCCGCGACCTCCTTGGTGATCAGCGCAAGACCCTGTTCGGCCCTTCCCTCCTCGAACGGGCCGGCGCCGACGACCGGGTCGGCCCTGGTCACCGAGTCAGGCGGAGGGGACGCCGCCGCCGGCGCCTGCCTGCCGGACCGACCGCATCTCGGCGCGCCGTCCCTCAGGATCGCCGCCCGGTTCCCCGCGGCCCGGCAGGTGCGGTCGGTTCTCCGGGGTTCCCGTGGTCCTCGGCATAGGCCGCGAAGACGTGCTCGGTGGCCGCTCCGGTGCGCAGGAAGCGCTCGTCGAGCACGGTGGCCAGGTCCTCCAGGGCGGTACGCAGCACCGATCCCGAGAGCCGGACGTCCGGGTGGCGCGCCGCCGAGGCCTCCTCCGCGAGGGCGAGGGCGAAACCGAGCTGGCCGGGCAGGGAGGTGTTCTCGTCCCCGTCGTAGAAGTAGTAGGACTCGGCGTACTGGAGGAAGTCGACCGTGATCGTGGACAGGGTGGAGGCGAGCCCGTCCAGGAGTGTGGCGCCGCCGTCGGAGTCGAGCGCCCGCCGGGTGGTCGGGCTGCGCCGTACGTGCGACAGGCGCAGGGCGAGCGTCCTGCGACGGGCCAGCGCGGGGTAGATGCCGAGGATCCACGCCACCGTGGCGGACAGCAGTACGAAGCCCACCAGGGCCTCCATGGGGGCGAAGACCCGCAGCCAGCCCGAGGTCGGGGCGATGTCGCCCAGGCCGAGGGTGGAGAGGGTGACCAAGGAGACGTACAGCGCGTCGTCGGCGCCCGCGTGCTCCCCGGGGTCGAGGCCCGCCGCGTACGAGAAGCCCCCCGGCATGTGGGGCCAGTAGACGAGGCCCCAGCCGACGGCCAGGAGGAGGGCCCACAAGGCGACGACCGCCACCATGCCCGTGGGTCCCGCGAGGCCGGCCGTCCGCCGGCGCGTGCCGCGCAGCGCCGACAGGCGCCACACCACCCGCATCACCAGCCTGCTCAGCCCGCCGTGCCGCGTGGGATGCCAGAGCGTGTGGAAGACGTCCCGCAGGACGAGCAGGACGAGAGCGCCGCCCGTGATCATGGAGAGCCAGGTCATTCCGGTTCTCTCCCACGCCTCGCTCGGCCACTCCCGCGGCCCCCGCCGATTCCAGTCCGGTGGCGGTGACCGCGGTGGCCGTGACCGCGGTGGCGGTGGAGGTGACCGCGGTGGGGATGCGCCCGCTCCCCGCCGCGTCGGGACGCCGGCGCTACGGCACGGGTTCCGCCGGTCGCTCGTCCTTCCAGTGCGGGTGCTCCCGTGCGGCCCATGCGCGGTCCACGAGTCCGGTGCGCATCCCGAGCCGGGCCTGGGGATCCCGCGCGGCCATCCGGATGTGCCCGGCCGTCACCGCGGCGATGGCCGCGGCGAGCCAGTCGTGGACGAACGCCCCACCCGTCCGCAGGGACAGGGGAGCGAGCTGGGTGAGCCACATCAGCAGGCCCGTACCGAGCATCACCAGCATCGATCCGAGCGTCCACTGCGCGTAGAGCTTCTGCCCGGCGTTGAACTTCCCGGCGGGGCGGTGCGGGGCACGGGACCGCACCGCCCGCAGCCACGCCCGGTCGACAGGGGTGAACCGGCTGAGCCGTGCCGTGTCCGCGCGCAGCGGGCCGAGGACCAGGCCGCAGAGCAGGGGCAGCGGCAGGGCCAGACCGCACCACACGTGGACGGTCACGACCAGCCGGCGCCGCCCGACCAGCTCGGCCAGGGGAGCCACGTACAGGCAGGCGGCGGTGGCCAGGCACGTCAGCATGAGGGCCGCGGTGGTCCGGTGCGCCCAGCGCACCGGGCGGGTGAACCGGAGCAGCCGGTCCGGGTCAGCCGGTCGGCTCATCGTCCCGCCCGTTCGACCTGCCGACCCAGGCGTCGACGTCATAGCCGTTCCGCTCCCAATAGCCGGGCCGTACCGCCGAGGTGACGGTGATTCCCGACAGCCACTTGGCGGACTTGTAGAAGTACATCGGCGCCACGTAGAGCCGCACCGGCCCGCCATGGGCGTGGGAGATCGGGGCGTCCTGCATCCGCAGGGCCACCAGGACGTCGTCACGGCGGGCCTGTTCGAGCGTGAGGCTCTCGGTGTACGTGCCGTCGAAGCAGGTGAACCGCACCGCCCGCGCCTCCGCCCGGACGCCCGCGGCATCGAGCAGGTGCCTGAGGGGCACGCCCTCGAACGGCGTGTCCGGTACCCGCCAGCCGGTCACGCACTGCACGTCCCGCACGATCCGGCGCTGCGGCATCGCCCTCAGGTCGGCCAGGCGATAGCCGGCCGGGCGCTCGACCAGGCCGTCCACCGTCAGGGCGTAGGTCAGCTCGGTGCGCGCCGGCACGGAGGAGACCACCGAGTAGTACCGGAAGGCGCCACCGCCCGGCAGCAGGCGGGTCAGCCCGGTGGGATCGGTGGCGGCGAGGGCGCTCTGGGCCCGCTCCAGGGAGGGCCCCGCCGCGACGCCGACAGCGCCGAGCCCGAGCAGGCCGAGCACGACCCGGCGGCCCACGGGGGTGCCCTCGGGATGTTCCGTCGTGTTCTTCACACCCTGATTCGACCAGCCCGCCCGGTCCACGGCCAGGGACGATGCCGCTCCGTCAGACTTTCGTCATCTCTCCCGGACCGGCCCACGACCTCGCCCCTGACCCGGCAGGAACCTCGCGCGCCGTCCGCCCGTCCTCTCCACGGGGCGGCGGGCCGAGTCGACCCCGTGCGCTCTTCACCATCGAGGTCCGAGGAGATCCATGGCCGACACCGTCCGCACCCTTGCCGACCGTCTGCACGAACTGCTGGTGCGGCTCCTGACCGAAGGGCCCGCCGGGGTGGGCACCGGGGGGTTCCACGATGTCGTCGCGCGGGCCGGGGCGCTCGGCCCCGACGGCGCGTGGCTGGTCGCGGCGGGCCAGGCCACCCTGGGTGAACTGGCCTGCGTCCAGGGGCGGACGGACCAGGCCATCGCCCATTTCGAGGCCGCGGTGGCGGCCGGCTTCAACGACTGCGTGGCGCTCCACAGCGCCGCTCTGCGCCCGTTGCACCACGATCCCCGTTTCCAGGCCCTGTACGGACGGATGCGCGTCACCCAGGCCGACCTCGACGAGTTCTTCTGGCTGCACCGGGAAATGCACACCATGGCGCGGGAGGCCCGGAACGCGGCCGTCGACAACCTCGGCCGGCTCGACAACGGGGTGTCGCTGCTCCCGGGCGCCCCCATGCCGACGCGCGCGCCGAACACCCCCGGCGTCCTGGGCGCCCGCATCGATCTCGCCGCGGTGCAGACCGCCCTGCGGCAGGCCGCCGTCCGGGCGGACCTCCGGCGCAGCGCCGGCAACACCAGCCTCGATCTCATCGACGGCTCGTGGGACGAGGACCGCGCGCGACGCGACGCCTGGTACGCCGACGACCTCGACGACCGCCGTGCGCGGGCCGCCGAGGCCAGGGCCTTCGTCGAACGCCCCGGTGCCGGCACCGTGCTCGCCCCCTGTCCGCCGTTGGGCTCGATCGCCTATCCGGCCTGAGGGCGCCGCGCCGGCGGACGCCCGCGCCTCCGGTCGGCCCGCCCCGGCCGGCGGGCGCGCGGGCGTCCGGGGCGCCGCTCGGTCAGCGCTCGACCGGGAGGCCCCGGGGCTCCTTGACCCGCTTCATGATGATCTGGGAGTTCACCTCGGTGACCCCCGCCAGCGTGGTCAGGCGCTCGATCCACAGGCGCTCGTAGGCCGCGAGGTCCGCGACCGCGATGCGCAGCAGGCAGCCGGGACTGCCGAAGAGGCGATAGGCCTCGATGACGTCGGGGATGTCCTGGAGCGCCTCCTCGAAGGCCTCGACGGTCTCGCGGTCGCGCTTCACCTCGACCGAGACCAGCACCTCGAAGCCGCGCCCCACGGCGGCCGGATCGATCACCGCCCGGTACCCCTGGATGACGCCGTCCTGTTCCAGCTGGCGCACCCGGCGCATGCAGGGGGAGGGGCTGAGTCCGATGCGCTGGGCGAGCTCCTGGTTGCTCAGACGGCCGTCTTCCTGGAGCTCACGCAAGATCTGAAGATCGATTCGGTCCATGGCGCAATTATCCACCACGGAGTTCATGGTTCCGGGGAGAAGTCGCAATCGCCTTGCGCGTCGGTTGGCCTATCGTTGCGGCGTATCTCAGGGAAGGACACAAGGTCATGAAGTGGACGCGCGACGCCAGGCCCCGCCGCATCGTGGTGATCAGCACGGGCGGCACGATCGCGAGCCGCTGGACGGGCAGCGGATACGCCGCCGACGCCTCCGGCAACGACGTCGTCGCGACCGCGGCCGTGCCCGACGCGGTGGACGTCGAGGTCCTCGACCTGTTCAACGTCAACAGCTCCCGCATGACCACCGACCGCCAGCTGACCCTGCTGCGCGCCGTCCAGGAGACGCTCGCCGACCCCGGCGTCGACGGCATCGTCGTCACCCACGGCACCGACACCCTGGAGGAGTCGGCCTTCTTCCTCGACCTGCACCACTCCGACCGCCGGCCCGTGGTCTTCACCGGTGCCCAGCGCCCCTTCGGCACGGGCGACGGCGACGGACCCGGGAACCTGTACGACGCCCTCCAGGTCGCCGCCACCGTGCACGGGCTCGGCGTCCTCGTCGTCTTCGACGGCCTGGTCCACGCGGCCCGCGGCACGGTCAAGACCAAGACGCTCGCTTCCAACCCCTTCGCCGACCTCTCCGGCGAGCGCGTGGGGCGGCTCGGGTTCGGGCAGGTCGACATCGAGCGCGAACCCGAGCGCTCGGCCCCGCTGCCGGTGCCCGAGGCCGGACGGCCCGTGCCCCGGGTCGACATCGTGATGCACCACTCCGACGCCGATCCGCTGCTGCTGAACGCGGCCGTCGCCGCCGGGGCGCGGGGCATCGTGCTCGTCGGCACCGGCGCGGGGAACGCGACGCCCGAGATAGCCGAGGCCGTCGCCCGCGCCGTCGACCAGGGCGTCCTGGTGGTCCTGTCCACCCGGGTCGCCGCCGGACCGGTCGCCGAGGTCTACACGGGCGGCGGCGCCGTCGACCTGGTGGCCGCCGGCGCGGTCCTCGCCGGCACCCTGCGCCCCGGCCAGGCCCGTATCGCCCTGCTCTCCGCCCTGCTCGCCGACACCGGCGCCGCGCCCGAGCGCCGCACCGCCCTGCTGCGGAGCCTGCTGGAAGGTCCGGTCAGGACCGAGCCCGCGCTGTCCGTCGCGCACTGAGCCCGGCCGGGGTCCGCCGATGGCCCCGGCCACCCCACCGTCGCCGGCGGCCGCTCCCCCGGCCGCCGGCGACGGAGCCTCCCCTCCTCCCCTGGGACTCCTCCGAGACTCGTCCCCTGGCCCTCTCCTGCCCTGGCCGCCCTGTTGCCGCCTTGGCCGCCTTCTGCTCTGGCCGCCCTGGTCCTGCCTTGGCCGCCATCCCCTGCCCCGGCCTTCTTTGTCCCCCGAGGCTCTCCCTCTCCGAGCCTTCTCCCTCCCCGAGGCTCTTCCTCTTCGACGCGTAAGGCACCCGCAACCGTGATCCCCGCACAGCAGCAGTCCGTCCGCAGCGAGCACGATCTGCTCGGCGACCGTGACGTCCCCGTCGACGCGTACTGGGGGGTGCACACCCTGCGCGCCCGGGAGAACTTCCCCATCACCGGGATCCCGATCTCCGTCTACCCGCAGCTCATCAGCGCCCTCGCCGCCGTCAAGGAGGCGGCCGCCCTCGCCAACGAGGAGCTCGGCCTGCTCCCCGCCGACAAGGCCGGCGCCATCGTCGCCGCCTGCCGCGAGATCCGCGGCGGCGCGCTGCACGGCGAGTTCGTCGTCGACGTCGTCCAGGGCGGCGCCGGCACCTCGACCAACATGAACGCCAACGAGGTGGTCGCCAACCGCGCGCTGGAGCTGCTCGGCCACCCCAAGGGCGCGTACGGGCACCTGCACCCCAACGAGGACGTCAACCTCGGGCAGTCCACCAACGACGTCTACCCGACCGCGATCCGCATCGCCGCCATCGGCGCCGCCCGCGAGCTGCTGGCGGCGATGGCCGTGCTCCAGGACGCGTTCGCCGAGAAGGCCGTCGAGTTCGCAAGCGTCGTCAAGATGGGCCGCACCCAGCTCCAGGACGCGGTGCCCATGACGCTGGGCCAGGAGTTCTCCACGTACGCCGTGATGCTGGAGGAGGACCGCGGGCGCCTGGCGGAGGCGATCGAGCTGATCCACGAGATCAACCTGGGCGCGACCGCCATCGGCACCGGCCTCAACGCGGCCCCCGGCTACGCCGAGACCGCCCGCCGCCACCTCGCCGACCTCACCGGCCTGCCCCTGGTGACCTCCGCCAACCTGGTCGAGGCCACCCAGGACTGCGGCGCCTTCGTGCAGCTCTCCGGGGTGCTCAAGCGGATCGCGGTGAAGCTCTCCAAGACCTGCAACGACCTGCGGCTGCTCTCCTCCGGCCCGCGCGCCGGGCTCGGCGAGATCAACCTGCCGCCCGTCCAGGCGGGTTCGAGCATCATGCCGGGGAAGGTCAACCCGGTCATCCCCGAGGTCGTCAACCAGGTCGCCTTCGAGGTCATCGGCAACGACATGACCATCACCATGGCGGCGGAGGGCGGCCAGCTCCAGCTCAACGCCTTCGAGCCGGTCATCTTCCACGCGCTGTCCAAGAGCATGACCTCGCTGCGGGCGGCCTGCCTCACCCTCGCCGAGCGCTGTGTCACCGGCATCACCGCCAACGTCGAGACCCTGCGCGCGAGCGTCGAGAACTCGATCGGCCTCGCGACCGCCCTCAACCCGCACCTCGGCTACACCGCCGCCACCGCCATCGCCCAGGAGGCGCTGGCCACCGGCCGCTCGGTCGCGGAACTCACCCTGGAGAAGGGCCTGCTCCCGCCCGAGCGGCTCGCCGAGCTCCTCGCCACCGAGCACCTCACCGGTACGACGGGCGGCGTGCTCAAGGGCTGACCCGCGTCAGGCCTTCAGCAGTCCGAAGTTGAAGTCCCCCGTCCCCAGGGTCCCCATCAGGCGCACCCACAGGGGCAGCAGCAGTTCGGTGCCCCGGGCGCCCGACAGATCGCCGAGGTCGACGATCCGGGCGTCCGGCCAGCCGAAGGACCGCAGGAGGCCGGTCACGGTGGCCTTGGCCTCCGGGTCGTCGCCGCACACGAAGACGACGTGATCGCCCGGGACCCGGGCGGGGTCCACCATCACCGTGTTGGTCATGGTGTTCAGCGTCTTCACCACCCGCGCCTCGGGGAAGGTGCGCTGGATCTGCTCGGCCAGGCTGCCGCCGTCGGGCTGCCGGACCGTGGGCGGGAAGCCCTCCGAGAAGTCCAGCGGGTTCGACACGTCGACCAGGACCTTGCCCGCCAGGTTCTTCTCGCCCGCCGCCTCCAGCGCCGCCAGCGACACCAGACCCCCGGTGGCGTTCACCACCAGCTCGGCCGCGGCCGCCGCCCCCGCGAACGTGTCGTGGGCCGCCCCGTTCTCCGCCGCCCACGCCGTCGCTCCGGCATGGTCCGCGGTCCTGGAGCCGAGCGTCACCTCGTGGCCCACCGCGACCAACTTGCTCCCGAGCTGCCGGCCGACGTCGCCGGTGCCGAGTACGGCGATTCTCATACGTGTGCGCTCCTTCGCGGCGTCAGGGGAGTTCAGGGGTTCAGGGGACTTCAGGGGGACCGTATGCCCTCGGGAGGTGTCGCGCAGGGGTTCCGACGATCATGAGGGCGATTCGAGGGGCACAAAACCGACATTTATATGAGAATCGGCGTGAATCGTACGCATCTCATGGAGTCGCCGCGTGTCTGTCGCCACCACCCCCGACGCTCTCGACCGCGAGGCCGCCGCCCTCCTCGACACCGCCGCCTGGCAGGACATCGTGGACCGCTGGGCCGAGGCCCCGCCGGTACGGGAGGATGCCGCAGACTGGCGCCGGCTGCTGTCCGTCCCGGTGGACCGGCTCGTCGCCGACGCCCTCGACGCGCTGCCCCCGGCCCGGCCCGCCGAGCGGCCGCTGCCCGGCCGGCTCGGCGCGATGCTGCCCGACCGGCTGCACGTCTGGCGCCGGATCGGCAGCCCCGACGTGCGGCCCTCCGTCCATCTCGCCCACGCCCGGCGGGTCCTGACGGAGTGGGGGTGGCAGAACACCCCGTACAGGCTCCGCGACGCCCGCGGCGCACGCTGTGTCTGCGGTGCCATGCTCGCCGCGCACCGGCTCGGCTACGGCAGCGCCCCCACCATGAACGAGGCGGGGGCGTGGATGCTCGAAGAGCTCCGCTCGCACGGCTGGACCGGGCTCATCGGCCCCTGGAACCGCGCCCCGGGCCGTACCGCGGCGGACGCGCTCGCCCTGGTGGACGCCACGATCCGCCGCGCGGCCCGGGCCGGGCGATAGGCGTCAGTGCGCGGGCAGGCGGTCGACGAGCGGCGGCAGCGCGCCGGCCGGAGCGGCGGACCGCAGCCCCGCGGGGGCGTGGCTGCCGCTCAGGGCGCCGTCCATGTAGGCGTACAGCGCCGCCGTGATCGGGTCCGGCAGCGGCCGGCCCTGCTCGTCGAAGCGCTGGTACTTCATGAGGTTGTACGCGATCGAGGCCTGGCGGCGGCCGTCCTCGGTGGACAGGGACCAGGTCCCCGCGCCGAAGACCGCGCCGTCGTGGCCCCAGTACCAGGAGCCGCTCGGCATCTTGAGCGTGTAGATGCCCAGGCCGTACCGCATCAGGGGCTCTTCGCCGGGCTCCGTCTCGTAGGCGGGGACCGTCGTCTTCATCTCCCGCAGCGCCGCCGGGCCGAGCAGCCGCCCGCCGAGCAGCTTGCGGTAGAAGGTGTCGAGGTCGTCGGTGGTCGACACCATCGCCCCGGCCGTGCTCGCCCACGACATGTCGTACGTGCTGTAGTCCCGCGGCGGGTCGATCAGGCCGAAGAACGACTCGTACATCCCCGCGTGCGGGCCCCTGAGCGCCGGCGAGGACGGGTAGTACGTGTGGCGCAGGCCCGCGGGGCGGATCACCTGGCGGGTGATGTACGCCTCGGGGTCCTGGCCGGTGACCTTCTTCAGGACCAGCCCGGCCAGGACGTAGTTGGTGTTGGAGTAGCTGTGCCTGCCCCGCTCCTGCACCGGCGGGGCGGCGAGGCCGAGCCGGGCCAGCTCCTCGGGCTCGATGTGCCGCAGCCGGTTGCGGTCGAGCACGGCGCCGGGGTCCTGCAGGATGCCGGGGAAGGCCGGCAGGACGTAGTCGGCTATGCCGCTGGTGTGGTTGAGCAGCATCCGCACGGTCACCTTCTCGGCGCGCTCGCCGGTGACGAGCCCGGGCAGGTAGCGGCCGAGGGGCGCGTCCAGGTCGATCCGGCCGCGCTCCACCTCCTTCAGGACCGCCACGGCGGTGAAGGTCTTGCTGATGCTGCCGATCCGGTGCTCGAAGCCCGGGGCCATCGGGCGGCCGGTGGCCGTGTCGGCGACGCCCGTGGCGCCCCGCCACCGCTCGGAGCCGTCCCGCACCGAGGTGAACGCCCCGTACATCCCGGCGTCGCGGAAGGCGTCCAGCGACGAGCGCAGCGCCGCGCGGTCGAGGGCGGGCGTGTGGCGGGCGGCCGTCGTCGTCCGCGGTGCCTCCGGTCCGGCGGCAGCCTCGGCCGCCTGGGCCGGCAGGACCCCCAGGGACACGGTCAGCAGGGCGGTAGCGGCCACGGCCGTGGTCCGCGCCGGGCGCGTCACGCGTAAGCGCATGGAAAAGGGTCCCCTCCGTCGTTCGGTCCGCGCCCACGATCCGGGCGCGGACCGTCCATCCTCGCCGCGGGGTGCCGGGCCGCGCGTCAGCCCTCGGGACGATCATGCCCACCGGAACCCAGGACGTCCGGAGGACTACCCTGGGTGTATGGGCGCCGGCACTGGTGTGACCAGGCTGTTCCTCTGCGGAGACGTGTTGCTCGGCCAGGGGCCGACCGGCGCCTTCACCCTCCCCTCGACCCGGCCCTGCCCGAGCGGTACGTGCGCGGCGCCGTGGGTCCGGCCGATCCGGTCGAGAACCTCGTGCGGCCACCGCCGGACGCGGATCGCCTCCGCGCCCGCCGGGGCGGCGGACGGGGCGGCACCGACGGCCCGCGCCGCCTGAGCGCGGCGCGGTCCAGAAAGGCGGGCTGGAGATGTACTTCACCGACCGCACCGACGCGGGCAGGCAGCTCGCCGCCCGGCTGACCGGCCTCAGGGGGCAGGACCCGGTCGTCCTCGGGCTGCCCCGCGGGGGAGTGCCCGTGGCCGCGGAGGTCGCCGACGCGCTCGACGCGCCGCTCGACATCTGCCTGGTACGCAAACTCGGCGTCCCCTACCAGCCGGAGCTCGCCATGGGAGCGATCGGCGAGAACGGCGTCCGGGTGCTCAACGACCGGGTGCTCGCCGAGACCGGGGTGTCCGCGCACGACCTCGCCGAGGTCGAGAAGCGCGAACGTGCCGTCCTGGAGCAGCGCGCCCGGCGCTACCGGTCCGCCCGCGGCCCCGCCGACCCGAGCGGCCGGACCGTCGTCGTCGTGGACGACGGCATGGCCACCGGTGCCACCGCGCTCGCCGCCTGCCGGGTGGTACGGGCCAGGGGCGCCTCGCGGATCGTGCTCGCGGTGCCGGTCGCACCGCACGACTGGGCCGAGCGGGTCGGGGACGCGGCGGACGAGACGTACGCCGTGCGGGAGCCGCACCTGTTCTACGCGATCGGGCAGTTCTACACGGACTTCTCCCAGACCACGGACGAGGAGGTCGTCGCGTGTCTGCGGGCGCGCCGCGAGGGCCGCGGCGAGCACGCCGGGTACGCCGAGGACGGCGAGGTGCGGATCCCGCTGGGCGGTTCGGAGGTCGGCGGCCGGCTCACCCTGCCCGAACGGGCCACCGGCGTCGTGCTGTTCGCGCACGGCAGCGGCAGCAGCCGGCACAGCCCGCGGAACCTGGAGGTCGCCGCCACGCTCAACCGGGCCGGTCTCGGCACCCTCCTGTTCGACCTGCTCACCGAGGCCGAGGCGGCCGACCGCGCCAACGTCTTCGACACCCCGCTGCTCGCCCGGCGGCTGCGGCAGGCCACCGACTGGCTGGCCGGACGGTTCGGCGCCGGCGCGCTGAGCGTCGGCTACTTCGGCGCCAGCACGGGCGCGGCCGCCGCGCTGTGGGCCGCCGCGGAGCCGGACGACCCCGTGGCCGCCGTCGTCTCGCGCGGCGGACGCCCCGACCTGGCGGACGAGCGCCTGCCCGAGGTGACCGCTCCCACCCTGCTGATCGTCGGCGGCGCGGACACCCTGGTCCTCGACCTCAACGAGCAGGCCCAGCGGAGGCTGCGCTGCGAGCACCGGCTGGTCACCGTGCCGGGCGCGGGGCACCTCTTCGAGGGGCCGGGGGAGCTGGAGCGGGTGGGCGACCTGGCGGCGGCCTGGTTCGCCGAACGGCTCTGAGTCCGGCCGGGTCAGGGCCGGGAGCCGCCGACGATGCGGTCGACGGCCGCCGCGATCAGGGCGTCGCGCTCCTCCTCGGAGAAGACGTCGGGGAGCGTCAGCTGTTCGACGATCAGCCAGTTGAAGGCCAGGATCAGCAGCTTGACCGCCGTCGCGTCGCCGGGGAGGCCCGAGGCCTCGTGGTAGGCGACGTTGGCCTCGACGTCGGCGCGGATCCGCTCGGTGAGGACCTGGCGCAGCGCGGGGCGCCGGGTGGCCTCCAGGCGCAGCTCCAGGAGGGCCAGATAGCCGGTGCGGAAGGAGCTGACCCGGCCCACGAGTTCCCGCATGAGCTGGGTGTACGTGGCGAGGTCGGGGCTCGCCGTCCGCTGCCGCTCGATGGTCTCGGCGTCCGGCTGGAGCCGCTCGTAGACCCGTGCGCCCGCCTGGGTGAGCAGGTCGTCCCGGTTGGCGAAGTAGTTGGACGCGGTGCCGGGCGGCACGGCGGCCTCGGTGTCCACCGCGCGGAAGGTGAGGCCCCTGGCGCCGTCCCTGGCCAGCACCTCGATGGCGGCGTCGACGAGCGCCGCGCGGCGCTCGGGGTTGCTGCGGGCCACCGCTGTCACTCCCGTCCTCGGGTCGATCACATACTCCGGGGACAGTACTACGGCTGGAGTGGCATCGCTTGCGGGTCCCACACCTCCAGGTAGCGGCCGAGGCGCTCGGCCGCGTCCAGCATGGCGAGCCGCCGCGCGGTGAGGCGCCGCTCCCAGCCCTCCAGGGCCGCGGACAGGGCCTGCGTGCCGCCGGCCGTGCGGACCTGCCGGACCACGTCGGCGATCCGGTCCAGCGGATAGCCACCGCGCCTCAGCAGATGGGCCAGTTCGGCGTCCCGCACGTCGGCGGCCCGGTACGTACGGTGGCCGGTGGCGGGGTCCCGGGCGGGCGCGAGGATCCCCGCTGTCTCCCAGTTCCGCAGCGTCGCCCGGGTGACCCCGAGCCGGTGCGCGAGCTCGCCGACCGAGCGCGTGTCCGCGCCGGTCCCGGGCCGCCCGCCCGGGTGCCCGTCCCGTCGCGTGAGCTGCTCCACCGCGCCGCGCACCGCGTCCAGGGTCTCCCGGTCGCGGAGGGACTGGGCGTGTCCGCGGTCGACGGCCGTCAGGGCGGCGTCGAGCGCGCCCGCGTGCAGCGCGTTCATGATCCGGCCACCGGTGTCGTGCCCGTAGGCCCTGACGAGGGCGAGATAGGCGTCGAGAGCGGCCGCGTGCGCCTCGGTGTAGACGCGGTAGCCGCTGGAGGTGCGCGCGGCCGGCGGGATGCAGCCGTCCCGTTCGTAGTTGCGGACCGCCTGGGTCGAGATCCCGTGCCGGCGGGCCAGGTCGGTCGGTCGCACCCTGATCCCCGATTTGAGGCTTTCCGGCCGCCATGCGGCCGGGCTTCGCGGAATTGCCGTGAAAGTCTCCACCGTTCTTTCAAGGATACGGTGGAGGTCCATGAGCCAGGACATCCATACGTTCGCCACCCCCTCCTGCACCCTGCTCGGGCTGGGGGAACCGACCCATCAGGAACCCGCCTTCGGCCGGGTCCGCAACGCGCTCCTCGCCCGGCTGGCCGACCGCGGCTTCCGCTCCGTCGCCCTGGAGACCGACCGAGTGGCCGCGCTGCGCGTCGACGACTACGTCCGGGGCGGCGCCGGAACCCTCGACTCCGTGATGACCGAAGGGTTCTCGCACGACTTCGGCGCGCTCGACGCCAATCGCGAGCTCGTCGCCTGGATGCGGCAGCACAACGAGGACCTGCCGCCCGGGGAGCAGTTGGCCTTCCACGGCTTCGACACCCCCACCGAGAACTACAGCGCGCCCAGCCCCCGCGCGGCCCTGGAACAGGTCTGCGGCTACCTCGGGCTCGACTCCGAGGCCGCCCGACTCGCCGCCCTGCTCGGCGACGACGAGCGCTGGAGCCGTCCGGAAGCGGTCCTGGACGCGGACCGCTCGCCCGGCGCCACCCGGGAGGCGGAACAGGTGCGGGCCCTCGCCGACGACCTCGTCGGCGCGCTCCACTCCCGTGCGCCGGAGCTGATCGCCGCGACCTCGCTCGGCGCCTGGCGGCGGGCGAAGACGCACCTCACGGCCGGGATCGGGCTGCTGCGCTACCACCGGCAGTGCGCCGAGCCCGGAGACACCGGAACGCGCATCACCCGGCTGCTCGCCACCCGGGACGCGCTCATGGCCGAGAACCTCCTCGACATCAGGGCCGCCGAGGAGCGCAGAGGTCCGACGCTCGTCTCCGCCCACAACCTGCACCTGCACCGCACCGTGAGCGTCTGGAGCACGGGGGAGCTGAGCGCGACCTGGTCCGGGGCCGGCGGCATCCTCGGGTCACTCCTGGGCGAGCGGTACGTGTGCGTCGCCGGGAGCCTGGGGAGCAGCGCGGCCCTCGGCCTCGGGCACCCCGAGCCCGACACGTACGAAGGCGTCCTCCAGGAACGCGTCGACGGCTGGGGCATCATCGGCGCCGCTGACCTGCGCGACGGCCGGAAGCGGACCGGCCTGGACCCGGCGAAGGGCTACTTCCCGCTGGATGGGACGACGCTCGACGGCGTCGACGCGGTCCTGCACATCGGTGACGCCGGGGCGGTCGCCGCGCCCGCGTCCGCCCGCTGACGGAGGCCGGAACCGGCCGCCCCGTGACGGGGCGGCCGGGCGTGCACACACGGTCCTGCGTGGAACTGCGGTGCCGGGCGGGAACGGGACCGGCCCACACCGGCGCTGCCCCCGACCCGTCCCCCACGGTGGAGTAGACCACTGGGGGAGTCAAGCGGTCCCGCACCGCGTTGACGTAATGGTCCGTACCAACTACCTTGCCCATGGCTCCCGTTCGGCGGTCCCACAGCCGCAAGGCCGCACCCGAGCCCCCACACGGTCCCGCGACGCGCTCCCGTACCCCTCACACGCGTCCCAGGGAGACCCGATGGACAGACAGCGCAGAAGCCGCCGCAGACCGCGGCTCCACGGCAGCGGACTCCTCGTCCTGCTCGCCGCCCTCCTCCTCCCGCTCGCCGCCCTCACCGGACCCGGTGCCACCCCCGCACGCGCCGCCGGCACCGTCACCGCCGCATTCACCTCCGAGAACAACGGCAGCTGGTGGCGCGGCATCTATGTCATCCGCAACGGCACCACCACCCCCGTCAACGGCTGGACCCTGGAGTTCGACCTGCCCGCGGGCGTCGAGATCAGCTCCCACTACAACGGCGAGGCCACCGTCACCGGCCGCCACGTCACCGTCCGCAACGCCCACTACAACGCCACCGTCCCGGCCGGCGGCTCCACCGAGCCGTACAGCTACTGGTTCGTCGCCACCGGCCCGGCGACCCCGCCGACCGGCTGCACGGTCAACGGCGGCAAGTGCGACGGCAGCCCCGACGTACCGCCCGGCGCCCCCGGCACCCCGCGCGCCACCACCGTCACCACCCGGACCGTGGCCCTCGACTGGACGCCCGCCGCCCCCGGTGACCACCCCGTCACCGGCTACGAGGTCCTCGCGAAGGGCGCCGTCGTCGCCACCGCCACCTCGCCCTCGGCGACCGTCGGCGGTCTGGCCCCGGCCACCGCGTACACCTTCACCGTCCGCGCCAAGGACACCCGCGGCAACACCGGCCCCGAGAGCCCGCCCGCCACCGTCACCACCGTCGACCCGGCGAGCGACCCCAACCCGCCCACCGCCCCGGGCGCGCTGCGCGCCACCGGCACCACCGCCTCCAGCGTGAGCCTCGCCTGGACCGCCGCCGCCGACGACCGGGGCGTGGTCGCCTACGACGTGTACCGCGACGGCACCCTCGCCCGCACCGTCCCCGGCACGGCGACCACGGCCGCCGTCGGCGGCCTCGGCCCGGCCAACCCGTACACCTTCACCGTCCGCGCCCGCGACGCCGCCGACAACGCCTCACCCCCGTCGGCGGCCCTCACCGTCACCACCGCGGACCTGGCGCCCGGCCGCCACCTGAAGGTCGGCTACTTCGCCCAGTGGGGCATCTACGGACGCCAGTACTTCGTGAAGAACCTCGACACCTCCGGCGCCGCGGCCTCCCTCGACGTCGTCAACTACGCCTTCGAGAACATCGACCCCGTCAACCTCACCTGCCTCGCAGGCGTCACCAAGGGCGTCGGATCCAACCCCCAGGACCCCGACCAGGGCACCGGCGCGGGTGACGCCGACGCCGACTACGCACGGCCCTTCAGTGCCGCACAGTCCGTCGACGGGGTCGCCGACGACGGCTGGGGCAAGCTGCGCGGCAACTTCAACCAGCTGAAGAAGCTCAAGGCGAAGTACCCGCACCTCAAGGTCGTGGTCTCCCTCGGCGGCTGGACCTACTCGAAGTACTTCTCCGACGTGGCCGCCACCGACGCCTCACGGCAGAAGTTCGTCCGCTCCTGCGTCGACGTGTGGATCAGGGGCAACCTGCCCCTCTACAACGGCGCCGGCGGCGCGGGGGCGGCCGCGGGCGTCTTCGACGGCATCGACCTCGACTGGGAGTGGCCCGGCTCGCCCGACGGACACCCCGGCAACCACGTCACCGCCCAGGACAAGGCGAACAACGCCGCCCTCGTCGCCGAGTTCCGCAAACAGCTCGACGAACTCGGCGGCGAGCACCGGCTCCTGACCGCCTTCACCCCCGCCGACCCGGTGAAGATCGGGCAGGGCTGGGACCTCGCCAAGGCCGCCACCGCCCTCGACTACGCCATGGTCCAGGGCTACGACTTCCACGGCGCCGGCAGCGACAACTCCTGGGAGCCGAACCGCACCGGACACCAGGCCAACCTGTACACCGACGCCCAGGACCCCTACGGCTTCCACTTCAGCGTCGACGAGGCGGTCAGACCGTACCTCGCCGCCGGCTTCAACCCCCGCAAGATCACCCTCGGCATCCCCTTCTACGGCCGCGGCTGGCAGGGCGTCGCCGACGGCGGCGCCGCCGGCGAATGGCAGAGCGCGACCGGGGCAGCCCCCGGGCAGTTCGCCGAGGAGGCCGGCGTCCGCGGCTACGCCAACCTCATCGCCTCGGTGCCCGGACTCACCGTCCGCCACGACGAACAGTCCGGCGCCACCTACGGCTACACCGGCGCCGGCGGCCAGTGGTGGAGTTTCGACGACCCCTGGTCCATCGGCCGCAAGACCACCTACCTCAAGTCCAAGGGACTGCTCGGCGTCTTCGTCTGGGAGATGTCCGGCGACACCCCCGACGGCACCCTGATGACCGCCCTGCGCACCGGCCTCGGCTGAGCCGGCGCCCGGAGGATCAGGGCCGCGACACCACGAGTTCGACCTCGAACCCGTCCTCGTTCTCCAGATAACCCGCACAGGTCCGTTCCCCGCCGGCATGCGGATGCCGGTCGGGGAACAGCAGCCGCCAGCCGCCGCGCACGGCCCCGTCGACCAGCCGGTCGAACTCCGCCCGCGTCGCCACGTGGAACGCCAGATGGTTCAGCCCCGGACGCAGCCGGTCGTGCGCTCGGGCGCTCAGCGCCGGCGACTCCTCGACCACCACGTACGTGGCACCGAGCCGCCAGCTGCGGCCCCGCTCCCAGCTCTGGAAGGAGGAGTACCCGAGTGCTTCGAGGAGCGGACCGAAGGAGGCGGCGGCCCGCCCGATGTCGGGCACCCACAGCTCCACATGGTGCAGGGTTCCGGTGGCGACGGGGCCGGTCACAACATCCTCCAAGAGGTCGGCCCACGACCGTATCCCGAGCTCACCAGGCGAGGTCCTCCAGGGCGTCCGGATCGAGCAGCGGGGTCACTGCGCCGTCGCCCCGCTGCTCGGGGGTGACGGGCAGCTCGGCCCAGATGGTCTTGCCGCGCCGCGCGTAACGCGTGCCCCAGCGCTGCGCGAACTGGGCCACCAGGAACAGCCCGCGACCGCCCTCGTCCGTGTCCGTCGCGTGCCGCAGGTGCGGCGAGGTGCTGCTGCCGTCGGACACCTCGCAGATCAGCGCCCGGTCGTACACCAGCCGCACCCGCACCGGCGGCTTGCCGTAGCGGATCGCGTTGGTGATCAGCTCGCTGAGGACCAGCTCCGCCGTGAACCCGGCCTCCTCCAGACCCCACCGCGCGAGCCGCGCCGCCGCCTGGTTGCGCACCGGGGCGACCGCCGACGGATCGCCCGGCACCTCCCACTCGGCGATCCGGTCCGCCGGAATCCGCCGGGCACTCGCCACGAGCAGCGCGATGTCGTCGGACGGCACCGGGAACAGCATCGCCGCCAGCACGTCCGCGCAGGTCTGCTCGGGGGAGCGGTCCGGCCGGGCGAGGGTCTCGCGCAGCAGTCGGAGCCCGGTGTCGAAGTCCCTCGTGCGGTCCTCCAGGAGACCGTCCGTGAACATCACCAGCTTGCTGCCCGGTTCGAGCCGCAGCCGCGCCGACTCGAAGGGCCGCTCGCCCAGACCGAGCCCCAGCGGCAGCCCCGCCGGCAGCGCCGGGAACTCCACACTGCCGTCGGGCCGCACGAGCGCGGGCCCCGGATGCCCGGCGCTGGACATCGTGCAGGCGCCGGTCGTGGGGTCGTAGATCACATACAGGCAGGTGGCGCCCGCGCTGCCCTCGGCGGGGCCCTCACCGTCGGACTCCTCGCCGCCCTCGGCGCCCGAGTCGTTCTCCTCGGCGAGCCGGTCGATCAGCTCGTCCAGATGCCCGAGCAGCTCGTCGGGCGGCAGGTCGAGGGTGGAGAAGTTGGCCACCGCCGTCCGCAGCCGCCCCATCGTCGCCGCCGCGTGCACCCCGTGCCCCACCACGTCCCCGACCACCAGCGCCACCCGCGCCCCCGGCAGCGGGATCACGTCGAACCAGTCGCCGCCCACGCCGGCCTTCGCCGGCAGATAGCGGTACGAGACCGTCACCGCGCTCTGCTCCGGCAGCACGCGCGGCAGCAGGCTCCGCTGCAGTGCCACGGCCATCGTGTGCTCCCGGGTGAACCGGCGCGCGTTGTCGATCGCGAGCGCCGCCCGCGCCGCCAGTTCCTCCGCGAACGACAGGTCCTCCTCGCCGAACGGCTCCGGGGTGTCGGCGCCGCGCCAGAAGTTCGCCATGCCGAGCACCACCCCGCGGGCCAGCAGCGGCACGGTGAGCAGCGAGTGCAGCCCGTACGCCAGCGCCTGCGCCGCCCCCTCCGGGTCCTGCGCCCGCCAGCCGTCCGCCGCGGCCAGGTCCGCCTGGAGCACCGCGCGCCCCTCGTCCAGGGCCGAGGCCATCGGCGTGCTGGGCACCACGAACCGGATCAGGTCGCCCACCGGCTGCAACGGCGACTCGGCGCGGATCCCGGTGAGCGCCGTGCGCCGCATCTCGGTGAACGCCCCCGAGGGCTCCTCGCCCCGCACCACCGGGTCCAGCAGCTCCACCGTGACGAAGTCCGCGAACCGCGGCACCGCCACCTCCGACAGCTCCTCCGCCGTCCGCACCACGTCCAGCGTCGTGCCGATCCGCGTCCCCGCCTCGTACAGCAGCCGCAGCCGGCCCCGCGCCACCTCGGCCCGGCCGGTGAGCGCGGCCAGCTCCGTGGTGTCGCGCATGGTCATCACGCAGCCGCCGTCCTGCGCCCCGTACCCCGTCGGCCGGACGTTCACCGCGAGCAGCCGGTCCCCGGCCAGGTGCACCTCGTCCGTAGCGGCCCGCCCGGACAGCAGCAGCGTGGACGTACGGGGATCGAGACCGAGCTCGGAGACATGCCGCCGCTCCGCGTCCGCGGGCAGTTTCAGGAGCCGGCGGGCCTCGTCGTTGGCGAGCAGCAGCCGCCCGTCGGCGGCGACGATGACCACGCCCTCCTTCACCGAGTGCAGCACCGCCTCGTGGTGCTCCTTGAGCCGGGTCACCTCGGCCGGGCCGAGTCCGTGCGTCTGGCGCCGCAGCCGGGCGCTCACCAGACCCGCGCCGCCCACCGCGAAGACCAGGCCGATCGCGGCCGCGCCCAGCAGCAGCGGCAGCCGGCCCTGGACGGCCTTGCCGACCGTCTCCACCTCCAGGCCGCTGGTCACCATGCCGACCACGGTGCCGTTCTCGTCGCGCACCGGCACCACGGCCCGCACCGCGTCGTTCGGCGCCCCGTGGAAGATCTCGGTGAACGACTCCCCGGCCCTGGCACGCCCGATGTCCCCCTGGGCCCGCTGCCCGATGAGCGACGGGTCGGAGTCGGTGTAGCGCGCCCCGTCCGGGGACAGCACGGCGACGAAGTCGACACCGGAACCGACCCGCGCGGCCTCCGCCCGGCCCTGAAGGAGCGCCGTCGGGTCGGAGGAGCGCAGCGCGTCCGCGAGGCCCGGTGCGTGCGCGAAGGCCTCGGCGACGGCCAGCGAGCGGTTGCGGGCGTCGCGCTGGCTGTCGTACTGCCCCTGGAGCACCAGCGCGAGCGCCGCCGCTCCGACGATCAGCAGCGCGATGAGCGCCTGCAGGGCGAAGACCTGGCCCGCGACGCTCCGCAGCCCGGTGGAGCGCCCCCGGGTGTCACCTGCGGACCGGTTCGCGCCTCGCGTCACTGTGCGCTCCTTCCCGCCCTGTACACGGGCGCCTGTCTCCTATGCTCCTCCGCCGCGACCGGCAGGGGAAACGGGAGCGGGACCGAGAGCACCTGTGCGGGGCCCCTTCCGGCGGTTACGGTGGGTGGAAGATCGTTTGGCCGGGGGCGGGGGAGTCGCCCGCCGCCACCGGTCGCCGACCGCCCGTCACCGGCAGGAAGCAGCGACACCATGTCCCACGGCACCGCCGACCCCGTTGAGCCCGACGTGCTCGTGCACACCGAGGGCCGCGCAGGCTTCCTCACCCTCAACCGGCCCCGGGCGATCAACGCCCTCACCCACGCCATGGTCCGCACCCTCGACGCGGCCCTGACCGCCTGGGAGCACGACCCGGCCGTCGAGACCGTCGTCATCCGCGGCGCGGGGGAGCGGGGGCTGTGCGCGGGCGGCGACATCCGGGCCATCCACGACGACGCCAGGGCCGGCGGCACGGCCACCGTCGCGTTCTGGCGCGACGAGTACCGCCTCAACGCCCGGATCGCCCGCTACCCCAAGCCGTACGTGGCGTTCATGGACGGCATCGTCATGGGCGGCGGCGTCGGAGTCTCCGCGCACGGATCGGTGCGGATCGTCACCGAACGCTCCCGGATCGCCATGCCCGAGACCGGCATCGGCTTCGTCCCCGACGTCGGCGGCACCTTCCTCCTCGGCCGCGCGCCCGGCGAACTGGGCACCCACCTCGCCCTCACCGGCGCCCAGGCCGGCGCCGGCGACGCGATCCTGACCGGCCTCGCCGACCACTTCGTGCCCGCCGCCGACCTCCCGGCGCTCGCCGAGGCACTCACCCGGCTCCCCGCCGCCGAAGCGGTCGCCCTGTTCGCCCGGCCCGTGCCGCCCGGCGAGCTCGCCGGGCGCCGCCCCTGGATCGACGCCTGCTACGCGGCCGCCACCGTCGAGGGCATCGTGGAGCGCCTCGGCGACTCCGGCGTCCCCGAGGCCAAGGAGACCGCCACCACGCTGCTCGGCCGCTCGCCCACCGCGCTCAAGGCGGCCCTGGCGGCGATCCGGCACGCCCGCGGGCTCGACTCCCTGGAGTCCGCCCTGAACACGGAGTTCCGCCTGTCCTGCGCCGCGCTCTCCTCGCCCGACCTGGTCGAGGGCATCCGCGCCCAGGTCGTCGACAAGGACCGCGACCCGCGCTGGACGCCGGCCACGCTCGCCGAGGTGACGGAACGGGACACCGCCGCCTGGTTCGCCCCGCAGCCGACCGGAGAACTGGGGCTGACCCCCGCCGAGGGCACCGACCGCTGAGAGAAAGAAGAAAGGCAAGGACGCGTCCGCGTTCCTTGCCACTCTCAACTTATAGCGCACGGGGGGTCTTGCGGCAAGGCCCCCCATCTCCCGCACAATCCCCTACCGAGGCCAGGACCTGCGGAAACGGGAGATCCACTCAGTGCACGTCACCACCGGCAGCGCGCTCAGCGCGTTCAGCGTCTTTCAACTGCCCGAGCACCTGTCGGCCAAGGCCGACCCCGAACTCATCGCCGCCGACGAGCGGCACTTCGCCGCCGTCGCGCGGAGCATGGAGCAGTCGATCGCCGAACTGGAGGACAGCCTCGACGAGCTCCGCAAGGCACCCGGCGGCGTGGGCCGGGAGGCCATGGACCGGGACACCGCTATCCACCGGCTCACCGCCCGGCTGCGCACGCTGCGCCGCTTCGGCCTCGACCTGTGCCTCGGCCGCATCGTCACCGCCGACGCCGCCGAGCCCGTCTACGTCGGACGGCTCGGCCTCACCGACGCCGAAGGGCGGCGGCTCCTGATCGACTGGCGCTCGCCCGCGGCCGAGCCCTTCTTCGCCGCGACCCATGGCAACCCGATGGGCCTGGCCAGCCGCCGCAGGTACCGCTGGAGCGGCGGCCGGATCGCCGACTACTGGGACGAGGTGTTCACCGCGGACGGCTTCGAGGGCCACGCCGCCCTCGACGACCAGTCCGCCTTCATCGCCAGCCTCGGCGGCAACCGCTCCGCCCGGATGCGCGACGTGCTCGGCACCATCCAGGCCGACCAGGACGCCATCATCCGCGCCGGCTCCCGCGGCGCCCTCGTCGTCGACGGCGGTCCCGGCACCGGAAAGACCGTCGTCGCCCTGCACCGCTCCGCCTACCTGCTCTACGCCGACCCCCGGCTCGGCCACCGCCGCGGCGGCGTGCTCTTCGTCGGCCCGCACCAGCCCTATCTCAACTACGTCTCCGACGTCCTTCCCAGCCTCGGCGAGGAGGGCGTGCGGACCTGCACCCTGCGGGACCTGGTCGCCGAGGGCGCCACGGCGGTGCCCGAGCGCGACCCGGAGGTGGCGAGGCTGAAGGCGTCGGCCGCGCTGGTGGGGGCGATCGAGAAGGCCGTCCGGTTCTACGAGGAGCCTCCCACCGAGGGGATGCGGGTCTCCACCGACTGGTCCGACGTCTGGCTGAGCGCCGGCGACTGGGCCGAGGCGTTCGACGCGGCCGGCCGCGGCACCCCGCACAACGAGGCGCGCGAGCAGATCTGGGAGGAGCTGGTCGGCATCCTGCTGGACAAGCTCGACGAGGACGTCCCGGCCGAGCTGTTCCGCAAGGCGCTGCGGCACGACGAGGAGCTGGTCGGCGCCCTCGACCGGGCCTGGCCGATGCTGGAGGCCGGCGACCTCGTCGGGGACCTGTGGACCGTCCCCGCCTATCTGCGGCTCTGCGCCCCCTGGCTCGCCCCCGACGAGGTCCGCGCGCTGCAGCGGACCGACGCCCACGCCTGGACGGTGTCCGACCTGCCGTTCCTGGACGCGGCGCGGCAGCGCCTGGGCGACCCGGCCTCGTCCCTGCGCAAACGCCGCCGCGACGCGGCCGTCGCCGCCGAACGCGAGCGCATGGCGGGCGTCATCGACAACATCCTCGCGGCCGACGACGACGGCGAGGGCGCCGTGACGATGCTGCACGGGCGGGACCTGCGCGACACCCTGGTCGACGAGAGCGCCCTGCCCGGCGCCGAACGGGACCGGCTCGCCGGGCCGTTCGCGCACATCGTGGTCGACGAGGCGCAGGAACTGACCGACGCCGAATGGCAGATGCTGCTCCAGCGCTGCCCGTCCGGGAGCTTCACCCTGGTCGGCGACCGGGCCCAGGCACGGCACGGCTTCACCGAGTCGTGGCAGGAGCGCCTGGAGCGCATCGGCCTCGACAGGATCACCCTGGCCTCGCTGAGCATCAACTACCGCACCCCGGAGGAGGTCATGGCGGAGGCGGAGCCGGTCATCCGGGCCGCGCTGCCCGACGCCAACGTGCCCACCTCCGTGCGCAGCAGCGGCATCCCCGTCGTCCACGGCTCCGTCACGGAGCTCCACGCGGTCCTCGACGAGTGGCTCGCCGCCCACCCCGAAGGCATCGCCTGCGTCATCGGTGATCCCGCCTTCGAGGCGACCGACCGGGTCAGGTCGCTCACCCCGACGCTGTCGAAGGGGCTCGAGTTCGACCTGGTCGTCCTCGTCGACCCGGACGGGTTCGGCGACGGAGTCGAGGGGGCCGTCGACCGCTACGTGGCGATGACCAGGGCCACCCGGCAGCTCGTCGTGCTGACGAGCCGACCGGGGCGCCAGACCGAGCCGACCTGGCGGCCCGGTCCGTAAGGCCCCGCTCACGGCCCCGTGTCGTCGTCGCTCTCGTCCAGGGTGAAGAGACCGCCCTGCGGGTCCCGCACGGTGGTCCGGCGCCCGTACGGCGCGCGCCAGCCGTCGTCGGCCTCCGGCACCAGGGCGCCGCCGTGGTCGAGGACCGTGGCGACCGCCCGGTCCAGGTCCGGTACCCGGAAGTGGACCAGCCAGCGCGGCCGCCGCTGCGGCTGGTCGGAGGCCGCGTCCGCCGGGCCGCTGTTCAGCCGGGCGACGGCGTCGCCCTGACGGCGCAGGACGACCTGGTCGTCCTCGTAGGAGACCTCGAAGCGCTCCGATCCTCCGTCGACCCACTCCAGGACCCCGCCGTAGAACACGGCGGCGTCGAAGGCGTTGCCGGTGTGCAGCTCCAGCCAGGCCGGCGCGTGGTGCTCGCCGACCCGCCAGCGGGAGGAGATCCGGCCCTCCCAGACACCGAAGGCGGCGCCTTCCGGGTCGGTGGCGAGCGCGGCACGGCCGCGCGGCGGAAACGCGACGGGGCCGACGCCGACGGTGCCGCCGCGCTCGCGGATGCGGGACACCGCCGTGTCGGCGTCGGCCACCGCGAAGTACGGCGTCCAGGCCACCGGTACCGCCATCCGGTCGACCACGGCGCCGATCCCGGCGACGGGCGTGCCGTCCCGCTCGCCCACGGAGAAACCCTGGCCGAGCGGGCCGTGCCGGAAGGTCCAGCCGAGAACCGCCCCGTAGAACCGCTCGGCGGCTTCGAGGTCCCGTGACGCCAGGCTCAGCCAGCAGGGCGCTCCCGGCTCGTCCGCGGAAAGCGGCACCCGGCTCACCTCACTCTCGGTCCGTCCCCCACGTCCTCCAGGCCACCCTCGCCCGGACCTCCCGGCTTCGCCACTCGGTCGGCCCGGCGGGGTGCCCTCCTGCGCCTTCGGGGGCGCCTACGCGACCGTGACCGTACCGACGAGTATCCGGTGGTCGGAGCAGGCCGCCACCCCCGTGCAGCTCGTCGAGATCCCCAGCGAGTCCGCGCCGTACGGGCCGGCCAGCGTGCTCTCCCGCACGAAGATGTGGTCGATCTTGGCGTAGCCGCCGCACGGGGGCGTCGTCCCCGGCGTCCCGTCCGCGGTCCACTCGCCGTAGCCGGGGCAGTTCCCGGCGTCGTCGTCGTCCAGCTCCCGGTACTGCCCGGTGTTGCCCGCGTTGTTCGGGGTGTCCACGCTCGGCGCGTAGTACGAGTTCAGCCGGGCGTAGTGCGGCTGGGCGTTGAAGTCGCCCGCGATCAGGACCGTCTCACCGGCCGAGTGATAGGCCTCAAGCGCGCCCCGGACGAACTCCAGCTGGGCCACGTTGAACGCCTGGTTCGTGGTGATGTGCGTCGTGCAGAACCGGGTCGCCGTGCCGTCCGTCAGCGGCGCGCACAGCATGTTGCGCTTCTCCGCCGAGCCGTCGTCCGGCAGCGGGAGACGGGCGGCGGCGCCCAGCGCCCGCTTGCTGAACAGGGCGTTGCCGAAGGCCTCGCCGTTGCACACCGCGGTGTTCCCGGCCTGGCGGCTCGGCTCGAACCGGCCGAAGTTCTGCGGGTCCTGCGGCCAGCCCCTGGCCCGCAGCTCCGCCACCAGGGCGTCGTACTGGCCCTGGCACAGCTCGTTGAAGGAGGCGAAGTCGGCGCCCCGGGAGACGAGGGAGGCGGCGGCCTGGGTGACCAGTCCGTCGGTCGTCGAGCCGTTGTGGATGGTGTTGCCCGCCACGTTCCAGTGCCAGACCGTGTACGTGCGCGGCGCCGGCGCCTCGTCCTGGGCCGCCGCCGTCGCCGGCAGCAGCACCGCGGCCAGCGCCCCCGCCAGCGCCAGTCGAAGCCCTCTGCGGACGTTTCCTCGCATGCCGGAATCCCCCTCCTGTGGCCGGCCGCGCCGCGGCCGGATGCCGTTTCCGTGCGATAACGGATGATCTTAAGGGGGGCCACCGACAGCGCCCGGTCACCGCCCGGCGCATCATGTGATCATGCTGTTGACGTTCGCACCCGTCCTGGACCGCATCGCCGAGGAGATCGAGGCCCTCGCCGAGCGCGGCCGGCCCGCCGACTACATCCCCGCGCTGGCCTCCGCCGACCCGCGCCGCTTCGGCATGGCCGTCGCCGAGCTCGACGGGACGGTCTACGGCGTGGGGGAGTGGCAGCAGCCCTTCTCCACGCAGTCCGTCACCAAGGTCTTCACCCTCGCCCTCGCCCTGGCCCGCAAGGGCGAACCCCTCTGGGACCACGTCGGCCGCGAACCCTCGGGCAACCCGTTCAACTCGCTCGTCCAGCTGGAGTACGAGAACGGCATCCCGCGCAATCCCTTCATCAACGCGGGCGCCCTCGTCGTCACCGACCAGCTGCACCGGATGACCGGCGACGCCTCCGGTGTCCTGCTCGACTTCCTGCGCGCCGAGAGCGGCAACCAGGACCTCGACTTCGACCGGGACGTCGCCGCCTCGGAGACCGCGCACGGCGACCGCAACGCCGCCCTCGCCCACTTCATGGCGAGCTACGACAACATCGCCAACCCCGTGCCCACCCTGCTGCGGGAGTACTTCCGCCAGTGCTCCATCGAGGCCTCCTGCGCCGACCTCGCCCTCGCCACCGGCTTCCTCGCCCGCCACGGCGTCCGCGCCGACGGCTCCCGGCTGCTCACCCGCAGCCAGGCCAAGCAGGTCAACGCCGTCATGCTCACCTGCGGCACCTACGACGCCGCGGGCGACTTCGCCTACCGCGTCGGACTGCCCGGCAAGAGCGGCGTCGGCGGCGGCATCATCGCCGTCGTCCCCGGCCGCTGCACCCTGGCCGTGTGGGGCCCCGGCCTCGACGAGCGCGGCAACTCCGTCGCCGGAGTCGCCGCGCTCGACCGCTTCACCACCATCACCGGCCTGTCCGTCTTCTGACACGCACCGGGCCGGTCCGCGGGCCCCGGTCAGGACCGGCCGGTCCCGCGGCCCCGCCGTCAGGCCGCGTCGAACACCAGGACGTACGCGCCCCGGCGCTCCTCGCCGTCGGGGAGGCGCCAGCCCGCGGTCACCTCGCCTCGCGAGCCGGCCGCCTTGGCGTCGAGGACCCGCGCCACCCGCAGCACCGGCGCAGCGGCGCCGAGCCGCACGTCGGTGCCGTAGGCCCCGTCCTCGACGACCGGCACCGCGCCCCGGTCCCAGGAGCCCGAGCCGTCGAAGGAGACGGCGACGGTCGGGTCCGGCGTGTCCGAAAGGCTCTGCGCCTGCGGCACCGCCCGGCCTTCGAGCAGGGCCGTCAACTCGCCCAGCAGCACCGGGTCGTGGGTCCCGTCGTACACCCACCGGGTCCCGAGCACCCCGTGCTCGGACGTGCCGATCAGCCCGCCCTCCGCGCCCTCCAGCGGCGCCCCGCGGTAGGTCAGCGGCACCAGATAGGCGTGCGTCTCCTCGCCCGAGGCGTCCGTGACCACCATGAACTCGATGCCCACCTCGCCCTCCGGGTCGTCGAGCCGGAAACCACCCGCCCGCTCCAGGACCGGCTCGGTGCCCTCGCCGCCCCGGTACCAGGGCCGGGTCGGGAGCCAGGTCGCAAGGAGCTCCAGCTTGGTCGGCTGCATCGTGGTCTTGTGAATGACGGCCATTCCTCGTGCACTTCCTCCGCGTCGGTACGGTTCCCGGGCGCGCGGGCCCGCCCCGGAACCGTACCTCTCGCTCCGCTTCCTCAGTCCCTCGCGTCCGGCGCGTGCAGCTCGCCCGAGCGGGCCACCCGCGCGTACCAGCGGGCACTGGACTTCGGCGTGCGCCGCAGCGTCTCGTAGTCGATGTGCACGGCCCCGAACCGCTTCGCGTAGCCGTACGCCCACTCGAAGTTGTCGAGCAGCGACCACAGGAAGTAGCCCGCCACCTCGGCCCCGTCCTCGACCGCCCGGTGCACCGCCCGCAGATGGGCGTGGACGTAGGCGGCGCGCTCCGGGTCGTGCACCGTGCCGTCCGGGCCGACCACGTCCTCGTACGCGGCCCCGTTCTCGCTGACCACCAGCGGCAGGCCCGGGTAGCGCGCCGAGATCCGGGTCAGCAGGTCGTACAGCCCCTCCGGGTCCACCGGCCAGCCCATCGCGGTGCGTTCGCCGTCCGCCTGGTGGAACGCGACGTCGTCGGCACCCGGCCAGGGGGAGTGCGCGCTGTTGCCGTGCCCGTCGTCCTGGGGCTTCTCCTCGCCCTCGCCGACCCGCGAGACCACCGTCGGCGTGTAGTAGTTGATGCCCAGCCAGTCCAAAGGCTGCCCGGCCGTCGCCGTGTCGCCGTCCCGCACGAAGGACCAGTCGGTCAGGTGCGCGGTGTCGGCGAACAGCTCCTCGGGATAGGCGCCTTCCAGCATCGGACCCAGCCAGACCCCGTTGCCGACGGTGTCGATCCGCCGGGCCGCCTCCCGGTCGGCGGCCGACGGGGTCAGCGGGCGCACCTCGTGCAGATTCAGCGAGACCGCGAGCTTCGCCCCGGCCGGCAGCGCGGAGCGCAGGGCCTGCACGGCGAGGCCGTGGCCGAGGTTGAGGTGGTGGGCGGCCCGCAGCGCGGCCACCGGGTCCGTGCGGCCCGGGGCGTGCACCCCGGAGCCGTAACCCAGGAAAGCCGAGCACCAGGGCTCGTTGAGCGTGGTCCAGCGGGTGACCCGGTCGCCCAGGGCGTCGGCCATCAGGGCCGCGTACGCGGCGAACCGCTCCGCCGTCGCCCGCTCCGGCCAGCCGCCCGCGTCCTCCAGCTCCTGCGGCAGGTCCCAGTGGTAGAGGGTCAGAGCCGGCTCGATCCCGGCCGCGAGCAGCTCGTCGACGAGCCGCCGGTAGAAGTCCAGGCCCTTCTGCACGGCCGGACCCCGCCCGGTCGGCTGGACCCGGGACCAGGAGACGGAGAACCGGTAGGCGTTCAGACCGAGTTCGCCCATCAGCCGGACGTCCTCGCGGAAGCGGTGGTAGTGGTCGACGGCGACATCGCCGTTGTGGCCCTGGAAGACCTTCCCCGGGGTGTGCGAGAAGGTGTCCCAGATGGACGGTGTGCGCCCGTCCTCCGCCGCCGCGCCCTCGATCTGGTACGCGGCGGTGGCGGCGCCCCACAGGAAGTCGGACGGGAATCGGCGGACGGCGGTGAGCGGCCGGATCTCGGACGCGGTCATAAGAGAGCGCTCCCAACGCAGAGGAAAAGGATGCGGGACGAACGAGGGGGGAGGGGCGCCGTCAGCTCTTGACGGCGCCCGCGGTGATCCCGCCGACGATGTGCTTGCCGAGCACGGCGAACACGAGGAGCAGCGGCACCGTGGAGATGAGGGCACCGGTCAGCACCACCGCCTGGTCGACGGTGTGGTTGCCCGCGCCGAGCCCGGCGAGCGCCACCTGGAGGGTGGGGTTGCCGTCCGGGGTGAGCGCGATGAACGGCCAGAAGAAGTCGTTCCAGGCCTGCACGAACACCAGCATGCCGAGCACGGCCATCGCGGGCCGGGCCACCGGGAAGACCACGTGCCAGACGATCCGCAGCGAGTGCGCA
Organism: Streptomyces sp. NPDC020422; assembly: GCF_044386705.1. NCBI lineage: Bacteria > Bacillati > Actinomycetota > Actinomycetes > Kitasatosporales > Streptomycetaceae > Streptomyces > Streptomyces sp. NPDC020422. The sequence continues at coordinate 83,123 of NZ_JBIRVJ010000013.1, read as the reverse complement.
CCGTCCATCCGGGCCGCCTCCACCAGCTCGACGGGCAGCGCCTCGACGAGGTACTGGCGCATGAAGAACACACCGAAGGCGGCGACCAGCGAGGGCAGGACCACCGACTGGAGCTGGTCGACCCAGCCCAGGTCGGTGATGATCCGGTAGAGCGGGATCACGCTGAGCTGCGGCGGGATCGTCATCGTCGCCACGACCAGGGTCAGCAGCGCGCCGCGCCCCTTGAACGGGAGCTTGGCGAAGGCGAAGCCGGCGAGCGTGGAGAACAGCACCGTCGACAGTGCCACGAGCGAGGCGACCACGGTCGTGTTGACCAGGGCCTCTCCCATGTCCACCTGGTTCCAGGCGAAGGAGAGGTTGTCGAAGAGGCGCGGGCCGGGCAGCAGCGGGGCCGGCGCCTCCACCACGCGCTCACCGCTGTGCGAGGCGGCGACGAGGTTCCAGTAGAGGGGGAAGAGCGAGAACAGCGCGGCGACGCCGAGCAGCACGTACGTCAGCGGTCCCGCGTGGTGCTGACGGCCGGCCGACTGCCGGAGCGGATTCTTCCGCTGGGAAAGGAACGAAGTAGCGGCCACGGGTCAGCCCCCCAGCTTCCTGCGTTGCGAACGGGCGACGAGCGACTGGACGGCGCCGATGAGCAGCAGGAGCAGCAGCATCACCCAGGCGATGGCGGAGGCCTGGCCGAGGGCGCCGGTGACCCAGCCCTTCTCGTACATCAGCAGACTGAGCGTCTGGAACTGGTTGCCGCTTCCGCCGGAGATGCCGACGCTGCCGCCGTAGAGCATCGGCTCCCCGAAGAGCTGGGTGGCGCCGATGGTGGAGACGATGATGGTGAAGAGGATGGTGGGCCGGATCGACGGGATGGTCACGCTGAGGAACTGGCGCCAGCGCGAGGCACCGTCCAGCGCCGCCGCCTCGTACAGGTCCTGGGGCACCGCCTGCATCGCCGCCAGGTAGATCAGCGCGTTGTAGCCGGTCCACCGCCAGGTGACGATGGTCGAGATGGCGATCTGCGCGGGCCACTTGGACGCCTCCCAGTCGACCGGGTCGAACCCGACCCAGCCGAGCGCCGAGTTGATCAGCCCGTAGTCCGTGTTGAAGAGCTGGGCGAAGACCAGGGTGGCCGCCGCGATCGAGGTCGCGTACGGGGCGAGGACGGCGACCCGGAAGAAACCGCGGGCGCGCAGCTTGTAGTTGAGCAGATGGGCGAGCCCGAGCGCCATGAGCAGCTGCGGGACGGTCGAGATCACCCCGATGGTGAAGGTGTTGGCCAGAGCGTTCCAGAAGAACTCGCTGGTGGCCAGGTCGGTGTAGTTCTCCAGGCCCTTCCACCGCGGGTCGCCGCCGAGTTCGACCCGGTTGAGGGAGAGCCAGCCCGTGTAGATCAGCGGGAAGAGGCCGAAGGCGGCGAAGGTGAGGAAGAAGGGGGCGACGAAGAGGTACGGGGTCGCCTTCAGGTCCCAGCGGTAGAGCCGGCTGCGGCGGGACCCGCCGGTGCGTCCCGCGCCGGAGCGCGGCGCGGGGGAGGGCGGTGCGTCGGGCGACGGGGAGCCGCCGTTCCTCGCCCGTACGGAGGTGGCCACGGGGGCGTCCTTCCAGGTCGGAGCTGCGGGTGCGAGGGGCGGCGACGGCCCGCGGGGCGGGCCGTCGCGCGCCTCACGTCACTGGTCGATCTTGTCCTCGGCCAGCTTCTTCACGTTCTCCCAGGCCTTGGCCGGGTCCGTGCCGCGCTGCTCGATGTCGAGGATGCCGTTGTCGGTCAGGAAGGTCTTCATCTGGCCGTCCCAGCGGCTGATCGGGGCCGGGCGGATGTTCGCCGCGGCGGCGGCGAAGATCTCGCCGACCGGGGTGTCGCCGAAGTACGGCAGCTTGGCGCCGACCACGGCGGCCGAGGACAGCGTGTCCTTGGTCGACGGGATGTTGCCGTTCACGGCGAACACCTTGGCGTGCTGCTCCGGCGCGGTCAGCCAGGCGGCCAGCTCCGCGGCCTCCTTGGCGTGCTTGCCGGACTTGGGGACGGCGAGGAAGGAGCCGCCCCAGTTGCCGGCGACCGGCGGCGAGGCGATGTCCCACTTGCCCTGGTTGGCGGCGCCCGCCTGGTCCTTGATGATTCCGGTCATCCAGCTGGGGCAGGCGACCGTGGCGAACTTCGAGTTCTTGAAGGCGGCGTTCCAGGTGCCCTTCTCGTCGAACTGGCGCAGCTTGGCGGTGAGTCCGCCTTCCGCCGCCGCGATGGCGGTGTCCCAGGCCTTCTTCACCCCGGGGCTGTCCTCCCAGGCCAGCTGCCCGCTCGCGTTCGCGTACTGCTGCGGCTCGCTGGAGATGACGGCGTTGAAAAGGCCGCTCGCGGAGTCGTGGAAGGAGGTCCCCGCGGGCGCGTTCTTCTGGTACGTCTTGCCGGTCGCCAGGAACTTCGACCAGTCGCCGGCCCAGAGCTTGCCGACCTCGGTGCGGTCGGTGGGCAGCTTGGCCCTGGCGAAGAGCTCCTTGTTGTAGCAGATGGCCATGGGGCCGATGTCGGTGCCGAGGCCGATGACCTTGCCGTCGGCGGTGGTGGCCTGCTTGACCTTCCAGTCGAGGAAGGCGCCCAGGTCGGCGCCGCCGTTCTTGGACAGGTCCACCCACTTGTCGGCCATCGAGGAGCCGGTGGCCTCGGCTATGTAGCCGACCTCGATGGCCTGGATGTCGGCGAGTCCGCTGTTGCGGGAGAGGCGGAGCTTGAGGGTGTCCCAGTACTTCTGGCCGTCGGCGACGTTGGACTCGACGATCTTGATCTTGGGGTGGGTCTTCTGGTACTCGGCGTAGAGCTTGGCCCCGGTCTTGTCGTCGTAGCCGAAGGACCCGAAGGTCCCGATCCGCAGCGTGATGGTCCCGTCGTCGGCGGCGTCCGACCCGCCGTCGTCACCGCCGCAGCCGGTGAGCAGGGCGGTGCCGGCCGTCAGTGCGGCGACCGCCGTGAGTGCGGTGCGGCGGGCGCGGCTCACCCGTCTGCTGCTGGAAGTGCGCATTCCACTCTCCTCGTCCAAGGTCGTGCATGCTGTGCGCTCCAGGGTGGGAGCGCTCCCACGTCGTCGTTGCCGGAAGGTTCCTGCCTGCCGGGTGCCGGTGTCAAGACGTGAACACGGATTCGTCGCCGAGTGGGGCGTGGCGGGAGCCGTGCCCGGAATCCGCTAGTGTGGGAGCGCTCCCATGGTTCGGGTGCCGAACGGCACCGGCTCTGACGGGAGCGGCGGTCGTGGCCTATCTTGACCTGATCGCCGCAAAGGGCGAGGTCCCGCACGAGGGGAGTACCAGGGTGGTGAACGGACGGCAGAGCGGCAGGCCCACGCTGGAGGAGGTCGCGGCCAGGGCCGGGGTCGGGCGGGGCACCGTCTCGCGGGTGATCAACGGCTCGCCCCGGGTCAGCGAACAGGCCCGCGCGGCCGTCCGCCGGGCCATCGAGGAGCTCGGCTACGTGCCCAACCAGGCCGCCCGCACCCTCGCCGGCAGCCGCACCGACGCCGTCGCCCTGGTCATCCCGGAGACCGAGGCACGGCTCTTCGCCGAGCCCTACTTCCTGGAGCTGATCCGCGGGGTCAGCGCCGAGCTCGGCGAGGCCGACCAGCAGCTGCTCCTCACCCTGGTCCGCACCGAGCGGGAGCGGCAGCGCTTCGAGCAGTACCTGGCCGCCCGGCGGGTGGACGGCGTCCTGCTGACCTCGGTGCACGCCGACGACCCGCTGCCCGACCTCGTGCGCGAGCTCGGCCTGCCCGTCGTCCTCGGCGGCCGGCGCTCGGCCGACGAGTCCGCCGCCTTTGTCGACTCCGACAACGCGGGCGCGGGCCGGGCCGCCGTCGCGCACCTCGCCGGGCGCGGGCGCCGCAGGATCGCGACCGTCACCGGGCCCCTCGACATGTACGCGGCCCGGGCACGCCTCGACGGCTACCGCGAGGGCATCGCCGCGGCCGGTCTGGAACCCGACGAACGCCTGGTCGCCACCGCCGACTTCACCGAGGAGGGCGGCCGCCGGGCCATGCGCGAACTGCTCGACCGCAGCCCGGACCTGGACGCCGTCTTCGCCGCCTCCGACGTCATGGCGGCCGGCGCCCGCGGTGTCCTGCGGGAGGCCGGCCGCCGGGTCCCCGAGGACGTGGCCCTGGTCGGGGTCGACGACTCGGCCGTGGCCCGCCTGATGGACCCGCCCCTGACCAGCGTGCGCCAGCCCACCGAGGAGATGGGCCGCACCATGGCCCGGCTCCTCCTCCGGCGGATCGCGGAGACCGCGGACAGCGCCACGGCCGTGGAGGCGGCGCCGAGGGTGCTGCCGACGGAGCTGGTGGTACGGGAGTCGTCCTGACCGGGCCGGGGCACGCCGAGGGGCGGGCCGGGACCCTCGGGTCCCGGCCCGCCCTTCTCCCGTTCCTGCGAGGTCCTGTCAGGAGGTCCTGCCCGAGGCCCTGTCAGTGCCTCACAGCGCCGGGTAGGCGTTCTTCATGAGCTCCTGGAACTGCGCCGAGAACCACTTGCCCGACAGCGGGGCGTTCGGCAGCGCGCCCGACATGCTGTTGTTGTTCCGGGGGTTGCCGGTGTACGTCGGGTCGCACATGCGGTCGAAGCCCTTGCCCTCGTCGTTCGGGATCTCCGAGCTCGCCCCGTCGGACTCGCCCGGGGGCTTCATCCAGACGTACGCGTCGATGCCCGGCTCCGGGGCCGCCTTGGGGCGTTCGCCGAGGCCCGCGCCCGCCTGGTTGCACCAGTTTCCGGTGTTGAGCCGGCGGTCGTAACGGCCGCCGTCGATGTACGTGTTGACGTCGGTCTTCGCGCCGGGGGCGGTCGGCCGGGCGGTGCCGCCCCAGCCGTTGCGGGAGGTGTCGATCAGCATGCCGATCTTCGAGTCGAAGCCGATCGAGACCAGCTTCTCGCGCATCGCCTGGGCGTACGACAGTTCGTCGGTGTAGCGGTTCCAGTCCAGCCACTTGGACTGGCGGACCGAGACGCCGTTGACGGAGTCGTTGATCGAGAAGTGGTCCTCCTTCAGGGCGCTGTAGTTCGCGGTGTTGACGATGAAGCCGGTGACGTTGGCGACGGTCGAACCCTCGGCGGTCGCCGCCGTCTTGAAGAGTTCGGCGGAGGGGCCGAAGTTGTCGTCCCAGCCGAGCCAGCCGTGGTGGCCGGCGTCCAGGTAGTTGTAGACGTTGGGGATCGCGCCCAGTTTGTTCAGGGCGTAGCCGACGCCCTTGATGTAGTTGCCGTTGGACTTCATCACGTCGCAGTTCGGGGTCGCCGTCGCGCGGCCGCTCACGTTGGTGACCAGGTTGGGCAGCGAGTCGAGTTCGACCGTGTTGACGATGCGCAGGCCCGCGTACTTCGGGTCGGACTGGATCGCCGCGATCGGGTCGATGTACTGCGTCTTGTACTTGTCGATCTCCGTCGGGCCGAGTTCGCCGTTGGAGGAGAGGGCCGCGCAGTCCCGGCCGGGCAGGTTGTAGATGACGAACTGGACGACCATCTCGCCGGCGCCCTTCTGGCGCAGCGCCTCGTCGAGGTGCGCACGCACGCCCATGCCGCCGTTCGCCCCGTTGATCGCGGCGATCCGGTCCACCCAGATGCCGGTGGGCTGGTTCGACACCCGGGTGCCGCCCGGCTCGGCCGCCGCGTGGGCGGACCACTCCGGGTTCACGTACACCCGGGCGCCGACATAGGGGTTGTCCGCCTTGGTCCCGGTGGGCGGCGGCGTGGTCGGAGGCGTGGTGGGCGGGGTCGTGGGGGGCGTGGTCGGCGGGGTCGTCGGCGGAGTGGTCGGCGGCGTCGCGCCGTTGCAGACCACGCCGTTCAGCTTGAACGAGGTCGGGATGGCGTTGGTCCCGCTGTAGGAGCCGTTGAAGCCGAAGGAGGTGGAGCCTCCGGTGGCCAGGGTCCCGTTGTAGGAGAGGTTCTTGGCGGTGACGGCGGCGCCGGACTGGGTGATCGCGGCGTTCCAGCCCTGGGTGACCGCCTGGTCGCCGCCGAAGGACCACTCCAGGGTCCAGGCGGAGACGGGGTCCCCGGTGTTGGTGACGGTCACGTTGGCGCCGAAGCCGGTGTTCCACTGGCTGGCGATCTGGTAGTCGACCCGGCAGCCCGGGGTGGCGGCCCCGGCGGCGGCCGTGCCGATCACGGTGGCGGTGGCGCCGGTCGCCGTGATCAGGCCGAGTGCCGCGAGCAGGGCGGTACGGCTGGTTGTGCGGCTCATGGGGGTGAAGGCCCTTTCAGTGTCCGTTCAGGCTGCGCAGGTGGTCGCGCAGCCCGATGCCGAATGCGGTGGGGGTGCCGTCGTACGAGGTGATCAGGGCGGGCCCGGAGCTGCAGTTCCAGGTGTTCCAGGTCCAGCCGAGATACGACAGGGAACGGTCGTCGAACCACTCCATGACGCGGTCGACGAACGCGTGCCCACAGGTGTTCTCGCCGATCTCGCCCGCCACCAGGGGGACCTGGGCGGCGACCGGGGCGAGGGTGCTGTTCCAGCACGTCTCGTCGGAGCAGGTGTTGAAGTTGTAGACGTGCCAGGCGGCGGCCGTGCGGTCCGCCGGGTCCTTGGGGGCGTACGCGAGCCACTGGCTCAGGTCGTTGGAGTACGCGATGCCGGGCACCAGGAGCAGGTTCTGCGCTCCGGTCGCGCGGACCGCGTCCACCAGGTCCTGCATGCCGGCGACCTCGTAGCCGATGCCGGGGCAGCTGCCGCCGTCGCGCCAGCAGCTCCAGGCCTGGGCGGCGGTGGCGGTCGCCCGGTCCGGATAGGGCTCGTTGAACAGGTCGAAGACCACGCGCCGGTCGTTCTTGAAGGTGTCGGCCACCGAGGTCCAGAACGCCGGGGTGTACCGGGCGTCGGGCATCGGCTTCTGGCAGGTGGCGTGCACGTCGGCGCAGCCGGCGGAGTTGCCGGTGTACTGGCCGTGGGTCCAGTGCAGTTCGACCACCGGCGTCAGGCCGTGCGCGAGCACCCGGTTCACCAGGTCCTTGACGGCGCTGACGTAGGCGGCGCCGCGGTATTCGGGCTTCACGTTGTCCAGGCCGAGCCAGCACTCCTCGTTGAGCGGGATGCGGACGGTGTTGGCCTTCCAGTCGGCGATGGCCCGGACCGAGGCGTCGTCGACGGGGCCGTCGAAGATGCCGTAGCCCTGCACGCACATGAACTCGCCGCCCGAGCGGTTCACGCCGAGCAGCCGGCGGGTGGCGCCGTTCTGGTCGACCAGCCGGTTGCCGCTGACGCCGAGCTCGGGCGCGCCGGGGGCGGGGGTCGGGGGAGTGGGGGTGGGCGTCGGGGCGGGCGTCGTCGGAGTGGGCGTCGGCGTCGGCGTCGGCGTGGGCGTCGGCGTCGGCTCCTGGTTGCAGACCGTGCCGTTGAGCGTGAAGGCGCCGGGGGCGGGGTTGCCGCCCGACCAGGAGGCGAGGAAGCCGGTGGTCGTGCTCGCGCCCGTGGCGAGCGAACCGTTCCAGCTCTCGTTCACGGCCGTGACGCTCGCGCCGGACTGGGACCACTTGGCGCCCCAGCCCTGGCTGACGACCTGGCCGGCCGGAAAGTCGAAGGCGAGCTTCCAGGAGGTCAGCGCGGGGCCGTCGTTGGTGACGGTCACCGCTCCCTGGAATCCGCCGGCCCAGGAGCCGGCGACGGAGTACTGCACGGTGCAGAGCGGTGCGGCCGCGGCTCCTTGGGCCGCACCGGCCACGGCGAGAGCGGTGCTCGCCATGGTGAGCGCCGCTCCCGCGAGCAGCGCGAACAGACGCGGGGGATGTCGCATGAGCGACTCCTTCGGCGAGGGCACGGCCCTGACGGCGTGCCGACGGCATGGAATCGCTCCCACTGGTGGGGCCAGACCGTAGCGTCAACTCGCGCCAAGGAAAAGGGGAGTTCGCCAATTTCCTGCCTCGGGTGCCTTCGACTCTTCACGTGTCTTGACGGGATCTCCTCGGCTCTGCACAGTGGGAGCGCTCCCACTGGTTCAGAGCTTGACCGTGCCCTCGACGGGCACTCCCCCCGCCTCCCGAGCCGCGAGGAGAACCACCGCATGCCCTCCCCACCCCGCAGGCCGCTGATCGCGCTGGCCGCCCTGCTCGCCCTGCCCGCCGGGATGCTCGCCGTCGGACCGCCCGCCCAGGCGGCAGCCGTGCAGTGCAGCGTCGACTACAAGACCAACGACTGGGGCTCCGGCTTCACCGCCGAGCTCACCCTGACCAACCGCGGCACCAGCGCACTCGACGGCTGGACCCTCGGCTACGCGTACACCGGTGACCAGAAGCTGAGCAACGGCTGGAACGGCACCTGGACCCAGTCCGGCAAGACCGTCACCGTCACCAACGCGTCCTGGAACGGCACCGTCGCCGCCGGCGCCGCCGTCACCACCGGCGCCCAGTTCTCGTACACCGGCACCAACACGGCGCCGACCTCCTTCACGGTCAACGGCACCGCCTGCACCGGCGCGCACCAGCCGCCCGTCACGGTCCTCACCAGCCCGGCGCCCGGGGCCGTCTACACCCAGGGCGACGCCGTCCCGCTCGCCGCGACCGCCGCCGCCGCCGACAACGCCACCATCTCCAAGGTGGAGTTCTACAGCGACACCGCCCTGATCGGCACCGACACCACCGCGCCCTACACCCTGGGAGCCACCTCCCTGGCCGCCGGCGCCCACTCCCTCTACGCCAAGGCGTACGACTCCCTCGGCGCGACCGGCGAGTCGGCCCCCGTCGGCATCACCGTCGCCGCGGGCCCCGCCCTGGTCGCCTCGCCCGCGCAGCTCTCCGTACGCCAGGGCACGAGCGCCGGCTTCGGCCTCAAGCTCTCCACCCAGCCGGCCGCGAACGTCACGGTGAGCGTGGCCCGCACCTCCGGCGTCACCGGCCTCACCGCGAGCCCGGCCACCCTCACCTTCACCCCGGCGAACTGGAGCACCGCCCAGCAGGTGACCGTCAGCGCCGCGGGGACCGGCACCGGCACCGCGGTCTTCACCGCGACCGCCCCCGGCCACACCAAGGCAGAGGTCACCGCCACCCAGCTGGCCGCCGAGTCCACCTACGACGCCCGCTTCCTCGACCTCTACGGGAAGATCACCAACCCCGCCAACGGCTACTTCTCGCCCGAGGGCATCCCGTACCACTCCGTCGAGACCCTGATCGTCGAGGCCCCCGACCACGGCCACGAGACGACCTCGGAGGCGTACAGCTACCTCGTCTGGCTCCAGGCGATGTACGGCAAGATCACCGGCGACTGGTCCAAGCTCAACGGCGCGTGGGACACGCTCGAGAAGTACATGATCCCCACCCACGCCGACCAGCCCACCACCTCCTTCTACAACGCGGCCAAGCCCGCCACCTACGCACCCGAGTGGGACCTGCCGTCCCAGTACCCGGCGCGGCTGGACAACTCCGTCACGGCCGGCGCCGACCCGCTCGCCGCCGAGCTGAAGAGCGCGTACGGCACCGACGACATCTACGGGATGCACTGGATCCAGGACGTCGACAACGTCTACGGCTACGGCAACGAGCCCGGAAAGTGCTCCGCCGGTCCGACGGCCACCGGACCGTCGTACATCAACACCTTCCAGCGCGGCCCGCAGGAGTCGGTCTGGGAGACCGTCACCCACCCCACCTGCGACAAGTTCGCCTACGGCGGCACCAACGGCTACCTCGACCTGTTCACCGGGGACGGCTCCTACGCCAAGCAGTGGAAGTTCACCGACGCCCCCGACGCCGACGCCCGCGCCATCCAGGCCGTGTACTGGGCCGATGTCTGGTCCAAGCAGCAGGGCAAGGGCGCCCAGGTCGCCACGACCGTCGGCAAGGCCGCCAAGATGGGCGACTACCTGCGCTACGCCATGTTCGACAAGTACTTCAAGAAGGTGGGCGACTGCGCCGGGCCGACCGCCTGCCCGGCCGGCACCGGCAAGAACAGCTCCCACTACCTGCTGTCCTGGTACTACGCCTGGGGCGGAGCCACCGACACCAACGCGGGCTGGTCCTGGCGCATCGGCTCCAGCCACGCCCACGGCGGCTACCAGAACCCCCTCGCCGCCTACGCGCTGAGCTCCTACGCCCCGCTGAAGCCCAAGTCGGCCACCGGTGCTACGGACTGGGCGACCAGCCTCGACCGGCAGCTGGAGTTCTACCGCTGGCTCCAGTCCGACGAGGGCGCCATCGCGGGCGGCGCCACCAACAGCTGGCAGGGCCGCTACGCCACCCCGCCGGCCGGCACCCCCACCTTCCACGGCATGTACTACGACGAGAAGCCGGTCTACCACGACCCGCCGTCCAACCAGTGGTTCGGCTTCCAGGCCTGGTCGATGGAGCGGGTCGCCGAGTACTACCAGCAGACCGGTGACGCCAAGGCCAAGACCGTGCTCGACAAGTGGGTGAACTGGGCCCTGTCGAAGACCACGATCAACCCCGACGGCACCTACCGCGTGCCCTCCACCCTCCAGTGGTCCGGCGCGCCCGACACCTGGAACGCGACGAACCCCGGCGCCAACGCCGGTCTGCACGTCACCGTCGCCGACTACACCGACGACGTCGGCGTGGCCGCCGCCTACGCCAAGACCCTCACCTACTACGCGGCCAAGTCCGGCCACGCGGAGGCCAAGCGGATCGCCAAGGCCCTCCTCGACGGCATGTGGACCCACTACCAGGACCCGCTCGGCATCGCCGTCCCGGAGACCCGCGCCGACTACAACCGCTTCGACGACCCGGTCTACGTCCCCAGCGGCTGGACCGGAACCATGCCGAACGGCGACAAGATCGACGCGTCCTCCACGTTCACCTCGATCCGCTCCTTCTACAAGAACGACCCGGCCTGGCCGAAGATCGAGGCCTACCTGGCGGGCGGCGCCGCCCCCGTCTTCACCTACCACCGGTTCTGGGCCCAGGCGGACATCGCCCTGGCCATGGGCTCGTACGCGGAGCTGCTCGAATAGCAGCCGCCCCGCCACAGCGGGCAGCTGCGCGTACGACGAGGCCGGGCGGACCCGCGGGAGGGTCCGCCCGGCTCTCTTCCGTTCCGCCCGGTCACAATTCGGGCCGTGGACGATAGGGTCGGGGACCACAGGAATCGAAGCGCTTCCCCTCGCGCGGGGCGGACTTCACGAAGAACGGGGCGGAGAAGAGCATGGTCACCCTCGCGGACGTCGCACGCCACGCCGGAGTGTCGGCCAGCACCGTCAGCTACGTGCTGAGCGGCAAGCGGTCCATCTCCGCCGCCACCCGAGAGCGCATCCGGCAGAGCATCGACGAGCTCGGCTACCGCCCGCACGCCGGGGCCCGCGCCCTCGCGAGCAGCCGCACCAACATACTGGCCCTGATGATGCCGCTGCGCACGGACATGTACGTGCCCGTGCTCATGGAGATCGCGATGGCCGTCACCACCACGGCCCGCACCCACGGATACGACGTCCTGCTGCTCACCGGCGAGGAAGGCCCCGAGGCGATCCGCCGCGTCGAGGGCAGCGCGCTCGCCGACGCCCTGATCGTGATGGACGTCGAGCTCGACGACCCCCGCCTGCCCTACCTCACGTCCACCGACCGGCCCGCCGTCCTCATCGGCCTGCCCGCCGACACCGAGGGACTGAGCTGCGTCGACCTCGACTTCGAGGCCGCCGGCGCCCAGTGCGTCGACCACCTGGCGGCGCTCGGGCACCGGCAGATCGCCGTGCTCGGCGAGCCGCCCGCCGTCTACGCCCGGGGGACCGGCTTCGCCGAGCGCACCCTGCGCGGACTGCGCGCCGCCGCGGCCGAGCGGTCCGTGTCGCTGCTCCACCGGCCCAGCGACGGGGGCCACGCCGCCGTCACCGCGACCGTCACCCGCATCTTCGAGGAACGCCCCGGCACCACCGCCCTCGTGGTCCAGAACGAGGCCGCGATCGAGCCGCTGCTCACCCTGCTGCGCCGGGAGGGGCGGGCCGTGCCCGAGGACGTCTCCGTCTTCGCCGTCTGCGCGGGCCAGGCCGCCGCCCAGGCCTCCGTACCGCTCACCTCCATCGGCCTGCCCGCCCAGGAGATGGGCCGGCAGGCCGTCGAGCGGCTCTTCGCCCACCTCGAAGGACAGGAGCCGCCCGGCGTCGTCCTGCTCGCCCCCGAGACCGTCGACCGCGGCAGCACGGGGCCGGCCCCCGCGGCAGCGCCCGCGGGCCGGGACGCGGGGGAGAGGGACCGGGGTGGCCGCGGTTCCCGATGAGCGCACGGCGAGCGGCCCCGGCCGCGCAGGCGTCGGGGCCAGGGGGGACGACGCCGTCGAGTTCCGCGCCTTCTTCGAGCGTCACTACGCCGAACTCGCCCGGTTCGCACATCTGTTGAGCGGCGAGGCCGAGGCCGCGGACGACCTCGCCGCCGACGCGATGGTGGCCCTCTGGCACCGCTGGGACCGGGTGCGCGACGCCGACCGGCCGCTCGCCTACGCCCGCGGGGTCGTCGCCCACCTGGTCCGCAGCCGCATCCGCAGCGCCGTCCGCGAACGGCGCCGGATCGCGCTGTTCTGGGACCGCCGCTCCGAGCGCGTCGACGACCCCGACGTCCCGGCCGTCGTCGACGTGCGCACCGCGCTGCGGGCCCTGCCGTTCCGCAAACGCGCCTGTGTTGTGCTGCGGCACGCCTTCGACCTCTCCGAGCGGGACACCGCCCTGGCCCTGGGGATATCCGTCGGCACCGTCAAGAGCCAGACCTCCAAGGGCATGGCCGAACTCCAGCGCGCCCTCGGGCCGGGCGCGGCCTCGGAACTGGCCGGAAGGCACGTGTGATGGAAGAGCCGACGACGCGCCGGGAGGCCGTGGCGTCCCCCGAAGAGGTACGGGCACGCCTGCGCGAGGCGGCGCACGCCCATGCGCCCGACCGGGCCCGGATGCTCGCCCGGGTCGAGCGCGGCACGACCGCGGAGCCCGGTGCCCGCCGGGGCCCGGCCCGCCCCTCCGTGCGCGCCGTACGCCCGGTGCTGAGGGCTGCCGGCGCGGCCCTGGCGGTCGCCGCGGTGCTCGCCGCCGGGTACACCGTGACCACCCTTGCCCGGCCCTCCGGGCCCGCCGCCCCGGCCGCGACCGCTCCGGCCCGGCCCCTGCGGCTGACCGCCACCGGTGTGATCGACCCCGGCAGCAACCGCTACTGGGCCCAGAGCGACCTCGCCCTGACCACCCCGGCGCCGCTGACCGCCCTCACCGTCGAACTGCGCATCGCCCAGACCGGCGGCGTCGCCGACACCGGCAACTGGCGCACCCTGCCGGCCGAGGACTTCACCGTCTCCGTACGGGCGGAGCGGGAGCACCTCGTCTACCGCTGGACCCTCAGGCCCGGCCGTACCGCGCCCGCGGGCCGGCACGTCTTCGCCGCCCAGTACAACCACGCCGAGGGCCCGCGGGACTCCGGCGCCGACACGTACAAGGTGACCGCGACCGCCGCCGACGCCCGACAGGGCGGCGCGTACGGCGGCTTCGCGCCCCACACGGAAGGGCCGCCACGTTGACGTTCGACGGCCCTTCCGGGGGCGGCCCGGGGGAGAGCCCGCCGGGACCGGGGGTCACGCTTCCGGGTAGAGGGCGTCCTTGCCGCGCTCGTGGTAGTCGATCGCCTGGCGCACGGCGGTGACGAACGCGTTCCAGAAGTGCTCCGCGTAGGCGTTCGTGGAGGAGTTCTGGCCGTAGCTGGACATCCGGCCGCTCACGCCCTGGTTCCAGATGCCGAACATCGCCGAGCGCAGGGCCGTGGAGATCTCCAGCTGGGCACCGGCGCCGGTCCGGGTCCGGTTCACGATGTTCGAGGGCGAGTTGCCGTCGATGCCCGGGTCGGTGCCGTTCATCGTGATGGTCACGTTCATCGTGGCGTCCGCGTAGCCGCTCTTGAGCCCGTTGGCCCTGAAGGCGGCGGCCAGGTTCCGCTTCAGCCGCTCGTCGAGGCCGCCGATGACGATCTCCTTGTTCACGGCGTCCTCCTTGCCGTGCACGGACACCGCGTACAGGTTGTTCGTACACACGGCGAGCGCGGCCGGGTCGTCGCAGCCGGTCGAGGTCACGTGCTGCGCCGCCGAGTTCTGCAGGGCCTCGAACATCCAGAAGTCGCGCTGCGGCTCGTCGGCGATCGCCGCGGTGCCGGGTATCGACGGGTCCGCCGGGTCGGTGGACGCCGCGAAGGGCGTGTAGCCGGCGATGCGCATGCACAGCTCGCTGGTGCCGGGCTCGATGCCGCCGCCGTGCGGCGCGATGATCGCCGTGCTGCGCACGACGGAGCTGCCGCCGCGGAGGTTGTCCGTCAGCTGGAGCGGCGGGCCGACGCGGAAGCGGCGGACCCAGTCGGTGCCCTCCTTGCTCGCGGTCTTGGTGTACAGCTCGGAGTTGGAGTCGGGCGTGGCGACCGCGGCGGCCGGGGTGGCGCCGCTCCCGACGACGGCGTTGAGGGTGGGCAGGGCCGCCGCGGCGGCGACGGCGGAGGCGAGGACGGAGCGTCTGCTGGTGTTGTTCATGGGGTGATCTTGCACCGGCGCCCCGGCGACCTCGTCCGCGGGGTGCCCCTGAACATGACAAGCCCTGAACGGTCCCGCCGGGCGGCCGGCGGCAACCTTCTCGCCGTCGGCGGCGACCGTCAGTCGGGCCGGCAGTCGCGCATCCCTGCCGACGGGCCAGCGGTCTCGGCGCGTCGAAACCGTGCCGTCCGGCTCCACCCCCTTCACGTACGGAAAGGCACCCATGTCCCGCACCGCACGTTTCACCCTCCACCCCGCCTTCACCGTGGGCCCGGTCGACCCGCGTCTCTTCGGCTCGTTCGTCGAACACCTCGGCCGCTGCGTCCACACCGGCATCCACGAGCCCGGCCATCCGGCCGCCGACGAGGACGGACTGCGCACCGACGTCCTGGAGCTCGTCCGCGAGCTGGGCGTCACCGTCGTCCGCTACCCGGGCGGCAACTTCGTCTCCGGCTACCGCTGGGAGGACGGCACGGGCCCGGTCGCGCTGCGGCCGCGCCGCCTCGACCTGGCCTGGCGCTCGACCGAGAGCAACCGTTTCGGCATCTCGGAGTTCATGACCTTCCTGCGGAAGGCGGGGCCCGGAACGGAGCCGATGATGGCCCTCAACCTCGGCACCCGCGGGGTCGCCGAGGCCCTGGACCTCCTCGAGTACGCCAACCACCCCGCCGGCACCGAACTCGCCGACCGCCGGATAACCCACGGCGACAAGGAGCCCTTCGGCATCCGGCTGTGGTGCCTCGGCAACGAGATGGACGGCCCCTGGCAGACCGGCCACAAGACGGCCGAGGAGTACGGCCGGCTCGCCGCCGAGACCGCCCGCGCGATGCGGCAGTTCGACCCGGAGCTGGAACTCGTCGTCTGCGGCAGTTCGCACCGCTCCATGGAGACCTTCGGCGCCTGGGAGGCCACCGTCCTCGCGGAGACCTACGAGCTGGTCGACCACGTCTCCCTGCACGCCTACTACCAGGAGACGGACGGCGACCGGGACTCCTTCCTCGCCTCCGCGGTCGACATGGAGAGCTTCATCGAGGACGTCGTCGCCACCTGCGACCACGTCGGCGCCCGGCTGAAGTCGTCGAAGCGGCTCACCCTCTCCTTCGACGAGTGGAACATCTGGTACCACGGGCGTCCCAACCCGCACCCCGTCGAGGACTGGCAGGAGGCCCCACGCCTCCTGGAGGACGTCTACACCGTCACCGACGCCGTGGTCCTCGGCTCGCTCCTCATCGCGTTGCTGCGCCACGCCGACCGGGTGGCGGTCGCCTGCCTGGCGCAGCTCGTCAACGTGATCGCGCCCATCATGACCGAGCCCGGCGGGCCCGCCTGGCGCCAGACGACCTTCTTCCCCTTCGCCCAGGCCTCCCGCCACGGCAGGGGCACCGTGCTCGACGTACGGGTGGACGCTCCCCGGCACGAGACACGGGTGCACGGGGAGGTGCCCCTGCTGCACGCGACCGCCGTGCGCGCGGAGGACGGCACGGTCACCGTGTTCGCCGTGAACCGGGACCGGCACGCCCCGCTGCCGCTGGAGGTGGTGCTGCACGGCCTCGGTCTCACCCGGGTCGTCGAGCACACCGCCCTGGCCGACGCCGACCCCGACGCCCGCAACACCGCCGACGCGCCCGACCGGGTCGTCCCGCACCCGGTGAGCGGTGCCGGCCTCGCCGACGGTGTCCTGAAGGCGACCCTGGAGCCGCTGTCCTGGAACGTCATCAGGCTGGCCTGACCATCGCCGGCCGGGGGAGGTGCGGAGGAGGGCGAGACGCCGCCCTCCTCCGCACCCCCCCGTCAGACCGGTGACCCGTTGGGCCCTGTGCGCCGGTCGTACCCGCCGGTGTCAGCGACCCGAGCGGCGCTTGTTCCACACGTCGAAGCCGACCGCCGCGAGCAGCACCAGTCCCTTGATGACCTGCTGGTAGTCGGTGCCGATGCCGACGAGCGACATGCCGTTGTTGAGGACGCCGAGGACGAGGCCGCCGATGACGGCGCCCATGACCGTGCCGACCCCGCCGCTCATGGACGCCCCGCCGATGAACGCGGCGGCGATCGCCTCCAGTTCGAAGTTGAGGCCGGCCTGCGGGGTACCGGCGTTGAGCCGGGCCGCGTAGACACAGCCGGCGAGGGCGGCGAGCACGCCCATGTTCACGAACACGAGGAAGGTGACCCGCCGGTCCTTGACGCCGGAGAGCTTCGCCGCCGCCTTGTTCCCGCCGAGCGCGTACACATGGCGCCCGACGACCGCGTTGCGCATCACATAGCCGAGGCCGATGAGCAGCGCGCCCATCACGAGCATGACGACGGGCACGCCGTGGAAGCTCGCCAGGGTGAGGGTGAAGGCGACGACGGCCGCCGTGATGGCCACGCACTTGAGGACCCAGAGCCCGGTGGGCGGCACGTCGAGCGCGTACTCCACCTGCCGCCTGCGGCTCTGCCACTCGCGGACGAGCAGGAGCACGACCGCCGCGAGGCCGAGCAGCAGCGTGGGGTTGTGGTACTGCGTGTACGGGCCCATCTCGGGCAGGAAGCCCTTGGCGATGTTCTGGAAGCCGTCCGGGAACGGCGCCAGCGAGCGGCCCTCCAGGAAGATCTGGGTGAGCCCGCGGAAGAGCAGCATCCCGGCGAGCGTCACGATGAACGACGGGATGCCGAGATAGGCGATGAAGTAGCCCTGCCAGGCGCCGGCGACCGCGCCGACCAGCAGCGAGATCACCAGGGCCAGGACCCACGGCATGTCGTGGCGCACCATCTGGACCGCGGCGAGGGCGCCGACGAAGGCGGCGAGCGAGCCCACGGACAGGTCGATGTGACCGGCCACGATCACGATCATCATGCCCATGGCCAGGATCAGGATGTAGCTGTTCTGCTGGATCAGGTTGGAGACGTTGTTGGGCAGCAGCAGGGTGCCGTCGGTCCATATCTGGAACAGCACGACGAGGAAGGCGAGCGCGACGAGCATGCCGTACTGGCGCATGTTGGCCCGCAGCCCCGCGAGGAGCAGTGCCCCGGTGGACGCTCTGGCCTGCCCGGACGTCATGGTGTCCTCGGCGGAAGGGGTCGTGGTCGTCATGTCGGGGCCTCAGCTTCCGCTCAGGGTCATGTGGCGCATCAGGGTTTCCTGGGTGGCGTCGGCGCGGGCGACCTCGGCGGTCAGCCGGCCCTCGGCCATGGTGTAGATCCGGTCGCACATCCCCAGGAGCTCCGGGAGCTCCGAGGAGATGAAGAGGACGGCCCGGCCCTCGGCGGCGAGCCGGTCGATCACCGTGTAGATCTCGTACTTGGCGCCGACGTCGATGCCGCGGGTCGGCTCGTCGAGGATCAGCACCCGTGGGTCGGCGTGGATCCACCGGCCGAGGACGACCTTCTGCTGGTTGCCGCCGGACAGCCGGCCGACCTCCTCCAGGACGGTGGGGGTCTTGATGTTCAGGCTGTCGCGGAACCCTTCGGCGACGCTCCGCTCCCGGTGCTCGTCGACGACCCCGCGCCGCCGCATCCGGTGCAGCGAGGCCAGCGAGATGTTGCGGTGGACGGTGTCGATGAGGTTGAGGCCGTACTGCTTGCGGTCCTCGGTGACGTACGCGAGGCCCGCGGCGATGGCGTCGGGGACGTTCGCGATGCCCCGCTCGTGCCCGTCGACCGCCACCGTGCCGGAGACGTACTGCCCGTAGGAGCGCCCGAACAGCGACATGGCGAGCTCGGTGCGGCCCGCGCCCATCAGTCCGGCGATCCCGACGATCTCGCCGCGGCGCACGGTCAGGGAGACGTCGTCGACGACGGTGCGCCGACGGTCGACGGGGTGGCGGACGGTCCAGCCGCTCACCCGCAGCGCCTCCCGTCCGGCCTCCTCGTGGGTGCACGCGGTCCGCTCGGGGAAGCGGCGGTCGAGTTCCCGGCCGACCATGCCGCGGATGATCCGCTCCTCGGAGAGCTCGGGCTCGGCGTCCGGAGTGGCGCGGACCGTGAGGGTCTCGACGGTCCGGCCGTCGCGCACCACGGTCACGGTGTCGGCGATCCGGCGGATCTCGCCCAGCTTGTGGGAGATGACGACACAGGCGATGCCCTGGGAGCGCAGTTCCAGGACCAGGTCGAGCAGGGCCGCGCTGTCGGCGTCGTTGAGGGCGGCCGTCGGCTCGTCCAGGATGAGCAGCTTGACCTCCTTCGCCAGTGCCTTGGCGATCTCCACCAGCTGCTGTCCGCCGACGCCGAGTTCGGACACCGGGGTGTGCGGCCGCTCGCGCAGTCCGACCCGCTTCATCAGCCGCTGGGCCTCGCGCAGGGTGCCCGGCCAGTCGACGACTCCGTGGCGGGTGCGCTCGTTGCCGAGGAAGATGTTCTCGGCGATGGAGAGCTGGGGGACGAGCGCCAGCTCCTGGTGGATGATGACGATGCCGTGGCGCTCGCCGTCGCGGATGTCGCGCAGGGCGAGCGGCTTGCCCTCGAAGTGGATCTCGCCCGTGTAGCTGCCGTGCGGGTGGACGCCGCTGAGGACCTTCATCAGGGTGGACTTGCCCGCGCCGTTCTCCCCGCACAGGGCGTGGATCTCGGCGGGCCGGACGGTCAGTCGCACTCCGTCCAGGGCCTTGACACCGGGGAAGGTCTTGGTGATGGACCGCATCTCCAGGACGGGCGTCCCGTCGGCGGGCGGCCGGGTCATGAGAGCTGTCCCGCGGTGAAGTAGCCCTCACGGACGAGGAGTCGGGTGTTGGTCCGGTCGATGCTGACCGGGTCGAGGAGGAACGCGGGGACGATCTTCTTCCCGTTGTCGTAGTCCTTGACGTTGTTGACCTCTGGCTTGCGCCCGTTGAGGACGGCGTCGCCCATCGCGACCGCCTGCGCGGCCAGCTTGCGGGTGTCCTTGAAGACGGTCTGGGTCTGCTCCCCGCGGATGATCGACTTCACCGAGGCGAGCTCGGCGTCCTGTCCGGTGACCACCGGCAGCGGCTGCCCCGCCGTGCCGTAACCGGCGCTTCTCAGTGCCGAGATGATGCCGATGGACATGCCGTCGTACGGGGAGAGGACCGCGTCGATGCTCTCCTCGCCGTAGTTCTTGCTGATGAGGTCGTCCATCCGCTTCTGGGCGGTGCCGCCGTCCCAGCGCAGGGTCGTCGCCTGGTTCAGCTGGGTCTGCCCGCTGCGGACGACCAGCCGGCCGCTGTCGAAGTAGGGCTTGAGCACCTTCATCGCGCCGTTCCAGAAGTAGCGCGTGTTGTTGTCGTCGGGGGAGCCCGCGAAGAGCTCGATGTCGTACGGCTTGCCGCCGCCCTTGCCGGGCGCGCCGAGCTTCAGCCGGTCGACGATGTACCGCGCCTGGAGCTCGCCGACCCGCTCGTTGTCGAAGGAGGCGTAGTAGTCGACGTTGGCGGTGCCCATGATGAGCCGGTCGTACGAGATCACGGGGATCCCGGCGTCGTGGGCGCGCTTGAGCACCTCGGTGAGGGCCGCGCCGTCGATCGCCGCGACCACCAGGAGCCGACGGCCCTTGGTGATCATGTTCTCGATCTGGGCGATCTGGTTCTCGACCTTGTCGTCGCCGTACTGGAGGTCGGTCTCGTAGCCGGCCTTCTGAAACTGCTTCGCCATGTTCTCGCCGTCGGCGATCCAGCGTTCCGACGCCTTGGTGGGCATGGCGAGGCCGATCGTGCCGCCCTTGCCGGTGTCGGGCTTGTAGCGGCTGCCGCCGCGGGCCTCCTGGCCGCAGCCGGCCAGGAGGGTGGCGAGCAGTGCCGCCGCCGCGGCGGCGCGCAGGGTGCGGGTGCGCATGGGTCAGTTCCCTTCGGTCGCGGGGAATCGCCGCAGCTCGCCGGGGAGCCGGGAGCCGAGCGGGGACATGCCGCCGTCGGCGCCGTGCCGGGCCAGCAGGTCGAGGACGAGCCGCCCGCGGCGCACCCGCTCGCGCGCGGTGGCCAGGGCGTGTTCGCGCAGATGGGCGCCGTACGGGTAGATGCCGGCCGAGCGGCTGAGGCCGAACTTGAGGTAGAGCGGCGCGCCGCGCCGGATCAGCTCGGCCGCCTCGTACATGCGGACGTAGCCGCCGAGGTCGTCCGGGGCCTCCACATAGAGGTCCATGGGGGCGCGGCTGACCCGGCGGATCTCCGTCAGATGGGCCAGGGTGAGGTCGGAGGGCACGTTGAGGGAGTCGGCGCCGAGCTGCTCGTACACCGCGTACGAAGCCGGGTTGACCGGTCCGATCAGCGCGGACACCTTGAAGGTGGTGTCGGCGGGCAGCACGCCGGCCGTGCGCAGCCGGTGCAGGGTCCACAGCACGCCCTCGTCGGCGACGAGCAGGCAGCGCACGCCGAGCTCCGTGGCGCGCAGGGCGTCCTCGACGCACCCGGCGAGGGCGTCGTGGCCGCGGGCCCGCAGACCCGCCCCGCCGGAGTCGGTGCGGGTCGCGGCGCCGATGTCCCAGGAGCCGCGCGGACCGGTGAACAGGCAGAGCTCGACGGAGCGTTCCGCGCAGGCCCCCACCATCTCGGTGATCTCGTCGTCGGTGAGCATCCACACGCCGCTGCCCTGGCTGACGCGGTGCACCGGGACATCGAGCCGGGTGCTCTCCTTCAGGACCGCGGCGAGTGCCTCGGGCCCCTCGACGGAGGGGATCTCCGTGCGCCAGGTGCCGCCGTCGGGGAAGGCGTGCGGGGAGGCGTCGGCGGGCTCGGCCGCGGGCGCGGGGTGGCCGATCCGGTCGAGTGCGGCGGCGCCGGGGAGCCGGGGCGGGGGCGGGTTCGACGGCGCGGGCGCGGTCGGGGGGACGATCACGGACACGGGAGGCTCTCCTGCTCTGTTCGGTATGTCGAACGATGTTCGTGAGGGCTGGCGTAGGGCGGTACGGGAAGGGCGTGGGCGCTGGACTCGCCGGCCCTCGGGGCGCTGGGGCGCTGGGGCGCCAGCGCGCTCGGGCGTGCGGCCGTGGGTGTGGGGCCCTGGGCGTGGGGCCCTGGGCGTGGGGCCCTGGGCGTGACGTCCGTGGGGGTGCGGTCCTGGGCGTCACGGCTGTGGGCGTGTGAGGGTTGTGGCGTGCGGCCGTGGGCGTGACGGCCGTGGGCGTGGGCCCCACTCAGGGCAGCAGCAGCACCTTTCCGGTCTGCGGATCGCCGCCGCCCACCAGGGCGAGGGCCTCCGCGAACCGCTCCAGCGGGAACTCGTGGCTGACCAGCGGACCGGGGTCGAGCAAGCCGAGACCGAAGGCGCGCACCGCCTCGGCCCAGTCCGCCGAGGACGCGCCGAAGACGCTGCGCACCTCCAGCTGGCTGACCGAGAGGTGGACGGGGTCGATGCCGACGGCCCCGGCGGCGAACATGCCCGTCAGCACCACCCGCCCGCCCCGGCGGGCCAGCAGGCAGGACCCGGCGGCCGTGGCCGGGGCGCCGGCCGTCTCCACCACCAGGTCGAAGCGGCCGTACGCGTCGCGCTCGGCCTCCTTCGGCTCCATGACCCCGCTCGCGCCGTGCCGCAGCGCCTGCTCCCGGCGCGCCGACCGCGGTTCGACCACGGTCAGTTCGGCCGGCGAGGACGCGGCGAGCAGCTGGACCGCGAGCAGGCCGAGGGTGCCGGCGCCGACGACCGCGACACGCGTCCCGGGGCGCGGGCGCCCGGCCCGTACCGCGGCGGCGACCACCGCGGCCGGTTCGAGCAGGGCGGCCGCCCGCAGGTCCGTGCCCTCGGGCAGCGGATGCAGCAGCCGCGCGGGCACGAGCAGATGGTCGGCGAAGGCCCCCGGCTCGGTGAAGCCGGTCTCCGCGTAGCCCGCGGTGCACAGGCTGGTCTCCCCGTGGCGGCAGCGCTCGCACACCCCGCAGGACCGGAAGCCCTCCGCCACGCACGGGCGCCCGACGAGCGCCGGGTCCACGCCCGGTCCCGCCGCCTCCACCGTGCCCGCCCACTCGTGGCCCGGCACGACGGGATAGCGGACATAGCCGGGGGCGCGGTGCCCCTCGTAGAGCTCGCGGTCGCTCAGGCAGATGCCCGCGGCGGCCACCCGGACCCGCACCTCGCCCGGCCCGGGCTCGGGCACCTCGCGGGTGACGAGCCGGTGCTCCCCGGGAGCGAGGACCTCGACGGACCGGCTCACTTCGGGGCCCTCCGCTCCCAGCCCTCGGCCCACAGGTCGAAGTGCGCCCGCTGCTGCGGGAAGGCGGCCGCGGCGTCCACGTCCAGCTCCACGCCGAGACCCGGCGCGTGCGAGATCTCGAAGCAGCCGGTCTCCGGGTCGACCCGCGGCGCGCCGTGCACGATCTTGGTGATCTCCGCGTCGGCGAAGTCGTTGAAGTGCTCCAGGATCTTGAAGTTCGGCGTGCAGGCCGCGAGTTGGAGCGAGGCGGCGGTGAGCACCGCGCCGCCCACGTTGTGCGGGGCGACCATCATGTAGTGGGTCTCGGCGGTGGCGGCGAGCTTGCGGGACTCCAGGATGCCGCCGATGTGTCCGAGGTCGGGCTGGATGACGTCGACCGCCTGCGATTCGAAGAGTTCGCGGAACTCGATCCGGTCGTGTATCCGCTCGCCGGTCGCGATCGGCAGGTCCACCTTGTCGGCGACCTTCCGCAGCGCCTTGAGGTTCTCCGGCGGGACCGGCTCCTCCAGCCAGGCCGGCCGGAACGGCGCGAGCTCGTGGGCCAGCCGTACCGCCGTGGCGGGGGAGAAGCGCCCGTGCATCTCCACCATCAGCTCGGTGTCGGGACCGATCGCGTCGCGGACCGCCTCGATCAGCGACACCGCGTACCGCGACTTCTCGGCGTCGAGCTCGAGGTGCCCGTCGCCGAACGGGTCGATCTTCAGGGCCCGGTAGCCCCGCGCCACCACCCCCCGGGCCGCCTCGTGGTAGGCCTCCGGGGTGCGCTCGGTGGTGTACCAGCCGTTGGCGTAGGCCTTGACGCGGTCGGTCACCTTCCCGCCGAGCAGCTGCCACACGGGCACGCCCAGGGCCTTGCCCTTGATGTCCCAGCAGGCCGTCTCGATGACGGCGATGCCGGACATCACGATCTCGCCGGCCCGCCCGTAGTCGCCGTACTTCATGCGCCGGACGAGGTCCTCGACCGCGAAGGGGTCCGAGCCGGCGATGTGGTTGACCTCCGCCTCGCGGAGGTAGCCGAGGAGGGCGTCGGTGTGCCCGAGCATCCGGGTCTCGCCGACACCGGTCAGGCCCTCGTCGGTATGGACCAGGACGTAGGTGAGATTGCGCCAGGGCGTTCCGACGACATGAGTGGTGATTCCCGTGATCCGCACGGTAGTTGCTCCCCGCCTGTTCGAAATTTCGAAACGTGTTCGGAATGGTGGCGTGAAGGTATTCAGGCCTCCGACGGGGTGTCAATGGGCGCGGCCGTGTCGTATGTTCGTTAGGCCGGACAGCGATCGGTATTTCGAACGAGCAGAGGGGCGGGGTGACGGCCATGGGGCGTCTCGTACCAGCGGTGACCAGAGCATTCGACATTCTGGAGCTGTTCCTCCAGAGCGACACCACCCTGTCCGCACCCGAGATCACACGAAGGCTGCAGCTCCCGCGCACCACCACCCACGAGCTGCTCACCACCCTCGCCGCCCGCAACTACCTGGCGGCCGTCCCCGAACAGCCCGGCCGCTACCGGCTCGGGGTCCGCACCCACCAGCTCGGCAGCCGCTACGCCGAACAGCTCGACCTCGCCGCCGAGGGCCGGCGCGTCGCCCACGAGATCGCCGAGACCTGCGACGAGACCGTCCACCTCGCCGTCCTGGAGGACCTCGACGTCATCTACATCGCCAAGGTCGACTCCACCCACGCCGTCCGGATGGTCTCCGCCGCCGGCCGCCGGCTGCCCGCCCACTGCACCTCCGTCGGCAAGATGCTCCTCGCCATGCTGCCCGAGTCCGAGCTCGCGGCCCGCATCGACGGCCGCGAACTGGTCGCCATGACCCCCCACAGCATCACCGACCCGGACGCCCTGCGCGCCGAACTCGACGCGATCCGGATCCTCGGGACCGCCACCGAGCAGCGCGAGTCCAACCCCGACGTCTCCTGCGTGGCCGCACCCGTACGGGACGCCTCCGGGCGGGTGGTCGCCGCCCTGTCGATCTCCGTGCCCGTGATCCGCTGGAACGACGAGCGCGCCGTCGAACTCGCCGCGCTCGCCGCCAAGGGCGCCGCCGACCTCTCCGTCAGCCTCGGCCACCGGGACGGCCGGCGATGAGCGACGGCACCCCGATCGAGGTCGCCGTCGCGACGGACGCCGCCCTCGGCGAGGGACCCACCTGGGACCCGGCCGCCGAGCGCCTGATCTGGGTCGACATCCTCGGCTCCCGCGTCCACACCCATCGGCCGGCCGACGGCACCCGCACCGTGACGGACGTCGGCCAGCACGTCGGCGCGGCGAAACCCCGCGCGGGCGGCGGACTCGTCGTCAACCTCAGGGACGGCGTCGGAAGCTACGACCCCGACGGCTCCTTCGCCTGGCTCCACCACGACCCCGTGCCCGGACGCCGCGGCAACGACGCCGCCGTCGCCCCCGACGGCAGCCTGTGGGCCGGGACCATGCGCTACGACGAACGCCCCGGCGGCGGCAGCCTCGTACGCATCGCCCCCGACGGAGGCACGACCACCCTCGTCGACCGGGTCACCATCAGCAACGGCCTCGGCTGGAGCCCCGAGGACCCCCGCTACGCCTACTACGTCGACAGCCCCACCCGCCGGATCGACACCCTGCGCGTCGAGGAGGGGAAGGTCGTCGAACGCCGGCGCTTCGCCACCCTCGCCCCGGGCGCCGGATACCCCGACGGTCTCACCGTCGACGCCGACGGCTGCGTCTGGGTCGCCCTCTGGGACGGCGGCCGGCTGCACCGCTACACCCCCGACGGCATCCTCGACCGGACCGTCCCGCTCCCCGTCCGCCGCCCGACCGCCTGCGCCTTCGGCGGCCCCGGCCTGCGCGACCTGTACGTCACCACCGCCCGCACCGGCCTCGACCGGCCCGAACCGCTCGCCGGTTCCGTGCTCGTCCTGCCGGACGTCGGCCAGGGCCTGCCCGGCACGCCCTTCGCCGGGTGATCGCTCCCGGACCACCGCCTGGCGGGCCTGTCCGGGCCGGGCCGGGCCGGTCCGGGCCGGGCCGGGCCGTTGGGACGCCGGCTCAGTTCATGGTCGAACCGACGGTCGTCGACCCCGTCGTCAGAAACGCCGTCGCCGGCAGCGAACCGTCCGCCTTGCGGGCCCCGTACGCGCTTGCGGGATCGGTGCTCAGAAACGGCGGCGTCGCGATCCCGGAGTCCCAGTTGTTGCCCGCGGAGACCACCGCGGCACCCCTGGAGGCCGGCCCCGATCCGTTGCCGACGGCCAGGTTCTTCCCGAGCCTGGCCGCACCGGTGGCGAAGAAGTAGCCCCACTTGGCGTTGGCGTACGACGTGGTCCGGTTGAGGGCGATCGCACCCCTGTTGCTGTTCTCGGTGAAGCCGTTGCCCGCGTTCCCCCAGGCGGCGGAGTTGTTGACGACATGGGCGACGACCTCGCCGTCGCCGCCGAGCTTGAAGCCGTTGCCGTCCCCCGCGAACGCCGGGTCCGACCAGCGGTTCCTCCCGTTGCCGTACGCCCAGGTGTGCTCGATCGTCACCGGAGTGGACCAGGACCACAGGTCGACGCCGTCGTCGGAGTTGTCGAAGAGCCGTGCCCCGGTGACGAGGTTGTTCCTCCCCGAGCCGAACTTGATGGCGAGCCCGTCGGCGTTCTCGCCGTGGTCCGCGGCGTCGTAGTGCCCGGAGGAGTCGAGATCGCGGACGACGTTGTCGTTGGTGTCGTCCCCGGTCAGCGTGAAGCCCGAGTCGCCGCCGTCGATGGTCCGGATCGAGTTCCAGACCGTCCCGGTGCATGAGGTGCAGACGACCGCGCTGTCCGGGGAGTGCTGGAAGGTGAGCCTCGACACCGTCCAGTGGTCGGCGGTCAGCTTGAAGATCCACGAGCCGGCCGGCAGCTTCGACCCGTCGATCCGGACGGTCTCGGAGCCGTAGGGCTCCAGCCGGATCGGGGCGGCGGCGGTGCCGTTCGCCGTGGACTGGAGGGTGGCGGTGGGGTAGTAGGTGCCGCCCCGGACCTGGACGACGGTGCCGGGGGTGGCGTTCTTCACCGCGTTCGCCAGCTCGGCCGAGTTGGCGACGACGACGGTCGCGGCCTCCGCGGGCGTGGCCAGGGCGCCCAGGCCGGTGGCCGCGGCCAGCACGGCCAGGGCGGTGACGGTGGTGCGCGCGCGTGGGGTACGGGACATGAGGGCGGGTCCTCTCGTGGTGGTCAGGGGAGGGACGTACGCGTGGTGGTAGCCGAAGGAGCAGAGCAGCGCGGTGACCAGGCTCGTCGGCGCGGCGCGGCGCGGCGATGGCGCCGACGAGCGTGCCGAGCCGGTCGGGTCGGTGGTGTCCGTCGGCTCGCCCTTGCCGGACCGCCGTTGCCGCCGCCCCTGCCGGGTGCGGGGTGCCCCGGCACCGGCGGCACCGGCGGCACAGGCGGTACCGGCGGCACCGGCGGCTCGCAACATGGCGCGCCCCGGCGGTCAGCGCACCGCGAGGAGGTGCTCCAGGGCCAGCTGGTCGAGCCGCTCGAAGGCCATCGAGCGCTCGGCGGCGGCGTTGGCGTCGAAGGTCTCGTACGCGGTGGGGTCGCCCAGCAGGCCGGCGAGGCCGTCGGCGGCGGTGGGCACGGACAGTTCGTCGAGGCGGGACGCGGCGAGCGCGGCGCGGACCTCGGGGTCGGAGCGGAAGGCGGCGGCGCGCTGCTTGAGAATCAGGTAGTTGCGCATGCAGTTCTTCGCCGACTCCCACACACCGTCGAAGCCGTCGGTGCGCACGGGCTTGAAGTCGAAGTGGCGCGGACCCTCGTAGCCGGCCGACTCCAGGAGGTCGACCAGCCAGAAGGCCTGGCGCAGGTCGCCCGCGCCGAAGCGGAAGTCCTGGTCGTACTTGATGCCGGACTGCCCGTTGAGGTCGATGTGGAAGAGCTTGCCGGCCCACAGCGCCTGCGCGATGCCGTGCGGGAAGTTGAGGCCGGCCATCTGCTCGTGACCCGTCTCCGGGTTGACGCCCACGAGTTCGGGCCGCTCCAGGCGCTCGATGAACGCGAGGGCGTGGCCGATGGTCGGCAGCAGGATGTCGCCGCGGGGCTCGTTGGGCTTGGGCTCGATGGCGAAGCGCAGATCGTACCCCTGCTCGGTGACGTACTGCCCGAGCAGGTCGAAGGCCTCCTTCATCCGGTCGAGCGCGACGCGCACGTCCTTGGCGGCGCCCGACTCGGCGCCCTCGCGTCCGCCCCAGGCCACGTAGACGGAGGCGCCGAGCTCCACGGCGAGGTCGATGTTGCGGATCGTCTTGCGCAGGGCGAAGCGCCGCACGTCCCGGTCGTTGGCGGTGAAGCCGCCGTCCTTGAAGACCGGGTGGGTGAAGAGGTTGGTGGTGGCCATGGGGACCTTCAGGCCGGTGCGGTCGAGCGCGGCGCGGAAGCGCTTGACCGCCGTCTCCCGCTCGGCTTCTTCCGCTCCGAACGGAATGAGGTCGTCGTCGTGGAAGGTGACGCCGTACGCGCCGAGCTCGGCGAGCCGCTCGACCGACTCGACCGGGTCGAGCGCCGGGCGGGTGGCGTCCCCGAAGGGGTCACGCCCCTGCCAGCCGACGGTCCACAGGCCGAAGGTGAAGCGGTCGTCGGGGGTGGGGGCGAGGTGCTGCGGCATGCCGGCTCCTTCGGGAGGCTGGTCACGGGATTTGTTTTCTGACATAACTAATACCGCCGGGACACGGGCGAGCGCCAGTGTTCGTTCCTCGGCGAGGAGATTCGGAAAGATCGGAAGGAGAGGTGGCCCATGCCGGACCGTCCGGTGGTGATCGGCGTCGACAGCTCCACCCAGTCCACGAAGGCGGCGGTCGTCGACGTGGAGACCGGTGCCCTGCTCGCCGTCGGCCGTACACCGCACACCGTCACCGGCGGCGGGGGAGCCCGCGAGAGCGACCCGGAGGCGTGGTGGACGGCCCTGGGCAGGGCAGTGGCGGCGGGCCTCGAAGAGGCCGCGGTGACTCCCTCCGCGGTCGTCGGCATCGCGGTCGCCGGCCAGCAGCACGGTCTCGTCACCCTCGACGGGGCAGGCCGCCCGCTGCGTCCCGCGCTCCTCTGGAACGACACCCGCTCGGCCCCCCAGGCGGCGGCCCTCACCGCCGCCCTCGGCGGCCCCGAACCCTGGCTCGCCCGCACCGGCTCCGTCCCGGTCGCCGCCGTCACGGCCACGAAGTGGCAGTGGCTCCGCCAGCACGAGCCGGCCACAGCGGCCCGCACCGCGGCCGTGCGCCTCCCGCACGACTTCCTCACCGAACGCCTCAGCGGGGAGCCGGTGACGGACCCGGGCGACGCGTCGGGGACGGGCTGGTACGGCGCGGGCACGGACACGGAGACGGGCGCGAGCCGTGCGAAGCCCGATGGGGACACAGGAGGCCCCGCCCTCACCACCGCCGCCACACCGGCTGCCTACGACACCGGCATCCTGGACCTCCTGGGCCTCGACCCGGCCCTGCTCCCGACCGTCGCCCCGACCGGTGGCACCCGTGTCGGCGGTCTGACCCGCGCGGCGGCCGAGGCGCTCGGCCTGCCGGAGGGCATCGCCGTCGCCGCGGGAACGGGCGACAACATGGCCGCCGCCGTGGGGCTCGGCCTGGGCGGCACCGGCCTCCTTGACCACCCGGTCGTCAGCCTGGGCACCTCGGGCACGGTCTTCGCCGCCACGCGCGCTCGCCCCGCGAGCCCCGGCATCTCCGGATTCGCCGCCACGGACGGCACGTACCTGCCGCTCGGCTGCACCCTCAACTGCACGCTCGCCGTCGACCGCATCGCAGGCCTCCTCGGCCTGGACCGCGAGGACGCGGCGCCCGGCGAAGGCCTCGTCCTCCTGCCGTACCTCGACGGCGAACGCACCCCCGACCTGCCCCGCGCCACCGGCCTCCTCACCGGCCTGACGCACGCCACCACCCCGCGCGCCCTGCTCGGCGCGGCCTACGAGGGCGCCGTCTTCACCGTGCTGCGCGCCCTCGACGAACTGCTCACCGCCTGCGGCCTCGACCCCGCCGATCCGTCCGTACGCGACCGCCCGCTCCGCCTCATCGGCGGCGGTTCGCGGGGCGGCGCCTGGACGGAGACCGTCCGCCGGCTCTCCGGCCGCGCCCTCGTGATCCCCGCCGCCACCGAACTCGTCGCCCTCGGCGCCGCCGCACTCGCCGCGGCGGCGGCCACCGGGACGGACCCGGTGGCGCTCGCCGCGACCTGGGGCACGGGCGCCGGGAAGACGCTGGAGCCGGTGGCCCGGGACGAGGAGACGTGGGGACGGATCGAGAAGGTGCTCGACCAGAGCGCGCCCACCCTCCTCGCCTGACGCCCGCCCCCACTCCGGGGGCGGGGCCCCACCCTCGTCGCCGTGACTCCAAAGGAAGGAGTCGCGGTGTGGCACCCGCGGGTGGGGCGGCGGCGTGTGGGCCAATGGCGCCATGTCGAGGACTCGTCGATTCGGGCGCCTGCGACGCGCGGCGACCCGGCGCCGCCGCCCGCAACCGCGCGAAGCCGCCGCGTTTCCGCGGCTGACCCTGTTGCTGCTGAGCCTGCCGGGCATCGCGGCGGTGGCGGCGCTGCTGTTCACCTGGCTTCAGGTGGGCCAGGCGGGCAAGGAGCTGCGGATCGCGGAGAAGGGCCAGATCACGACCCGCTTCAACACCGCGATCGGCAACCTGGGGTCGCAGTCGATGGACGTCCGGTTGGGCGGCATCTACGCGCTGGAACGCATCATGAAGGACTCCGCGGAAGACCAGCCCTCGGTCGTCTCCGTGCTCACCGCGTACGTACGCCGGCACGCGCCCGTGCCCGCCACCGCCGCCGCACCTCCCGCGGACGTCCACGCCGCGATGAACGTGCTCGTCCGCCGCCGTCCCGATCGGGACGGCGACGATCTTCTGCTCCTGCGACTCCAGTCCTGCGCTGCGCCCGAGCCGGTATGTGTCCCGGACGCGGTCGAGATGCGCGTCCCGTTGTCGATCGGCGGGCGGTGTGCTGTCTCCCGTCGAGCAGCCGGCAGGACACCGCACACCGTCACGGACCAACTCCCCCGAGCTTGCATGATCGCGAGGCTATTAACACGCTCCTGCCGGATTCCTCCACGGACTTAGGGTCATTGTCGACGGAGTTGAGGAAATGCCCCTCACAGCCAAGCAACGGCGCATAAGGTCTCAGTGCTACGGCTGATGCTCACCCGTCCCGCTCGCCTGCTCACGCGTGCAGGTCGAACACACCTCATGGTGAAGGGAGAGTGGAATGGGAAAGCACTCCAAGCCGGGGCAACGGCCTACTGGCCGCCGAGTCTGGCTGCTCGTCCAGATCGCGATCTGGCTGAGTAACGCCTTCGGCGACCAGTAGCCCTGGGGGCGCCGGTCGTTCAGGAGTGCCAATCTTTCACGGCCGGCGTCCGTACTCACCTGCAAACGATGCACACCCGTGTGGGGTGTTCAACGCTTCCGAGCATAGCTAGCCGAGCGGCCCTTCGTCCCTTATAACTCACAACCAAGAGGGTTGTGAGTTAAGTCAAAAGGGTCAAGAACGTCGGGCCGATCCCCTGAACTGGTCCGTTTCCCACTCGGGCAGTTTCCTAAGTTCGTCAGACAGCTCACCGGCGGCCGTCGAAGCGGATGCCATAGCCTGGCGGAAGGGTGTCGAGCTGGTCCGCGTCGGCCAGTTCGGCGAGGCCGTGCACGGCGGCGTCCATACGGTCTGGGCTGTCCATGCCTTCGACCCAGGTGACCATCTGGTCTTCCAGCTCGGTGTACTCGCCGACGTGGTGGACGAGCTGCTGCTCGTACAGCTGGGCCACGGGCGCCGCGCGGAGCCGCTTGCCGACCTTTGCGGTGACCTCCAGGATCATCGGCATGAGCAGGCCCTTCGTGACGCCGTCCCTGCGCAGCTGCTCTCACGCCTGGGTGACCACTTGCTTCGCCATGTCTCCGCCGTAGTTCTTCTCCACCACGATGGCGTCGGCCTTGAGCTCCAGAGCCAGGCGGCAGGCGGTCAGGCCCCAGTCGTTGGCGCCCATCGAGCCCGACCGGTCGGCGAGGACGTACAGCTGCCGGTCGAAGTCTCGGGCGACACCGACGATGCCGGTCTCGTCGCCGACGGTGCTCGACGACGATGCCAGCCATGTCGAGGCCGGAGAACTGGACAGCGTTGATGCGGGCGTTGTCGATCCACTTGCGCTACCACACGCCGCCCTCGGGCGGGCGGGGCTTCTGCATGTAGAGGGCGCCCCAGACGCGTTCGCCGACGCGCTTGCGGGTCTTGGCGTGGTGGGCGGCGTCGAAGCGTTCGGGCCACAGTGCCTCCCCGGGCGCGCGGCCGAGGGGATCGTCCGGGCTGTCGGCGGGGGCGGGGAGGTCGATGACGCGCCAGGCGTCGCGCTCGGTGGCGAGGATCCGGCCAGCGAGGTCGTCCTCGTGCCAGCGGGTCTGGATCAGGCAGATGGCGCCGGTGGGTTCGAGTCGGGTCTGGATGACGGAGGTCCACCAGTCCCAGGCACGCCTGCGCATGGTCGGGGGGCGGGGTCCGCCATGTCCTTGACCGGGTCGTCGACGATGGCGATGTGTGCGCCGCTGCCGGTCAGGCCGCCGACGAGGCCGGCCGGGAGGAGTCCGCCTTCGCTGCCGACGATGTCGAAGTGGTTGGCGGCCTGGATGCCGTGCTTGAGCTGGAGGCCGAGGTCGTCGCCCCAGGTGAGGATGGCGTCTCGGATCCACCGGCCGTGGTCGTCGGCGAGGTCGGGGGAGTAGCTGGCGATCATCAAGCGGTGGCCGGGGTTACGCCGCAGGTACCACAGCGGGGCCCAGCGCGAGGCGCGTCGGCTCTTGCCGTACCGCTGGGCATGGTGAGCATGACGCGTCGCACCGGCCTTCGGCCATGTCGATGAACGCCTGGTCGATCAGGTCAAGATGAGGGGCTGCATCTCGTGGCCGCGGGTGAGCACGGCGGCGAGAGTCCCCGGCGAGCGGTCCATCGCGAGCTGCCGTTCGGCGCGAACGAGCTCAGCCCGAAGTTCCGGGGAGACGGACCGGGCTATGGAGCGGCGCTGCGCCGGCGGCAGCGTCGTGTAGCGGGCGGCGATGCCCGCGGTGTCCCGGGCCCTCATTCGGTGTCCGGGTCGGTGAGCGCGATCAGCTTCTCCAGCTCGTCCACCATGGCGCTCTCGACCTGGACCGGCCCGCCGTCCGGGCCGGACAGCTCGGTGCGGACGGGCATGTCGAGGCCGAGGAGCCGGGCGCGGCGCTCCATGATCCGCAGGGTGCGGTCGATGGCCGCGAGGTCCTGGTCGCGGACGGCCTTCTTGTAGGCGACGAAGAACAGCCGGTCGAGCCGGTCTGCCTCCAGGGCGCGGAGTTCATCGACGTCGTCGGCCAGTTCGGCTCGCCGGTCGGCGAGGGCCTGGCGGACATCGCGGCAGGCGGCGTGGATCAGGGCCTCGTTGCTCGGCGGGTCCTGCTCCTTCCGGTATCGCTTGCTGCCGTAGCCCTGCGGGTAGGCGATGCTGTCGCTGTTGACGGCGGGGTCGGCAGCGAGCTTGCGGGCGATCGTCAGCCAGTCCACGCCGGCGAGGCGTAGGTCGATGGCGTCCGAGCGGCGGCGCGCGATGGCCGCACGCGCGGCCTTGTCGGGGCGTCCCACGTCGGGGTCCTTCACGGCTCGGGTGCGCCCCCGCGCCCAATCTCATGATCGCACCACTCACCAGCACATCGCACCGGGCTGGCACCTGGTGCCATGGCCGGGCCATGGCCCCTCAACGCATCCTGGCGGTGACCCAAGTGCTTCGGCATAGCCGGATATCCCAAGATTCCTCTTGCAGCTGCCCCGTCTACTGAACTTGAACTCGTGATGTCGGTCGAGTCGTGGTGACGGCCTCAGGGTCCGAGACCGCCGACTGTTACCGGCTCGGGTTCAGGACGATGACTGTACTGAACTTGACTGGGTGATGTCGGACCGTTCGCCTGACGGCGGTCGGTCCGCTCCGGTAGCCCTGGACCGTGAGATACGCGCAGGGCTGCGGGTTGACCGACGCCGAAAGGGTTGGCCAACCCCTGTGGTGCGGGTACGCGATCGGGGCCCGGGGCGCGTGTCGATGGCGGGCATATAACCTGATACAAGCCCGGCGAGCGATCCCGGCTGATCTACCGGATCCGTGAGTACCGAGGCCGCCAGGGTGAGCCGAAGGGCTTCGGCTGGCGTGACTTCCGCGACCTCATAGTCCGTGCTCACATCCAGCTCGGAACCCCGATTTTGCTCGTGTGAGACAACGTCCGCCTCCACCTGACCGCCGGCATGAAGCACTTCATCGCGGCGAACGCCGACTGGCTCACCGTCTTCCAGTTGCCGACCTGAGCCCTCCGATCTGAACCTGACCGAGGGCATATGGTCGCTGGTGAAGCGTGACCTGGGCAACCTTGCCGCCGCGGACCTCGGACAGATCACAGAGGGCGAGGACATGGGCCCCGAGTGGGACGACAACCCGTGGGTGCGTTCCGTGACGGACAAGGGCAAGCGGGTGTCCCGCGTCCATGTCCTCACCTCACCGCTCACCGACTACCTGCGCTACGAGCTCGCGGCCTACCCGGGCAACATCAAGGCCGGTGAGTCCATCGGCCTCATCGACCTCGCCGAGCAGGCCGTGGAGGGTCTGTCGGATCACGACTTCTGGCTGTTCCACGACCGGGACCTGTACCGGATGCACTACACCGAGGGAGACGCGTTCCTGGGCGGCGAGCTGCTGCCCGCCGACCGGCTGGCGGAGTATCGCGGCTACCGGGAGAGGGCCCTGTGCGCCGCTGTGCCGTTCGCGGCCTACTGGGAGCGGCACCGTTGAGCACGCGGGGTTTCTGCCGCCCGCCGCAGGCTCATTTATGCGAACACGCGCATCGTCCCGTTCTTGCATGGACGGCTATTCGGCAGCCCCGTAAGGTCGTTGGTCATCAGGTCCGCCCCGGGCCTGTCGCGAAGGGGGAAACCCATGGCACGTTAGGAACTGACCCGGCTCACTGAGCCTTTTTCATCCTGCATAGCCGCAGGTCAGCAGGGTGTGGGCGGCCCAGACGATGGTGCAGATGCGGCGGGTGGAGCATCTGGCTCGTCGGAGGATGTGCCAGGACTTCAGCTGCGCGAAGGCCCGTTCTCCCGGGGCCCTCAGTCTGGGGTGATCGCGGTTGAACTGCTGGTAGTGCTCGGGCTGTTCGCGGAGGTGGTACGGGGTGCGGAAGGTGGCGCCGGCGCCCTGGTAAGGCGCGGTCCGCAAGGACGAGGATCTGCCGGGTGAGGCAGGCCTGGACGATGCCATGGGCGCGTGCCGCGGTCAGAACGTGGGTGTGGCCCGGTGTCGCGCGGGAGAACCACAGCGGCGTGCCATCGGGACGGGTGATGACCTGCACATTCATGCCGTGCTTGCGGTGCTTCATCGAGTAGTACGGCTCGTCGGCGGCGATGCGGTCGGTGGGAATCAGGGCGCCGTCGACGATGACGAAGCCGCCCTCACCCAGCCCGGTCAGGGCCTCGTGCAGGCTAGGCGCCCACGCCGAGAGAACGTCGAGAGTCGCGTCGACGTAGCGCCAGGCAGTGGCTGTGGCGATGCCGAAGCCGGCTGCCAGGGCGGGCAGCGTCTTGTTCTTGCGCAGGTGCACCAGCGCGAGCAGAGCGTGCTGGAAGCACCCCAGCTTCCGTCACCGCGAGCGGCGTTCACACCTTCGTGCCTAGATGAGCCAGGAAACGTGCTCGACCAGCTCATGCGGGACGTCGACCGTGGCACGATACGGGACCAAACGAGGCTCCTCGGACGATGCGTGGTGCGTAGAGAACGCCACCGCAACGACCAGGAGCCTCGTCTCGTTGCGCACCCCCGCTGACCTGCCACTTCACCCGCAGAGACAGGATGAAAACGGCTCAGTGACAGCTCCCCCTGCTGAACAATAGGCCACAGGAAAGCGTGTTCATTGGTGAAACAAATAGGTCCCGCAGGCATTCCTGCGGGACCTATTTGGATACGTGCTACACGGAGGTCACCCTAAGAGGATCGGGCTACGGGATCTTCCGCCGTGATTTCATCGCGAACCGCTTCAAACTCTGCCTCTGCTTCCGGTTCACGCTCCATCATGAGCTCCCAGAATTCCCCCGACAGCCATTTTGGCGGACCCAGAAGAACTCCACCGCCGGGAAGGGTTACAACGCCCCAGAGTGATGGGATCACGTCGGAAACCTGCTCGAAGTATCGGCTGTTGTAGAGGCCTGCAAGGCTGCCCCTGGATGGCTCGATTCGAAGAAGAGTCGAGCCATCGCTCTCCGCGTGCAGCTCCAGTACCACGTACTCCCTCCCCGCCTCGAACACGTACCTGCCGTCCAAGGGGTCAGGCGCTTGCGCAGGGGGCCCTAGGTAGCGAACCCTCATTGCTTCCCTCCTCCACCAAACTTGACTTTGTAGTCGTAGTAGTATATCTCCCCGCTTACTTTATTTCGATAGAAATGAATGTCGAACGTTCCATCTCGCCCAGGAGAGTTGAGCCTTGGAGTAGCGTACTTTCCCCACTGCTCCGCTCCACCGTGCGCGGCGAAGTAATCCTTCAGGTGCTGGTTCCCCATCTGGGTTCCCTTTTGGATGAGAGTGGATCTCGCGATGATCTCGTCAACCAGGAGGCCATCCTTGGTGAACATACTGGCGGCTGCTGACGCGTCCACTTCGTACTGTAGTTGCTGTCCGAGTCGGGAAGCATTGGCGCTATTCACTGCCCCGTTGTATGCGGGGCGCGTGGGAAGGCTTCCTCCTGCGGCTCCGCCAGTGCCGATTTCAGACACAGTTTCTGCGCAGCCTGCGGGGTTGGCGAGGCAGGCGGCTGCGATTTCTGGGCCGACGGCGGCGGCTACGGGGGCTCCGGCGACTACGACTCCGGCGCCGATTGCGATGCCGAGGACGACCTTCTGCCAGGTTTCCAGCGGAGGTCGGGCGCTCCAGTCGGCGTCGCTGACGGCGGGGTTGTAGTTGGGGTTGGTTCCCATGGCCCAGCCGTGGAAGGTGACTTCCTTGGGCTTCGGCTTGATCGGAACGAAGGAAACGGAGCCGCGAGGGGCGTAGCGGCTGTTGTTGGCGCTTCCGATGTAGGTGGTGACGGTGACGGTGCCGCGGCCCTCGATAGGGGCTTGCTGGACGTTCTTCCAGTACCAACCGTGGCTGGTGTTCACCCAGGTCGAGCCGTGGTGCTTCTTGCTGTAGTCGGCGTCGCCGCGCGGGGTGTCGGTGGGGCCGAGGGGCCGGAGGCCGTCGGGGTCGGAGGAGCTGACGGGGCTGTTGTTGGCGTAGTTATAGCCGTTCATCTGCTGGGATTCGGTCACGTCAAGGACGGGATCGACGGAGATGAAGCGGCCGGTGGCCGGGTCGTATTCGCGCGCGCCGAGGTGGACGAGTCCGGTGGTGTCCTTCTCGTCGAAACCGCCGACGAAGCTCTTGGTGCCGGGCCACGTGCCGGTCGCTGTGCCGCGGCTCTCGCCAAAGGGGGAGGTGCGGCGCTGGGAGAGGGCGAGGTCGGTGGCGTTGACCGCGAGGTTGCCCGTGGCCTGGTGGTCCGCAAGGGTGAAGGCGAAGGTGCCGTCGTTGTTGCGGATGGCCTGATGGCCGTCACCGAGGGAGAAGTAGCGGGTGGCCTTGGTGGCTGTCGCGTCCTTGTCGAGGGTTACCTCAGTGTGCCCGAGGTGGAGAGTGGTCTTGGCCGGGGTGCGCGTGATGAGGCGGTTGCCGTCGGCGTCGTAGACGTACTTGGTGGTACTGGCGCCGGTGGTGGCGGTGGAGAGGTGGCCTTCGGCATCCCAGGTCAGGCTCTGGCTGCCGCGCTGGGTGGCGTTGCCGAGGGCGTCGTAAGTGAAGGCCTCGGTGACGGGCGCGTTGGTCCCCTGGGTGGTGCTGACGCCGGTGAGCTGGTTGGCGTCGGCTGTGCCGGGGGGCGTGTAGTTGTAGGTGCTCTTGGTGTCCTTGCTGGTGTCGCCGCCCGGGTCATGGGCCGTGCGAGAGAGACGGTTGCCCGCCTTGTCGTAGGTGTAGGAGTGCCAGTAGGGGGCGGGGCCGCCCAGGTCACTGGTTGCCGGCGCGGCTGCGCAGGTGGCGGTCTTGGCGGTCCAGGCCTCGGTGAGCCGGCTGAGGTAGTCGTAGGTGTAGCACTGGTTGTCGGTTCCGCTGCGGGAGACGTCGCTCTGGCTGAGGATGTGGCCGGCTTCGTCGTAGCGGTAGGTGATGTTGCGGTCGACGCCGTTCTGGCCCTGGCGGTCCACGCGGGTGGTCGCCGGGCGCTGGGTCCCCCACTCGTAGGTGTTGGTGACCTGAGTCTTGTTGACGCTGTTGGTCAGGCCCATCGTGTACTGCATGGGCTTGCCGGTGAGGCTGTACGAGATGGACGTGGACATGCCCTCACCGAAGACGGTGATGGGGCGCAGGGTCTGGTCCTCGTAGGTGTAGTTAGAGCTTCCTCCGGGCAGTGCACCTGCGGCCGAGTAGGAGACGCCGGCTACAAGTCCTGAGGGCTTGTAGGTGGTGGCGGTC
Organism: Streptomyces sp. NPDC020422; assembly: GCF_044386705.1. Taxonomy (NCBI): domain Bacteria; kingdom Bacillati; phylum Actinomycetota; class Actinomycetes; order Kitasatosporales; family Streptomycetaceae; genus Streptomyces; species Streptomyces sp. NPDC020422. Next base: position 45,107 of record NZ_JBIRVJ010000013.1, on the reverse strand, counting down.
TGGTACGTGCCTTGCAGCAGGCCTTCGGCTGCGGGGATGACGACAGCGGTCCGGGTTGCCCGGTAGAGGCGGTCGTAGGCCGTCACCTTCGTGGTGTATGCCTGGCCGTTGTCGTATCGGGTGGATTCCGCCAGCTTGCCCTTGGCGCCGGTGAGCGTGTCGTAGATCCACTTGGCGCGGAGGGTTCCGGTGATGCTCTTTTCGCGGACTTCGGTCTTGCGGCCGAGGTTGTCGTAGGTGAAGAACAGCTTGCCGAGGTTCGGATCGTCGTCGTTGCGGGCGTCCGTGGTCGAGGTGAGCTGACCGCGGTCGTCGTAGGTGCTGGTCAGGGTGCCCTTGGCAGGGTCCTTGCTGGTGACCTGGCGGCCCTGCTGATCGTAGACGTAGGTCCAGCTGTTGCCTGCGGGGTCGGTGACCTTGCTCAGTTCGCCGCGCGGGGTGTGCTCGTACTTTGTTGTGTCGTACGTGCTGTCCGGGGTGTTCTGATGGTGCTGGCGCCGCTCGATCGTGTTACCGCGGGCATCATCCAGCGTCGTGGTGGCTGTTCCTCCCTGCGGCGGCAGTACGGTGATGCGGTCGCCGCTGTAGATGGTCTTAGTGGTCTGGAGGACGGCTCCGCCGTCGCCGTTGCCGGCGATCTGCTTGACCTCGACCGGGCGGCCCGTGCCGTCGTAGGACGTGAGCGTTTGGGTCTCCACCGCGAGAGCGTCGACGGGCTTGAAGATGCCGGTCTGCGGTGCGCCCTCGGTGTAGTACGGCGCGAAGCTGCGGGTGACCAGGCCCCGCTCGTCGTAGAACGTGTCGGTCAGGATGCGGCCACCGTTGGGTCCGGGTTCCTGTGTCTGACGCAGGCGGAGCTGTCCGTCGTAGAGGTTGTAGCTGGTGATCTGTCCGCCGTTGTTGTCGAGCTTCTTGGTACCCACTGCCACCGGCTGTCCTTCGGCGACGGTGTAGGTGAACTCGAAGTTAGGCGTCAGCGTGTTGTTGCGGTCGGCGAGCCAGATCTTGGAGGTGCGGCCGAGGGCGTCCAGGGTGGTCTGGGTGCTGTTGTTGTTGGTGTCGGTCTCCTTGACGACCTGACCGCGCAGCGGGTCGATGTCGCGTGTTGTGGTCTGGGTCGTGGTGTTGTCCAGGGCCTTGGCCGGCGGGGTGGTGCTCTTGATCTGCGTGGGTATGCCGGAGGCCGGCGTGTACGCCGTGGTGGTGGTCCGTCCGTCTGCGCGGACAGTTCGGACCGGGGCTCCGGTGCCGGTGACGGTGACGTCGGCGGTCAGGTCGGTGAAGGTCAGCTGGCGGCCGTAGGAGTCGTAGGTCACGCCCGACTCGAGGTAAGTGGCCTTGGTCCCGTCGTGAGACTTCAGGGTCGCCGTCGCGGTCGCGTCACCCTTGGTGGGGGCGGCTCCGTATGCGCCTCCGTCATAGGCGGTGCGGACGTCGGAGAGAACCGCCTTCGAACGATCGGGGGTGGTGGCGCAGGCGCCGGACACCGTCTCCACGCGGGAGGTTCGGTTCAGGATGTTCGCAGTGGTGTTGGTGGCGTAGTCGGTGCGGGTGCACTGGTCATCCGCCGCGGTGGAGTCGTCCGCGAAGTCGTCGACCTGGATGGCTCGGCCGGTGGCGTCGTCGAAGGTGGTCTGCTTCGAGGTGGTGCGCCACTTGGAACCGGCACCTTGGTCGAGGCTGTCCCATGTGCGGGTGTTCTCGATGCCGGTGTACTCGGCGGAGATCGTGCCCCAGGTGCGGGTCTTGCTGGCGGTCTGGTGGTGCCAGGGGCGGTTCACCGTCTTGGAGAGGATCTTGCCGCTGGGCTTGTCGAAGACGACCGTCTTGTATTCAAAACCGGCCCACGTGTCATGGTCGGTTATCGGATCGCCTTCGCCCTCGTCGAGGGCGAAGGCGACGTCCTTCTTGGCGGTGCCGCTGGTGTTCTGGCGGTCCTGGTCCATGCCGCGCAGGAAGTAGTGCTCTTCCTGGCTCTTCATGGCGCTGTCGTCGCCCTGCCCGCCGGTGCGGACCCGGACGTGGCCGTATCCACGCCACTGGGACCAGGTGCGTTCCTTGTCCTTGGTCAGGCCGTCGTCGTCCCAGTGCCAGGCCGCTCCGTCGAGGTAGTCGTAGCGGGTGACCTGGTCGGGCGAGCCACCCGTGCGGTCGGTGTCGGTGACCGAGGTGGTGACGTACTTGTTGAACCAGTGGATGAACGCTGTTTCGTTGTTTCCGCCGCCGTAGTACTGCGGGAAGCAGCGCGTGGTGTTCGTCTCGGGCGTGGGCAGGTTTCCGGCGGTGCAGGCAGGGGGCGAGTAGTTGACGCTGCTCTGGCCTCCGGTCTCGTCCGCGATCGACGACAGGCGGGACTTGATGAACGGGGCGAATCCGTCACCGGTCATGTCCAGCCTGTTGGGCAGCTGCGTGTACCCCAGTGTGGTCTTCGGCAGGGTGATCGACGGCGTTGCCGTGTAGCCGGTGCGCTGGATGCTGTCGAGCAGCAGCTGGTAGTCGGTGTCGGCCATGCCCCAGCGGTGGGTGAACTTCCAGGAGTCGACCTTGCCGTAGGTGCCGTCGCCCTTGAGTACCTGGGTGGTCACGTCCGTCAGGCGCTTACGTGTCCAGAAGCTGGGCGAGAGGCGGCCCTGGTCGCAGTCCGTGCCGGCCTTGCAGTTCAGGTCCCACGGGGTGTCGTACCAGTAGGCAGACTTGGTGTCGATCGTGTCGGGCGCGCAGGTGACCCCGGTCTCGGGCAGGCAGCGTTCTTCGCTGGTGAACACGACCTGGCCCAGGGGCTTGTCCGCGTACATGTTCGCGGATTTGAGGCCGTAGTCGATTCGCTCCAGGTAGCCGCCGCGGACGTAGGGGGTGTCGTCGGCCGCCTTCAGGTTGCGTCCGTAGGAGTTGGTCTCCTTGGCGTACTTGTACGACATGGCGTTGCTGTGGGTGTCCACGACGAAGTCGAGGTTCCAGCGCCATGCCTGCTGGCACCAGGAGTCGGCGAATGCGGTGGCGTGGCATGGTTCGGTGTCGTTGTTGCCGAAGACCGGGACAGTCCACGTGGAGTCCGTGGTGTTCTGGCCCGTGGCCCAGCCGGGAAGCCGGTTGTAGCCGAAGTAGTAGCGGGTGCCGTCCGGGGTGGTCAGCTCCCAGTACTCGCCGTCGTTGTCGCCGTTGCCGCGGGCGGTGTCCTTCAGGCGCGTGACCTTAGTCCCGTCGTCGTTCTGCAGCTTCCACGTGTCGGTGCCGGTGGGGACGAGTTCACCGCCCTTGCCGTTGAAGGTGAGGAAGGCGTTGTCGTACGTCCAGCAGAGGTCACCGGGCTTGGATCCGTCGCCGTTCTTCTCACCGTCGTCGGCGCAGGGCTTGTAGCGGCGCTCGATGAAGCCAGGGGCGTACTCGAAGCCGTCACCGATCCAGGAGCCCTGGTTGTTGGTGGAGGTGGTGCGGCCGTCGATGCTCTGTGCCGAGTAGCTCAGGCCGACGCTCGGGGACATCGCGCCGGGGACCTGGGGCACCGGCATCGGGTACTGCCAGGTGAAATCACCGGTATTCAGGTTCGTCTGCCAGGCCGAGGACGGCGAGAGGCTGGTGGCCTTGTAGGTGCCGGTGTCGCCTTCGGCGGAGGCGGTGGCGGCCAGGACGGTCATCCCGGTCATGCGCAGGTTGACCGCGTCGGCGGTCAGTGTCTGCTGCTCGGGGTCGGTCTTCGTCGTCAGGGGCGTGCCCTGGCGGCATGCGGCCTTCTCGGGGGTGGTGAGCGCGCACTGCGGCAGTTCGACCAGGTGAAGCCGGGAGGTGTATCCGCCACCGAAGGCTTCGGCGAAGTCGGCGTAGTCGACGGTGACGGCGACCTTGCGCGGGGTGTGGGTGGTGTCCGTCGTGGTGGCGGTCTTGGCACGGGAGGCGGATGCCGGTTCGACGGTGAACATCAGCCCGTTGACGCCTGCTCGCTTGGCGTGGGCATGGTCGAGGGTCTGAGTCTGGAGGGTCGCTTCGGCGGGGTTCTTCTCGTTCTTCGCCGGGGCGATGGACAGGGGAAGGCGGCCGGCCCGCTGCGCCGTGCCCGTCTGGGCGCCGGTGGTTGCGGGCAGGGTCACCGTGGCCTTGGCCGGGGTGGGCCAGGCTGCCTTGGGGGGCGTGCCGGGTGTGCGGGGGCCCTTGGACAAGGTCCGCGGGCGGACGTGGATGCCGTCCTTGCCGGCGACGGGCTTCTCAGATGCGGGTACGGCGACGAGTCCATTGATCTGTGCCGCGTTCGCGGTCGTCGCGGCTGTCTGAAGCAGGCTGCCGACCATCAGGGTCGAAAGGACTATGGAGATGCGCCTGCGTGAGCCCGTTCGCCAGAACGGGCGATGTGATCGTTTCATTCTGTTGGTTCCATCATTGAGGGGTGCGGGAGCCTCGATAGGCTCCCGCACCTGTGCTTGTGGATGACGTGAGGTGGCCGAACTAGCCGGCGGCGGTCAGCTGCCGCCCGGCACCTGGGTCGGGATGTCGAACATGCTGTTGGCGAGCTCCTGGACCTGCGAGTCGTTCAGCGCGCCCTGGAAGGCCCAGACGTCGTCGACCACGCCGGGGAAGTACTCGCCGAAGACGCCATTGGTCTTCGCCCGTCCGATCTGGAGCGACGTGGACGCCTTAAACGTGAGGGCGTTGTCCGACCAGGAGACGCGGTCCTCGCATCCCGCCACGTCGGGATTGCCGTCACCGTCGGAATCGACGCAGGCGACCTGCTCTAGATTCCCGTTGACGTAGAGGCGAGCCTGCTTGCCGAAGCCGTTGTAGACGACGGCCAGATGGTTCCAGGACGTGGCGTCGAAGAACTGGTTGTTGGAGACGCGCACTGTTTTCGCGTCCGCGGCATCCTTGTCTTGCAGAGCGAGTTCCCAGCGCCCGATTCCGGCTGTGTCGGGTACGAAGCGGACGGTGAAGGCGCTCTGGTTCGTGCCCTCGGCACTCACGACCGAGACGCTGTCCTGCGGCAGCGCCGCCAGCTTGGCCCAGGCCGTGACGGTGTAGCTGCCGCTGGTGTCGACAGGTGCCTTCGTGTGCGCGTAGCTCTTGATGCCGTCCAGGTTGAGGCTGCCGAAGTCGATCTGTGAGTCAGTGCTCTGTGCCGCGCCGTCTTCGAGCGTCAGCGCGGCGCCGTCCTTCACCTCGTTCGGGATCGTCACCGGCACGGTCCCGGTCTTGGCTTCGAAGTTCCAGCGGGCGTTGACCAGTGGCCGCTGCTTGAACAGCTGAAGAACCTCGCCGTCAGCGAGCGGCCGGTCGTACAGACGCACGTCGTCGACCCTGCCGGAGAAGTAGTCGACGTCCCTGGCAGACCAACGGGCACGGCCGATCTGAACGGCCCCACTGGATTCCCATGCCTTCGGCGCGGCAACGCCGCCCTGCAGCTCTCCGTTGACGTAGAGGCGGATCTGGTGGGCCGTGACGTCATGGACGCCGACCAGGTGAGTCCAGCCCGCGGTGGCCGGCTTCTGGGCAAGAACACGCTGCGTGGTGATGTTGCCAGGGGACACGTCCTCCTGGCAGGTCCGCAAGCTCCAGTTGCCGGCAACCGCCTCATAGGTGAGGTAGAAGGCGCTGCAGTTCGTACCCGACTGGCTCACAACGGTCCGGTTGCCGCTCACCGTAGTGGTGGGCAGATACGCCCACGCGGAAACGGCATAGGAGCGGGACGTGTCCAGGACCGGGTGTGTGGTGGACGCATACGCGGTGGTGCCGTTGAGGCCGAGCGCCTTGCCGGCCATGCCCTCGGCGCCAGTGGTGGCGCCACCCTGCAGGGTCAGGGGCTCCGGCGCAGCCTGTCCCACGGTCTCCGTCGAGTCGGCAGCCTCGTCGAGCGGGAACTGCGCACGGGCCAGTCTAGATCCGTCAGCCTCGCCGCCCAGCGAGAGCTTCTTGGCTTCGTCGGCCGTCACCGCCCTATCGAAGACCTGAACATCGTCGATCGCGCCAGGGAAGAACCCTGCCTGGCTACCGCTGTACATACCGGCGCCCAGCTGCAGACCACGGCGTGCCTCCCAAGGAGTGGTGTAGGGGGTGCTTCCGGCCAGCTGACCGTTCACATACAGCCGGAGGTAGCCCGCCTTTTTGTCGTGGACACCCACAAGGTGCGCCCACTCCCCCGGTTTCGCGTCGCCGGGGGTGGCAGAACCAGCCCCCATGGCGACACCACTGGTGCTGTCGGAGGAGTACTGGTTGAAGACCCACTTGTTGGCATACGCGCTGTAGTACAGCTCGAAGCCCGGGCGATGATTGCCGGGCTGCGTCGCGATGATCGCGGCGGTGCTCGGCAGACGGTCGAGTTTGGCCCAGGCGGAGACCGAGAAACTGTCGGCCGTGTCGACGGTGGAGATGTCCGACACGGCGTACCCCGTCATGCCGTCCAGCTGCAGGGCGCCGTTCTTCTTGCCGGGGGCCCCGAGGGCGGCACCTCCATGCAGCTGCACGGTGCGCGGCGGCGTTGTGCCTTCGGCTGTGGTGGCGCCTTCGGCCTCGTTCAGCTGCCAGGAAGCACGTTCAGGCTGTCCGACCTTGACCCGGAACTGGTAGGTGACAACCTCGCTACCGTTGCCGGCGCTGTCGAAGGCCTGCGCCTGCAGGTAGTTGACACCGGGCTTGGAGGGCATAAAGTTCCACGGCCTTGCCGCTCCGCCGCTTGTGGAGACGGTGTTCTTGGAGGTGGGGTCTTCGTTAAGGCCGAACCAGTACTTGACGACGTCAGCGTTCCTCTCCGGGTCCGCGGCGACCGCGTCGGCGGTCAGCACGCCATAGCGGCCCACGCCTTCCAACCACGGATCGTCTGGATTGCTTGAGTCGGAGGCCGGATACTCCCGGGAAGTCAGCTTGGGCCCCTTGGGGACCAACGTGTCATATACGAACTGGCACGGACCGGCGCCTCCGGAGAACGACCACGGCGAATACTGTGCCCCGTCAAAGCTGCGGGCATACCAGTGCACTGTCTTGTTTGCGGGCACTGACGGCAGAGCCAGCGCGAAGTCCGACCCCGATGCCTTATAGGTCGTCAAGGGAGGATTCCAACGGACGATGAATCCCTTGCCGTCGCCCGCGTCCCACTTGGCCTCGAGATCCACAGCAATGTTGTCGCCATCCGGGTCAGTGACGCCGTCCAGGTAGATCTTGCCCAGCGTCCGTACGCGGGCAGGGGTCTTCGTCGCGCAGGTGCCGCCGTACTCCATCAACAGCTGGGATGTCTTGATCTGCGCAGGCGGCCGGTTGTACTTCACTCGCAGATACGCGTCGTCCGAGAACCGCTTCCAGCCGTAGGCGTCTGACTCGTCCGACGAGCGCAGACCGAAGGTCATCGACGACCAGCTGCCATTGGCAGCCTCCTGCACGGCGGCCTTGACGTCGAACTCGGCGTCCTTCGCGGAACAGCCGTCATAACCGTAAGCGAACGACCCCTTGGCTATCTGCTTGATCCAGTACCCCGAGGCGAGCTGCGAGTTCCAGGTCGTCGACGAGCTGATGCCCTTCGTCCGCCACAGCTGTACCTCGCGGGCCGAGCACGATGCGGAGTGCACGTTGCGAACCACGAATTCCGCGGAAAGGATCGACTGACCAGCGAAGCGGGACGTGGGGATCTGATAAAAGAGCCGCTTGGTGTCCTGCGGGGCGCAGTACGCCCAGCCGCAGTACCCCATGCCCGCGTCCGGGTCACCGTTGAACTTCCACTGCGGCGAAGACGCCCAGTACTTCGACGCCATGGTCCAGGCAGAAGCCCGCGGCGAGTACCACTGCGGATCGATGAAGACCGGGTACTTCGTGTCGTCACCCTTGAGGACCTCTGGGTCGGGCTTGAGCACCAGCTCGTCACCCCCAGAGGGAAGTTCCACACCGATCGCGGCGAGCTTTCCCGACTCGCCCGCGGCGGGCTCCCCGGTGGCACCAGCCTCATCACCACCGGCATCTGCCGCGGTCAACAGCATGGTGCGGGCGCCGCTCGCGGCGACCGCGGACTCGCCCTCGCTGGAGTCCCACATCATGGGCTTGGGCGCCGCGAACACGGCACTCTTGGCACCCTCGTCGACCGCCTCAAGCCCGCCGTCGGAGGTCTGACGGACGTCCATACCGTCCGCAGCCAGCTTGAGCCTCAGCTCGGTAAGACGCTCGCTCGACGCGGCCTCGGCGGTCTTCACCACCAGCAGCTGCGTGAACCCGTCCTCCTGCGCGCCCATGCGCAGATCGACATCAGGCAGCACATCGCGGTATGTCGCCATGCTGCCCTCCAGCTCAGGGGCGGGCAGCTTGTCCGGCCAGGACAGGGCCAGCTCCCTGCCGGCCTTCGTCATCCGAACCAGGGGAGCGGTACCGCCGCCGGAGAACTCGAGCCCCACGGTGGTGGCCTTTGGAACGACAGCGCCGTCACCACTCTTTGCCAAGGTGGTGTCAACCTGCTGCCACTTCCCGTCGATCCGCGCCCGAACCGGCCGAAGATGCTGCCGGGCCTCCAGATCCCCCTCAGGCGTGACGAATACCTCGCTGCTCTCAGTGCGCAGCGAGGCGATCTCCACGCTACTGCCAGTCTTCTTGGCCTCTGCCCGGGCCTCTGCCTCGGAGACGGAAGCTACTCCGGGGCCAGCCTGTTGTGCCCCGGAGTTCAACCGTGTCGCTGTGGTCGCATTAGCGATGGCAGGCATGAGGCCCACCACAAGAACCGAGCTCAACGCGACAACACAGACTCCCCCGACGCTACGCGTACGCGCACGCGTCCTCATCGTTACACACCCACCCAGACGTAAAGATCGAATGAAAATCGCAAAGATGGACGGTAGATCGCGCCCGGATCGAGGTCTAGACCTAGAAGCGGACATTCCGCCTCCGAATGGCGCTTGAGCTGTGAGGTTCGCCACCCAGCCGAAAGGTTGTGCGGTCAATGTTTCGATCCCGCATCGAGGGATCTCGACCGGCCAGCGGCTGCTGCGGCCACATTCCTCGTCGGCCTAACCCAGCCCAATCGACCTCCACCCCCAGCAGTCCGCCTCGTTACTCGAGCCGCCCCCTGAGGTGCGGACTGGTGTGAGCCGCTTCCACTGGCACGCGCGACGCTCCGCCCGCCCGACCGTTGAGTATCTCTGCGTAGACTGCTGGACTCCTTCAAGGCGTCAACGCGCCGCGCGGCATGGAGACGACACCAATCCCCGGAACGCAATGACGCCGACCGCTTGACCGGCTTCGAGCTGCCGGGTCGACGGTCGGCGTGGAGCGAGTGATGGGGGTGGTGGGGATGCCAAACTTGTCCCGTCCGGTGATGGGGCGCGCATTTTCCAGCCGGACCTGGAGACCTGGGGCGAGGGCGGGCCCTTTCCAGTCCGCCCCGGCGCGGCCTCGAAGGCAAGGTCGGCGCCCAGGACGTGAGGGCCGCCCTCGTAGAACGGGGCAGGCGGCAGGGCGATGCCGCCCCAGCGGTCGTCGAAGGCCGTGGCCCGGTCGATCTCCGCACCGGGGATTCCGAGTCCGAGCCAGGCGGTGCGAAGGCGCCGGATGTCCGGACGCGGGACACGGATGCCGTCCACCTCCACGAAGGCCCGGGCCCTACGGCTCAGTCCCGCGGGCGCGACAGGGCTCGGCGACAGGGCGTCAGCCGTCACCGCTGCCCACCGCCACCGACGTAACGGGGCTCACCCACCCGGAGGGCCCATAGGGGATCGCTGGTCATGGTGCCGGAGCCTACCGACGGGCTCCGGTCGCCCGCCGGGCGGGAGCCGTCGGCCGGTGGGTTCCCGGCCCTCTGGCGGGCGGTCGCGGGAAGCCGCACCGTGACGACGAGCCCGCCTCCGGGCCGTGGGACCAGGTCGAGGGTGCCGTCGTGGGCGCGGGCGATGCTGTGCACGAGGGCGAGGCCGAGGCCGGCGCCGGCGTGTTCGGCGGTGCGGACGCGGTCCGTGCCCCGTCGGAACGGTTCGACGAGGGTCGGGACGAGCCCGGGAGGCAGGACGGGGCCCGTGTTCTCGACGCGCAGCACGCTCGCGTCCGCGCACCGCTCGGTGTGGACGGTCACGGTGCCGCCGGCGGGGAGGTTGTGGACGATCGCGTTCTGGACGAGGTTCGTCGTCATGTGGAGGAGGAGCTCCGCCGAGCCGCTGGTGCGGGTCGTGCCGCCGGTCACGTCGAGGGTGATCCCGCGCTGCTCGGCCAGGGGGAGCAGGGTCTCGGCGGACTCCTCGGCGACGAGGGAGAGGTCGACGTCCTCTCGGGTGATGTCGCCGCGTTCGCTGCGGCTGAGGAGCAGGAGGGCCTCGGTCAGGTCGATCGCGCGCGTGTTGACGGTCTGCAGGCGGGCGAGGACTTCGTCGCGGTCCTTGGTCGGGTCCTTCCGGGCCACGTCGAGCAGCGCCTGCGAGACGGCCAGCGGGGTGCGCAGTTCGTGGGAGGCGTTCGCGGCGAACCTCTGCTGCTCGGCGACGTGCGACTCGAGCTGTTCGAGCATGCTGTCGAACGCGTCGGAGAGCTCGCGGAACTCGTCCTGGCGGCCCTCCATACGGATCCGGTGGGACAGCGACCCGTCCCCCGCCAGCCGGGCCGCACCCGTGATCCGGGTGAGCGGTGCGAGCATCCGGCCGGCGAGCAGCCAGCCCCCGACCAGCCCGAAGACGAGGAGGAAGAGCATCGCCCAGGCCGCCGCGGGGGCGAAGGTGTGCACGAGGAGGTAGCGGTTGGGCGAGACGCCGAGCAGACCCTGCGAATTGTCGGGTACGTAGCGCAGCAGGAAGCCCCACACCACGGCCAGAAGCAGCGCACCGGCGACGGCGAGGAACCCGGCGTAGCTGAGGGTGAGCTTCATCCGGACGCTGAGCCCGGGACGCCTACGCATGCGCCCGGCCGCCCGCCTCCGGCCCCGCGTCGATGCGGTAGCCGACCCCCGGAACGGTGGCGATGACCCATGGCTCGCCCAGCCGCTTGCGCAGGGCGGAGACGGTGATGCGCACGGCGTTGGTGAAGGGGTCGGCGTTCTCGTCCCAGGCCCGTTCCAGGAGCTCCTCGGAGCTGACGACCCCGCCCTCCGCGGCGACGAGCACCTCGAGGACGGCGAACTGCTTGCGGGTCAGCGCCACATAACGTCCGTCGCGGAACACCTCCCGGCGGAACGGGTCGACCCGCAGCCCCGCGATCTCGCGGACCGGCGGCCGGGCGTACGCGCGCCTGCGGTCCAGCGCCCGCAGCCGCATGACGAGCTCCCGCAGCTCGAACGGCTTGGTGAGGTAGTCGTCGGCACCGAGCGCGAACCCGGATTCCTTGTCGTCGATCCGGTCGGCGGCGGTGAGCATGAGGATCGGGATGCCGCTGCCGGAGGCGACGATGCGCCGGGCGACCTCGTCCCCCGAGGGGCCGGGGATGTCGCGGTCGAGGACGGCGAGGTCGTACGAGTTGACGCCGAGCAGCTCCAGGGCGGTGTCGCCGTCCCCGGCGATGTCGGCGGCGATCGCCTCCAGCCGGAGACCGTCCCGTACGGCCTCCGCCAGATAGGGCTCGTCCTCCACGATCAAAACGCGCATGTCGGAAGCCTAGACAACGCGTCGTATCGCCGATGTATGCACGGCCGCGCGCCCGTCGCCGGGCCCCCGCGTCCCTTTCCGCTTCCCCGCCGCCGTGCTTCGCTCCCCGTCTCTCATGCCGTCGTCGCCGACGCGGGATGCCGAAGACCCTCCGAGGGCTCCTGCTCCGCCGTCCGCCACCAGCGGCGCGACGCCAGCGCGGCCAGCCCGGCGCCGGCGGCGTTCACCAGGACGTCGTCCACGGAGGAGACGCGGTCGAGGCGCAGCACGTACTGGGCGGTCTCGACCAGGATCGAGCAGCCCGCTCCCAGGGCCAGCACCCGTGGCACGGACGCCAGCGCCGCGAAGCGCATCGGGGCGAAGAAGCCCAGCGAGGCGAACACCAGCAGATTCCCGCCGATCCCGAGCGGCCCCATCGTGACCAGGTCCCTCAGCGGTATCAGGCTGAAGCGACCGGGGACCACACCCGCCCCCGAGCCCGGCATCATGGTCATCCACACGAACGGCAACGTCCCGTGGACCATGCCCACCTCGGCCAGCGAGACCCGTCCCGCCGACGCGACCCCGGCGGCGCGCCGGCGGCGCGCCAGGGCCCACACCACCAGCGCGGACAGCGGCATGGTGACGAACGTGACGAGCACGACCCCGTTGAAGGTGTCGAGGCAGCCGTGCCACTGCCCGGCCATGCATCTGGGCGCGGCCATCAGGAGCGGCCCCCGGATGACGAACAAGGCGCCCGCCGCAGCGAGGGCCGACAGGCCGACTATCACGATCCCTCGTGGGGACACGTCGTGCTTCATGCCCTCATTGGACAGGGAGGCTCATTGCACCGGCGTATGCGTTTTTCGATACGCCCGCGATACGCGACCGGGACACGAGCCCGAGCGCACGGCAGTTCTCCGGCAGCCGTGCCGCCGGCTCAGAACGCGGGAACCCGGGCGTACCGCTCCGTGACGTGCAGGTCCGCCTCGATGCCGGCGATCGCCTCCGCAAGCTCCGGCAGGACCTCGGCCAGGCACTCCTCGCGGGACATCCGGGCGCTGTGCATGGCGACGTTGACCGCCGCCACGCCTCTCCCCGCCCGGTCCCGCACGGGCATCGCGATCGAACGCAGGCCGACCTCCAGCTCCTCGTCGACCAGCGCGTACCCCTGCCTCCCCACCTGGTCCAGGAGGGCGTCGAGCTCCGCGCGCCCGGTCACGGTGTACGGAGTGAGGGGGACGGGCTCCGTCCGCGCGAGCCGTCGTGCTCGCTCTTCGGAGGACAGGTCGGCGAGCAGGACACGGCCCATGGAGGTGGCGAACGCGGGGAAGCGCGTGCCGATGGTGATGTGGACGTTCATGATGCGGCTGGTCTCCACCCGGCCCGTGTACTGGACCTCGTCGCCCACGAGCACGGCCAGCGAGGTGGACTCGCGCACCCGCGCGGCCAGGGCCGCGAGGTGCGGCTGGGCGATCCGCGTGAGCGTCGTCCGGGACAGCGGGGGAAAGCCCAGCGCCAGCACGCGCGGAGTCAGCCGGAACGACCGCCCGTCCACGGCGACACAGCCCAGGTGCTCCAGGGTGATGAGGGCCCGGCGCGCGGTGGCCCGGGCGAGACCGGTGGCCTCGGCGACCGCCGCCAGCGACAGCGCCGCACGCCCCGGGCCGAACGCGGTCAGCACCGTGAGGCCGCGCGCCAGCGACTCGACGAACCCCCGCCCCAGCTCCTGCTTGGACGCCCCGGTCCACGCGGCGAGCCCGGTCGGCGCCGCGGGAGCCGCCGTGGGCGCGTCACGGAGCACCTGCTCCATCTCGGCCGCCGCCGCCCGAAGCCGCGGCAGCAAGGACTCGGTCAGCGAATCGGCGTCGTGCCGGCTGGTGTGGCTCACCGCGCTCAGCACACACGCGATCCCACCCGCCGGTCCGCGCACCGGCACGGAGAGGGCCACGAGCCCCGGTTCGATCAACGGGTCGTCCACCGTCCAGCCGCGCCTTCGGGCCTCGGCGGCGCGCGGCTCGAAGTCCGTGCCCTGCCGCTCGGGCGCCTGGCGCTGCCGCCACCCCGCCCATGCGCGTTCATTCCACTCGGAGGCGAACAAAGCCCCCGGCCCGGTGCGTTCCGCCGGCAGCACATCCCCGATGCGGAAACTCACCGACATCGCGCGCCGCCTGGCCGCCTGATGGACGAAGCGGATGCCGTCCCCGTCCGCCACCGCCAACGAGACCGACTCGTCCAGCGCGTCGGCGAGCGCGTCGGCACGAGCGCCGAGCAGGTCCGGAAGGCGTACGGAGGCCAGATAGGCGTTCCCCAGTTCCAGCAGGCGCGGGGCGAGGACGACCTCCCTGCCCTCGACCCGTACGTACCCCATGCGGGACAGCGTCGCGGTGATCCGGTCGACCGTGGACCGGGCCAGACCGGTGGCACGCTCCAGCTCGCCCACCGGCATCCGCCCGTCGGCGTCGGTGAGCCGGCGCAGCACGTCGACCCCGCGCAGGAGCGGGGTCACGGCCTCGGGCGGCGCGGCCGTGGCGGTGTCGTACGTCGATGGCATGCGGTCTCCGTCGTGGATCTCCGGGTACACCGTAGTGAACGCGGAGATCACCGGGGCTCAGCGGTGCCCGAGCGGCCCCGCCACCAGGACCGGCTCGCTGTCGTAGTCGAACGGGGCCTGGTCCGTCAGCGGCGAGGTCCGCGGCAGGATCAGGGCCGCGGCCACGGCCGTCCGTCGAGCCTCTCGATGTCCCGGTTGAAGCGTTCGAGGGTCGCGGCGAACGCGGCGACCTCCTCGGGCGTCCAGTGCTCCAGGACCCGTTCCAGGCCCTGGATGTTGAACGCGCGGTCGGCGTCGAGGCGGCGTTCGCCCTCCTCGGTGATGCGGAACTTGCGGGCGATGCCGCCGTCCGGGTCCGCGATGCGTTCGACGACGCCGGCGCGGAGCATCGCCGCGGTCTGGCGGTTGAGCGTGGAGGCGTCCAGGCCGAAGGCCTCGGTGAGCTGGCTGATCGACATCGGGCCGTCCATGCGGATCCGGCTCAGGAGAACGTACGCGCTGCGGTCCAGGTTGCCGCCGGCCGACCGCGAGCGGGGGGCGTAGAGATGGGAGTGGCGCCCGAGGAGCATGGTCTCGAACTCGATGAGATGCGTGGGTTTGTCCATCGGGGTATCGGGTTCCTGTCACGAGCGGGTTTTCCGGCGGGCCGTAGGGCCCAGCATATGCAGCCTGCATCGCTTGTGCATGATGCACATGATGTGTACGTTGCACATTGCTGTCGGTCCGATCGAGGGAGAACCCCATGCCTGCCGCCCCCGCCCCAGCCGCCCGCCCCGCAGGCCCCGGCGGCATCGTGGGCGTCCTCGCCCTCGCCGGCATCGTCGCCGCCCTCATGCAGACGCTCGTCGTCCCCCTCATCGGGGACCTGCCGCGACTGCTCCACACCAGCGCGTCCGACGCCTCCTGGGTGATCACCGCCACCCTCCTCGCCGCCGCCGTCGCCACCCCGGTCGCGGGCCGCCTCGGCGACATGTACGGCAAGCGCCGCCTGCTGATCGCCTCCACGGTCCCGCTCGTCGCCGGCTCGGTCGTCTGCGCCCTGTCGAGCTCGGTCGCGCCGATGATCCTCGGACGCGGGCTCCAGGGCCTCGGCATGGGCGTGGTCCCGCTCGGCATCAGCCTGCTCCGCGACGTGCTGCCGCCCGAGCGGCTCGGCTCCTCCATCGCCCTCATGAGCGCCTCCATGGGCGTCGGCGGCGCCCTCGGCCTGCCCTTCTCCGCCGCGGTCGCCGAGCACGCCAGCTGGCGCGTGCTCTTCTGGGTCGCCGCCGGCCTCAGCCTGCTCGTCGGCGTCCTCGTCTGGCTGGTCGCCCCCGCCGGCCGGATCGCCCCCGCCGCCGGCCGCTTCGACGCCCTCGGTGCCCTCGGCCTCGGCGGCGGACTGGTCGCCCTGCTCCTCGCCGTCTCCAAGGGCTCCGTCTGGGGCTGGGCCGGCGCCACCACCCTCGGTCTGTTCAGCACCGCGGCCGTCGTGCTGCTCGCCTGGGGCCGGTGGGAGCTGCGCACCCGCGACCCGCTCGTCGACCTCCGCGTCACCGCCCGCCCGCAGGTCCTCATGACCAACGCCGCCTCGATCCTGGTCGGCTTCGCGATGTACGCCCAGTCGCTCGTCGTCCCGCAGCTCCTGCAGTTGCCCGAGGCGACCGGCTACGGCCTCGGCCAGTCGATGATGGCGATGGGCCTCTGGATGGCCCCGGCGGGCCTGATGATGATGATCCTCGCGCCCCTCGGCGCCAAGCTCTCCGCCGCCCGCGGCCCCAAGGTGACCCTCTCCGTCGGCAGCCTCGTCATCGCCCTCGGCTACCTCTCCTCGCTGCTCCTCATGGGAACCACCTGGGGCCTGCTCGTCGTCACCCTCGTCTGCAACACGGGCGTGGGTCTCGCGTACGGCGCGATGCCCGCCCTCATCATGGGGGCCGTCCCGCAGGCCGAGACCGCCTCCGCCAACAGCTTCAACACCCTCATGCGCTCCATCGGCAGCTCGGTGTCGGCGGCCGTCATCGGCGTCGTCCTCGCCCAGCTCACCACCGACTTCGGCGGCCACCCGCTGCCCTCCGAGACCGGCTTCCGCGCCGCGCTGCTCATCGGCGGCGCGGTCGCCCTCGCCGCCGCGGCCCTGGCCGCCCTCATCCCCGTACGACCGCTCACCGCATCCGCCGCCCCGGCGCCCGCCCCGGCGGCCGGGGCCGCGGCCTGAGCGCCCCGGCGGCCACGAACGGAAAGAGCGCCCACGGCGAGCAGTCGGTCGTCGACCGGGTGGCCGCCGGGCGGGCGCCCAGGCCGTAGGGACGCAGGCCGCGCGCGGCCGCCTCGGGGCCCCGGCGGGGCCGTTAGGACCGGCGGCGCGGCTTCCCGGAGCGGCCGCTCTTGGGGGCCGCGCCCCCGGTCGTCCGGCGTCGTGCGCCGGATCCGGAGCCCTGGGGCTTCTGCCCCTGCTTCTGGCCGCCCTGCTTCTGTCCCTGCTTCGGCTTCGCCGCCTTGGCCGCCTTGGCCGGCGTCTTCTGCGCCTTCTCGTCGGGGCGCCGGCCCCGCGAGCTGTTCACCGTCCGGCCCCGCACGATCCCGATGAAGTCCTCCACCAGGTCGGTCGTGGCCTCCTCCGGCCACGACAGCGCGACCTGCGACTGCGGCGTGCCGTTCAGGGTCCGGTACGTGAGGTCCTTGCGGTGGTGGAGACGGGCCAGCGACTGCGGCACCACGAGCAGCCCGATCCCCGCCGCCACGAGCTCGATCGCGTCCGCCGTGGTCGCCGGCCGCTCGAACGCGGGACGGCCCGGCGGCTGCTCCCACTCCAGCGTGTCGTCCAGCGGGTGCAGCACGATCTCGTCGGCGATGTCCTCGACGCCGACCTCGTCCGCCGCGGCCACCAGATGGTCCTTCGGGACCACCACGACCGTGGTCTCCGTGTACAGCGGGATCGCGCTCAGGCCCGTACGGTCGACCGGAAGGCGCAGGAAACCGGCGTCCGCCTTCCGCTCCCGCAGCAGCCCGGCCACCTCGGCGGCCTCGACCTGCAGGAGCTCCAGCCGGACGTCGGGAAGCCGCTCGTTCCAGATCCGCACCCACTTCGAGGGCGTCACGCCCGGCACGTACGCCAGGGTGAACGTCGGAAGGGGGGCGGCGGGGGAAACGGGGGTGCGCGATGCGTCCGAGCCTGTCACCAGGCCAGATTACCGGCCGTGGTCGGCGGCGGCGCACCCGCCCGATATTCTTGTCACCATGACGCAGCACCAGACCGCCCAGACGATGAAGCCCGCCACCGCGGCGAAGAAGCTGGGTGTGTACCTCGACGCCACCCCCGCCGAGTTCCGCGAGGGCGTCGTCTCCCGCGCCGAGCTCAACGCCCTCCAGAACGACCCGCCGGAGTGGCTGCGCGAGCTGCGCCGCACCGGCCCGCACCCCCGCCCCGTCGTGGCGGCCAAGCTGGGCATCTCCATCTCCGGCCTGGCCCGCGGCGGTGTCACGGAGGCCCTGACCACCGAGCAGATCGACGCCCTCAAGGACGAGAACCCGGAGTGGCTCCAGAAGGAGCGCGCCACCCAGGCCGAGGTCCGCAAGGAGACCGTCCGCATCAAGGAGAAGCGCGCCGAGCAGGCCGCCAAGGCCGCCGACAAGGCCTGACCCCGCCCGGTCGCCCCGCGGGCGCGGGGCACCCGCCCGAATTCGGGTGCGTCCGCCGCACCCCGGTGGTGGAATCGTCCGGTGCGAGACGACACGGAGGCGACGGTCGACCGGGGGCAGTACGCCGACGCGGTGACCCCCTGGGAGGACACCGCCTGGCAGCAGTCCGCCCTGGGCTGGGCCGAGCAGGCGCTCGCCCGGCACGGCCTGCGGGAACGGGGCCCGCGTGAGGTCCGGATCAGGCCCTGGTCGGTCCTGGTCCGCTTCCGCGTCGGCTCCGGCGAGCGGGACGCCGTGTGGTTCAAGGCCAACCCGCCCGCCAGCGCCTTCGAGGCCGCCCTCGGCGGGGCCCTCGCCGAGTGGGTCCCCGGGCATGTCGTGATCCCGCTCGCCGTCGACGCCGCCCGCGGCTGGTCCCTCCTCCCCGACGGCGGCCCCCTGCTGCGGCACGTGCTCGACACGGGAGGGGCGGGCCCGGAGTCCTGGGAGGCGGCCCTCGGGCAGTACGCCGCGATGCAGCGCGCCCTCACCCCGTACACGGAAGACCTGACCGCCCTCGGCGTCCCCGGCGCGGGCCACCGCGACCTGCCCGGCGTCTTCGACGCCCTCGTCGACGACAACCCCCGGCTCGACCCGGACACCCGCCGGGCGCTGCGCGCCCAGCGCCCCCGGCTGACCGACTGGTGCGCGGAGCTCGCGGCCACGGACGTCCCCGACTCGCTGGACCACAGCGACCTGCACGACGCCCAGCTGTTCGCCCCCGCCCCGGGCCGCTACACCTTCTTCGACTGGGGCGACGCCGCCGTCGCCCACCCCTTCACCAGCCTCCTCGTCCCCGCCCGGGCCGCCCGCGCCCGGTACGGCCCCGATGTGCTGCCCCGGCTGCGCGACGCGTACCTCGACGGCTGGACCGGCCACGGCAGGACACTCCCGGAACTCCGGCGGGCGGCGACGCTCGCCGTCCGCCTCGCCACCCTCGGGCGTGCCGTCTCCTGGCTGCGGCTCTTCCCCGGCACCCCGCGCGCCCAGGGCGACGAGGCCGCCGCCCACTGGGTCGGCGAACTGTTCGCGGAGTCCACCGTCGTCTAGCGCCGGCCGCCTGCCGGCACGGCACGCCCCGCTGCCGCCGCTACGGCTCCTCGGCCTCCACGAACCGGAACTCGGGTCCGTACGTGCGGCCGCTGCCGTCGGGCAACGGGTGGTCCATGAGCCACTGGGACGGCTCCTTGAGCCCGAACATGTCGACGACGGCCTTGCCGAGCAGCTGCCGCGCCGCGACGGGGTCGTCCGCCTTCCAGGCGTCCTCCAGGTGCCGGAGCAGGCGCCCGTACCCGTGGTTGACGGCGTCGAGCCGCTCCTGGGCGTCGCTGTCGGGCACCACCGCACCCGAGGCGCCCCAGCCGCCCGGCGGCACCGGCGCCATGGGCCGGGCGTCCGGCATCGGGACCTCGTCACCGGCGAAGTCCCACCGCGGCGGATCCTGGGAGACCTGGACCAGCTTCCGGCCGCGGTAGATCTCCCGGAAGACGTAGAAGTGGGCGAGCTCGCCGGGAGCCCCCGGGTGCGGATTCGCCGGCGACGCCGCCGTCCCCTCGCCCTGCTCCTTGATCACGCCGATCGCCTTCTCGGCGGCGGACAGCGAGGTGATCGCCACGACGTCGTTGCCCGCCCCGTGCGCCGCCATCGTGCGGACGAGCTGCCGCTGCCCCGAGATCACGTCCGCGTGCACGCGCAGCGCGTCGAGGATCGCCGTGTAGAAGGCTCCGATGGAGGTGCCCGGCGAGACGTCCCTGGCGAGGGGCTCGTCCGGCTCCTCGATCTGCGAGAACAGCTCGGCGGATCGCTTCGACAGCCCGCTGAGCGAGACCACGACCCCCGGCCGTACGCCGCCGGGCAACGGCCCGGGATACGCCGGGGCCGTGCTCGCGTGCGCCAGCCGCGGGGTGCCGCCGATGGTGGTGAGCAGGTTGCCCGCGAGACCGAGGTGGGACATCTCGTCGAAGACGACCCGGTCGATCGCCTCGGCGACCTCCCCGCCCTCGTCCCTGATCGACCACAGCGCGCACAAGTACGGCGGAAGCGTGGCCAGTTCCAGCAGGACGGCCTGCTGGAGGGAGTCCTGCAACCAGTCGGGGCCGCGGTCCTGGGCGGGCTCCCGCATCAACTCGACGATCCTGTTGCTTCGGTATCCCGCAAGCGTGGTCATGGGACTTCCCCTCTGCGTGTGCGCGCCCGACAGCGACAGAGAGCAGGACCGATCCGAGAGGTACTTCCCACGGTACGCCGCCACCCCGGGCGCGGCTCGCGGGGGAGCGCGGCCTTCCCCGCCCCGGCTCAGCCGCCCTTGCGGCCGATCAGATGCAGCAGCCGTGCCGTGTGCCGGTACGGGTCGCGCCCGGCCGTCTCGATCTCCAGGCGCTCCAGGCGCGCGTAGTAGTCGGGGTCGTACTTCGGCGCGTCGTCGGGGATGTAGTCGCAGAACACCCGGATCCCGTAGTGGTGCACCTCCCCGCAGCCCAGCGCGCGGAGCACGCCGCCGACCTCCTCGGCGGTGTGCAGCCTGAGCTCGGAGGCGAACATCTCGCTGTGCACGCCGTCGGCGTCGAGCGCGGCGAGCACGGCCTCCGGGTCCATCGTGCGGACCGCCGCCCGCAACGGCTCGGAATGCCGGTTCATCGCGATCACCGACACCAGACCGCCCGCCCGCAGGGCTCCCAGCGCCACACCGAGGGTTCCCTCCGTGTCGGGGGTGTACGGCAGTACGCCGTGGCAGAGGACCAGGTCGAAGCCGCCGTCCGCCAAGTCCCCCGGCAGCGCGGCGACATCGGCCTCGACGCAGGTGACGCGGTCGCCCACCCCCGCCTCGTCGGCCCGCCGCGCCGCGGTCGCGAGCATGCCCGGCGCGTAGTCGACGACGGTGACCCGGTGGCCGCGTGCGGCGAGGCGCACCGCGTCACCGCCGTCGCCGCCCCCGAGATCGAGCACCCGCAGGGGCCGCCGGTCCTCGATGTGGCGCCCGAGGTCGGCCTCGGCGACGGCGTACCGCAGCCGTCCCCAGGGAGCCTCCTGCCACTCCTGCCACACGGGCACCGCCGTGTCGAACTTCTTCCGCTCATCCACCGGGTGACCCTATCCGGGCCCGTGTCGGAAGTGCGGGCCCGGAGTCCCTCCGTGTCAGGACTCGCGCAGCATCGGCAGCGAGGACAGGTACTCCTCCGGTACGAGGAAGGCTTCCGTCAACTCCGTCAGCCAGGAGCCCAGTCGGGCGGTCAACTCCCGCACCGTGCCCGGCAGCGCCTGGACCTGCCCGGGCGTGAGCGCCCCCTCGGCGAGCAGCAGTCCCGCGCGCGGTTCGATCCGCTCCAGCAGGAACAGCGCGCACAGGTCGCGCAGCGCCGTGCGGGTGGGTGCGTGCCGCAAGCCGGCGCTCGCGTCGGCGAACGCCTCCGCGGCGCGCCCCACGGCGTACGCCTCGACCATCCGCAGCGCGTCCGTGGAGGCGGCGTTCCAGCGTCCGAGCGGGTCGCCGCCCGGCGCGGATCGCAGCTCCCGCCGCGCGCTCGTGTGCCACCGGCGCTCGTCCGCGGCGATCAGACGGCGCAGGAACGCCGGATCGGTGAGCCGCTCGTGTCCGGTCGCGCGCCCGGCCTCCGGGGCGAGGCCCTGGCCGAAGAGCATCTCGGAGCCGGCCTTGCACCAGACGGCCAGGTTGTCGCCCTCGGCGGTGATCGCCCCGTCCGTGTTCGCGGGGTACTCGGCGAGGCCGTTCACGGGGAACAGGCCACGGGCGCCGCAGCGTTCCCGGGCCTCCAGCGCGATCCCGCGGGTCTGCCAGGTGATCCACCCCTTGGCGACGGCGACCAGTCGCTCGACCTCGGCCCGCTCGTCCGGCTCGTGCGTCACCCACCGCTCCATGACCGCGCGGTGCAGGAAGGTCATGGCGTACGTGGTGGCCACGCCCTGCAACAGGCGGGTCTGGTGGGTCCGGTGGGCGGCGAGGGTGATGCGTTCGCCGAGGACGGGGCCGGAGATCGTACGGGTGTGGGCATAGCGGACGGCGACGGTGAGGGCCCCCCGCGCGCCGCCCAGCGCGGCCGCGCTCATGCACAGCTTGCCGATGGTGACCCGCCCGATGGAGTGCAGGATCCGCCGGCGCGGGCTGCGGACCGCCCCGTCCACCCCGCCCTCGGGGTCCATCCGCCCGTGCGCTCCCTGGACCAGCGCGGTGCGCGGGAGCCGCACGTGGTCGAAGGAGGTGACGCAGTGGTCGACCGGGCTGCCGATGCGTTCCGGAAGGGCCTGCACGGTGACGCCGGGCAGGGGTGCCCCGTTCTCGTCGCTGAGCGGGACGAGGAAGAGGAAGACGCCGTGGTCCCGGTCGTCGGCCAGCAGCCGGGCCGCGACGACCGCGGTCTTCGGGCCGCCGGCGGGCCCGGTGTTCGGCATGTACTTCGCCGCACCGTCGTGCGGGGTGTGCAGGACGAACTCGGCGCGCTCGCGGTCGTAGCGGGCGACGGTCTCGAGCCCGGCGACGTCGTTGCCGTGGTCGCGCTCCGTACAGAGGAAGGTGCCGACGCGGTCGAGCGAGAGGAAGGGGCGCAGGTCGCGCGCGGGCGAGACCGTGTCGTCGAGGAGGCTGCCGAGGAAGAGGTTGTAGTGGATGCCCGCCACGGTGGACGTGGCCCCGTCGACGACGGCGGTCCACTCGTGCAGTGCGGCGAGTCCCCGCGGGTCCGTGGCGAGGCGCTCGGGAGCGGGGACTTCGGCGTTGACCGCGCGTAAACGCTGGTAGGACAGCCTGCGGCGATCCTCGGGGGAGGCGTCGGTACGCGGTGCGAAGACGTCGGTGGAGATCAGCTTGCGCCAGCGCTCGTGCGCGGCGCCCTCGCCGTTCCCGCCGGCGTCCGCGTTCCCGTCCTGGAAGAGCAGCTCGGCGAGCTCTCGGACGGCGGGGGGCCGGGGCGGGACGGGGGCGGCGGGCGCGGGGGGATCGGAAGTGATCGACATGCCCCGTCCAACGACGCCGTGCGCCCCCGGAAACCCCCAGGCGCACAACGGCGCGTTACTTTTATGTGACGTGCGCCGGAGTGGGTGCCGGTGCGCTGTCCAGCGCGGCAGGAACGGCGTCGCGCAGCGCCCGTGTCAGGGCGGCGATCGCCGGGTGCGGGCCCGCCCCGCCGCGGAAGGCGACCCTGGTGCGCCGGCGCACGGGCAGGACGGTCAGCCGCACGCCCGGCGGGAGCGCGAGCGCCCCCAGCTGGGGGACGACGGCGACCCCCTGGCCGGCCGCCACGAAGGCCAGCACGGTGCCGAACTCGTCCACCTGGTGCCGCACGCGTGG
This sequence comes from Streptomyces sp. NPDC020422, assembly GCF_044386705.1. Lineage (NCBI taxonomy): Bacteria > Bacillati > Actinomycetota > Actinomycetes > Kitasatosporales > Streptomycetaceae > Streptomyces > Streptomyces sp. NPDC020422. The sequence goes on along the minus strand of NZ_JBIRVJ010000013.1, from coordinate 22,099 downwards.
CGTGAACCCGGCGGCCCGGCAGACCCGTTCGGTCACCACGCGACAGAGGGTGTCCGGGGCGGACACGATCCAGGGCGCGTCCCGCCAGCGCGCGAGCACGGCGAGCCCGTGAGAGGCATCGGACCCGGTCGCGGGACCGGCCTCCTCTCCCGGCGCGGGAGTGGCGAGGAACATCGCCTCCTCGCACAACGGCTCCTCCGCGAGGCCCGGTTCGAGCGCGGCGGGCACCAGGTCGTAGCCGTGGACGAGCGCCACGTCGAGGTCCCCGGCGCGCAGGGCGTGCGCCACGGCCGCCGGGTCCACCTCCGAGACCATCGGTTCGAGCGCGGGATGCCGGGAGGCGAGCAGGGCGAGCGCCGTCGGGACGAGCGTGCGGGTCGCGGTGGGGAACGCGCCGATACGGAGCGGCCCGGCCGGGCCTCCGCGGGCCTCGGCGAGTTCGGCGGAGGCGAGTTCGAGCCGTTCCAGGACCGCCTCCGCATGGCGGACCAGCTTCTCACCGGCCGGTGTCAGGCGCACCCGCCGGCCGGTCCGTTCGAGCAGCGCCACCCCCGCCTCGCGCTCCAGGGTGGCGAGCTGTTGCGACACCGCCGAAGGGGTGAAGGCCAGGGCCTCGGCGACGGCGGCGATGGTGCCGCGCAGGGCCAGTTCGCGCAGCAGGCGCAGACGACGCACATCGAGCATCAGCTCACCTTACGCTTTGCATCGGAAATGCGAACTGGACCTGAGGTATGGGCCGCGGCGACCCTTGACGCATGGCACAGGACTTCACCCCGTACGGCATCCACGTCCCCCTCGTCACGCCCTTCGCGCCCGACGGCCGCCCCGACCTCGACGCCCTGGAGGGCCTCGCCCGCGCCGTCCTCGACGACGGCGCCACCGGACTCGTCGCCCTCGGCACGACCGGGGAGGCGGGCGCCCTCGACGCCGACGAGCGCCGCGCCGTCGTCGACACCTGCGCGCGGGTCTGCCGTGAGCGCGACGCCCAGCTCGTCGTCGGTGCGGGCGGTGGCGGCACCGAGGCCGTGGCCCGGGAACTCGCCGCCCTCGGACACCGCCCGGAGGCCCGCGCGGCCCTGGTGACCGTGCCCGCCTTCGTCCGCCCCTCGCCGACCGGGGTGGTGGCCCACTTCGCGCGACTCGCCGAGGACAGTCCCGTACCGCTGGTCGTCTACCACATCCCGTACCGCACCGGCCGCACGCTCGACGCCGCCACCCTCCGCGAGATCGGGCGCCTGCCGGGCGTCGTCGGCGTCAAGTACGCGACCGGCGCCGTCGACCAGGACGCCGTCACCCTGCTCGGCGACCTCCCCCCGGACTTCGCCGTCCTCGCGGGCGACGACGTCTTCGCCTCGCCCCTCCTCGCCCTCGGCGCGACCGGCGGCATCCTCGCCTCCGCCCACCTGGCCACCGCCCGCTTCGCGGAACTCGCCACCGCCTGGCACACGGGCGCCACGGCCCGGGCCCGGGCCCTGGGCCACCGGCTCGCCCGCCTCTCCACCCTCCTCTTCGCCGAACCCAACCCCACGGTCCTCAAGGGCGTCCTGCACGCCCAGGGCCGCATCCCCACCCCCCACGTACGCCTGCCCCTCCTCCCGGCCACGGAGAACTCGGTCGAGGCGGCCCTGAAGGCGCTGCGGGAGCTGGAGTCGTCGGACGCCTAGGGAAGTCGGCCGCCCGGTCGGCAAGGGCGCGCTTCGTGCGGCGTCCCCGTCGAGGCGGGCGGCCGACTGCCGCGCGCCGCCGGACTCACCTGCCCGACCGGAGGCCGAGATCCGCGGCCAGCGCCGCGTAGATGTACTCGCTGCCCCAACGGTCCCCGTCGAGGTCGTTCTCGACCAGGTGCGCCTCCCGGCGCATCCCGAGGCGCTCACAGACCCCCACGGACCCGGCGTTCTCCGCGTCCAGCCGTGCGTAGAGCCGGTGTACGCCCAGCGTCTCGAAGGCGAAACCGGCCAGCGCCCAGGCAGCCTCGGTCGCATAGCCGTGACCCTGGTGACGGGGGTCGAGGGTCCAGCCGATCTCGGCCTGGGCGGCGCGGGCATCTGCCAGGGCGAGGCTCACCTCGCCGAGGACGCCGGGTTCATCGCGTCGGCAGACGGCGAGTGACAGCTTGTCCCCGTCGGCCCGCCAGGTCGTCTGCGCCGCGCGCTCGGCGGCGACCTGCTCGCTGCGCTCCCGGGTGTGCGCCGGCCGGTACAGGTAGCGCGCCACGCTCGGCAGGCTCTGGTAGGCGTACAGCTCGTCGGCGTCGCCGGGTGTGAACAGACGGAGCGACAAGCGGGCCGTGGTCAACGGCAGCAGCGAGGCGACGTCCATGCGGACCTCCGGGACGCGTATGTGGATCACGTGCGGACCGAGTTTCGCATCACCGCTCCCCGGCGGCCACGCCTTTTCCCCGGCGGCGCCCGGCAGCCCGCGGCAGTCCCCCTCGACCCCGTGGCGCGTCATCGCCCCCTGGGGGGAGGCCCGACCCGTGCCTGCTTGTCCGCCCCGCCCCTCGGCCGTACCGTGCCGACGTGGATCTCTTCTCGCGTTCCTGGGCGGCGCTGCTGGCGGCGGTGGCCGAGACACCGGACGAGGACTTCGCGCGGCCCTCCGGCTGTGCGGGCTGGCTTGTGCGGGATCTGGTGTGCCATCTCGTGATCGACGCGCAGGACGTGCTGATCACCCTGGCCACGCCTGCCGGGACCGCGCCGACCGTGGACGCGTCCAGCTACTGGAAGCTGGTCGAGCCGCCGACCGGTGACGACCCGCTGGACGCGCTGATCCCGCGGCTGGCCGCGGCGTACGGTGATCCCGCGCTGCTCCGCTTCCACCTGGACGACGTGGGCTCCGCTGCCGGGCGGGCCGCGGGACTCGCGGATCCCGCCGGGCTCGTGGGCACCCGCGACGAGGTGCTGAGTGTCGGGGACTACCTGACCGCGTACGTGCTCGAGTGGACCCTGCACCATCTCGACCTCGTCGCCCACCTGCCCGCGGGGGCACCGCCGCCCGCCGAGACGCTCGCGGCCGCCCGGAGGGCCCTGGAGCGGATCGTCGGGACGGCGTTTCCGACCTCCTTCTCCGACGTGGACGCGCTGCGCGTCGGGACCGGCCGCCGTGCGCCGAGCCAGGCGGAGGCGGCCGCTCTCGGGGCGGAGTTCCTCGGGCGGTTGCCGTTCGTGCTGGGGTGAGCGCGCCTCGGAGTCCGGGACGGCTGCGCACCGGTCGGGCGGTACTCTGCGGCACCATGACACGCGTATGGATCTTGCCGTTGCTGCTCGTGCTCTGCGGCATGGCCGTCGCGAGCGGACAGGTCTCGAACGGGAACCCGGTCGTCGGCGGGGTGCTTCTGCTGCCCTTCCTCGCGCTCGCCGGGGTGAACTCGCCCCTGGTCTTCCCGAGGTCGGTCGGTGCGCGGGAGGCGCGGCGTCGCAGTGCCGTCGACGGGCGGCCCGTCGTCTACTGGCGTCCGGGCTGCACGTACTGCATGCGGCTGCGCCTGCGGCTGGGGCGCCACGCCGGGAAGGCGTACTGGGTGAACATCTGGCGCGACGCCGAGGGCGCCGCCGAGGTGCGGGCGGTCAACGACGGCAACGAGACCGTGCCGACCGTCCTCGTCGCCGGGCGGCCCCACACCAACCCCGATCCCGCTTGGATGCGCGAACAGCTGACCGGCGGCAGCTGAGGCCGCGTCACGCCGGCAGGGGTGCCGGCGTGCGTCGGGGCAGGAGCAGCGGGGTCGCCAGCAGCAGGGCGCCGGCCGCGGCGATCGCGGTGCGGGGGCCGGTTGCGGCGGCGAGCAGGCCCCACAGGGCGGTCAGGGTCGCCGTGCCGGCCTTGCCCGTCACCGACCAGGCGGCCAGGGTGCGCGCCGTCCGGTCCGCCGGGGTCCGCTCCAGACGGCAGGTCGCGAACAGCGGGTTGAACACGCCGACACAGAAGATCAGCCCGAACTCGACGCCCATGACCAGCAGGAGGCCGGCGCTCCCCGGCCCCACGAAGACGAGTCCCACCGGCCAGCAGGCGCGCAGCACCCCGGACACGCGCATCACCCGGTCCCGTCCGAACCGTGCCGCGAGCGGGCGGGCCGCGCGTGAGCCCAGGAGGCCGCCCAGGCAGGGCAGCGCGAAGGCGAGCCCGTACTCCCAGGGGCTGAAGCCGAGCGGACCGAGCAGCAGGACGGCGAGCAGCGGTTCGGTGGCCATGATCAAGCCGTTCACCAGGACCGTGTTGAGCAGCAGGGGGCGCAGGACGGGGTCGCCCAGGATGTGCCGCCACCCTTCCGCCCGCTCCGCGGTCCGTGAGCGCCGTGATCCCCTTCGCGGGGCGGGCTCGGCGGCGGTCCGGCGAGCGGGAGGGGGAGTCGGGTCGCCGCGTGCGGGGTGCTTCTCCGTGCCCCCGATCGCCCGGATGCCCACGGCCGACAGCAGATAGCTCACCGCGTCCGCCACCACGGTCGCCACCGGACCCAGCACGCCCAGCAGGACCCCGCCGAGCGGCGGCCCGAGCAGCGTCGTCGTCCAGGCCGTCGCTTCCAGCCGGCTGTTCGCGGCGAGCAGGTCAGCCGGCTCGACGAGGGTCTTCAGATACGCCCCCGAGGCCGCACCGAAGGTGATGTCGGCCGCCGCGACGACGACCGCGGCCACGAGCAGCTGGGCGAAGCCGAGCACGCCGAGGGCGTACGCGGCGGGGATGCTCAGCAGCACCACGCAGCGGACGAGGTCCATCGCCAGCATCACCGGCCGCTTGCGCCGGAACTCCACCCAGGGCCCGAGCGGCACCGCGACCGCCGCACCCACCGCGGCACCGGCCGCGGCGAGCAGCGCCACCTGCGTGGGGCCGGCACCCAGGACACCGATCGCCACCAGCCCGAAGGCGTTGAAGGCGAGCCGCGAGCCGAACGCGCTCACCGCGTAGGCCGCCCACAGCCATCCGAACCGCCGCCCCAGCACCCGCCACCACCCGATCCCGAACCGCCACAACCGACCCTTGACCCGGCGTATCCAAACGAGCGCGGGGCTCCCTGGTCAAACAACCTTCGCGGTCGAGCCCACAACCATAGGTTGTGTCCCTAAGATCCTCCGCATGGACCTCGACGCCGTGCGCACCTTCGTCGCCGTCGTGGAAGCCGGCCGCTTCCACCAGGCCGCCGCAGACCTGTCGATCACCCAGCAGGCCGTCTCCAAGCGCATCGCCGCGCTGGAGAAGGACCTCGGGGTACGGCTGCTCACCCGCACGCCGCGCGGCGCCGCGCCCACCATCGACGGCACGGCCTTCCTGCCGCACGCCCGTGAGCTCCTGCGCGCCGAGGAGCGCGCCGCCGCCTCCGTACGGCCCGGAAGCCGCGCCCTGCGCGTCGACGTGATCGGCTCCCGGCTGGCCCCCGCCGCGCTGCTCCGGGACTTCCACCGCGCGCATCCCGACACCGCGCTCGACGTCGTGCACCTCTTCGACGCGGAGACGGCCGTCGACGCGGTGCTGTCCGGCGCCATCGACGCGACCTTCCGCGCCGTCCCCGCCCCCGGGCGCCCGCTCCCGGAGGGCATCCGCAGCGTCCGGGTCTTCGACGAGCCCCACCAGCTGCTGACCGGGCCCGCGCACGCCCTGGCCGGCGCCCGCTCGGTCGCCCTCCGGGAGCTGGCGCGGCACCGCGTCTGGATCCCCGGCATCGTCCCGGGCACCGAGTGGGCCGCCTACTACGACGACCTCGCCGAGGCCTTCGGGCTCACGATCGAGGCGACCGGACCCGACTTCGGCATCGAGGGCCTGCTGGACGTGATCGCCGACTCCCCGGCCCTCGCGAGCCTGGTCGGCACCCACACCCGGCTGGTCTGGCCGGCCGCCCACGACCTGCGCCTCATCCCCGTCCACGACCCGGTGCCGGTCTACCCGCACTCCCTCCTGTGGCACGCCGACAACGCCCACCCCGCGCTGACCGCCCTCCGGGCCCACCTCACCACCGGCCCCGCGGCCGCCCGCCCTCGCGACGGGGTCTGGACACCCGGCTGGGCGGACGCCGGACCGACGCAGGCCGACCGGGCGGAGCCCGGAGCGTCGTAGCGGAACGGCCCGCCCTCCTCAGCCGTCCTCGCCCGTCCGCGCCCGGTGCGTCGCCGCGCGCCGGTCCAGTGTCGCCAGGGCCGTGTTCGCCACGGCCACGAGGCCGAAGGCAAGGGCCCCACCCGGCCGGCCGAGGGCGTACAGGGCTCCTGTCGCCGCGCCGAAGACCAGGGCCTTCACGGCGAGGATCCCGGAAAGCGGCAGCCGGATCCGCGCCTTGGGCGCGGCGAACAGGCCCCACAGCACGGCCGCCGCCGTCGGTGCCGCCACGGCGAGCAGCAGGCGCGGGACGGTGGTCGGCGTGCTCTGCCACCCCCACCAGGCCAGCAGGGCGAGGGCGGCGAGCTCCAAGAGGAACGCGAGGCCCTCATTGAGCACGTGCAGGGATGCGGGGAGCTTCATGAGGGAGCATTCTGCGCCAACAGCGGCCGAATGGCGCCGGAATGCCGTCACTTGAGATCAACTCAGATCAACAACGTGTAACGAAAAGGGCCTTGTCGGGCAGAATCCTTCCCTCCGGTACCGCTCGGCTGGGATCTTGCGTCCACCCCACACATCACAGGGCCCGGTCGGCGCCACCAGCGTCTCCGGGCCATCGGAGGACGCTTTGTTTTCCCACATATCCAGCAGGCTGAGACTCACGATCGCGGCCGCTGCCGTCGTCAGCGCCGCCGTCGCCCTCGCCGCCCCCGCCCAGGCGGCAGCGCCCGCCCAGGCCGTTCCGACCGGCCCCTCGGCCCCCGCCGCGTCGACGAGCGCCCGCACCGCGACCGGCACGCAGGCCGCGACCGGCGCGCGGGCCGCCGGCGCCTGGGCCGCCGGCACCCGTGCCTATCTGGTCATCACGGCGCCCGGCGCCACCGCCTCCGCGCAGACGGCCGTGACCGCCAACGGCGGCACCGTCTTCGCCGTCTATGACGCGATCGGCGTCATCGTCGCCCACTCCACCAGCAGCGGCTTCGCCGCCACCATGCGCGGCGTCAGCGGAGTGCAGCAGGTCGGCGCGACCCGCACCTCCGACGTCCCCGCGGACGCCTACGCGCCCGCTCTGCCCGCGAACCCCACGCAGGCCACCACGACGCTGACCGAGTCCAACCGCTGGGACATGACCCAGATCAAGGCCGACCAGGCCTGGGCGGTCAACACCGGTTCCGCCACGGTGAAGGTCGGTGTGCTGGACACCGGCGTCGACGACCAGCACCAGGACATCGCGCCCAACTTCAACGCCGCCGACTCCGTCTCCTGCGCCTACGGCAAGGCGGACACCCGCGCCGGCGCCTGGCGTGACGTCGGCAGCCACGGCACCCACGTCGCCGGTACGATCGCCGCCGCCAAGAACGGCAAGGGCGTCATCGGCGTCGCGCCGGGCGTGAAGATCTCCGCCGTCCGCATCGCGGAGCCCACCAGCAGCCTGTTCTTCGCCGAGAACACCATCTGCGGCTTCGTCTGGGCCGGTGACCACGGCTTCAAGGTCACCAACAACAGCTACTACACCGACCCGTGGCAGTTCAACTGCCCCGACAACGTGGACCAGGCCGCCATCATCGAGGGCGTCCGCAGGGCCCAGGCGTACGCCGAGGGCAAGGGCTCGCTCCAGGTCGCCGCGGCCGGCAACTCCAACTACGACCTGGCGAACAAGACGACCGACTCCGAGAGCCCCAACGACTCGACCCCGGTCACCCGCACCATCACCAACGCCTGCATCGACATCCCGACCGAGCTGCCGGGCGTCGTGACGGTCGCCGCGCAGGCCAGCGGCGGCGCCAAGGCCTCGTACTCCAACTTCGGCAACGGCGTCATCGACGTCGCCGCACCGGGCGGCGACGGCACCACCCAGGTGTACTCGACGCTGCCCGGCGGCAAGTACGGCAACATGAGCGGTACGTCGATGGCGTCCCCGCACGTCACCGGTGTCGCCGCCCTCATCGCGAGCGCCCACCCGACGTACACCCCGGCGGACATCCGCACCGCGCTCGCCGCCCAGGCGAACGACCGGGCCTGCCCCTCGGACACCCGCTGCCAGGGCACCACGGCCAAGAACGGCTTCTTCGGCGAAGGCGCGGTCGACGCGCTCAAGGCGGTGAGCGGCACCACCACGCCGCCGACCGGCACGTACTTCGAGAACCTCAACGACGTCGCCATCGCGGACAACGCCACCGTCGAGAGCCCGATCACCGTCTCCGGCGTCACGGGCAACGCCCCGGCGACCCTGAAGGTCGGCGTCGACATCAAGCACACCTACCGCGGTGACCTCGTGCTCTCGCTCGTGGCCCCCGACGGCACGGTGTACCCGCTGGAGGACTTCGCCAACAGCGACAGCGCCGACGACGTCCTCAAGACGTACACGGTCAACGCGTCCGCCGAGGTGGCCAACGGCACCTGGAAGCTGCGCGTCCAGGACATCGCCTCCCAGGACACCGGCCGCATCGACGCCTGGAACCTCACCTTCTAGGCCGTCGTCTTCCGGGCCGTCGCCCTCGCGCGACCGCCGCACGCGCCCTGCCCCCGCCGTGGACACCACGGCGGGGGCAGGGCGTTCCGGCTCCCGGGAGAGCGCTCGCCACTCAGTCCAGCGGGTCGAGGGTGAGGTACGCCTGCTGCGGGTTGCCGTCGTGCACCAGGGACTCGTGTGCGCCGACGTCGTCGAAGGCGAAGCCGTACGCCTTGCCGTCGGCCATCTGGGCGTGGATCTTCCGGGAGTAGTGGTTGGTGACCGAGTCCTGGTAGAAGCCCGCCGCCGACGTGTCCGGCTGGTGCGGGTTGGCGAGCAGCGTCGAGCGGTTGTAACCCGCGCACAGGGTGCGGGAGATCGGGCCGCGGACCTGGTCGTTGGGGGCGTCGAGCAGCTTGTAGCAGCCGAAGACGCTGTCGGAGTCGGGCTTGCGGAACGAGGTGACGACCGTGCCCGAGCCGTCGGTGAAGTTCATGGTGTCTCCCGACACCCTGCCGTAGTACGTGAGCGAGGGCCGGTCCGCGAACGGGGTCACGGTCAGCGTCTCGCCGGCGTACTTGGCCCAGACGCGGTCGATGTAGCCGGCCATCACGTCCCGCGGCAGCGCGCCCGCCTCGATGCCGTGACCCGGTGCGAGCGCGCGCAGCACCGTGCCGTCGCCGCGCGTCTGGATCAGCCCCGCCCAGCCGCCCGGCTGCCCGCGCAACGCGTCGAAGAAGCCGCGGTAGCCGCCGGCCCTGAGCCGGCCCGTGCTGGCGACGCTGCCGTCGGGGCGCTTCACGCCGACGGCGTACGGCACCGAGAACATGTCGACCTGCGTGCTGTTGATCCACAGCCCGGAGTCGTTCAGGGTGTACTCGGACCAGTTGAAGAGGATGTTCCGATTGGGGTCGCTCGGGTTCTGGACGGCCGGCTGCACCAGGCCGCCCGTGGCCACCTTGAACACCAGCTTCTGCCCGTAACTGAAGTACACGCGCCCCGAGAACTTCGGCATCCGGATGGTGAGCGACTGCCCCGCGGCCGGCCCCGGGATGGCCGCGTCGGGCGCCGGCACGGGGACGGAGCCGCCGGCCGGCCACGGGTGGAACACCCCGGCGGCGTCGGCCCAGCCCTGACGTCCGGTGGAGAGCTCGGTGCCGAGGTTGTAGAGGTAGACGGGCTCGGTGCGGCGGGAGTCGTTCTTGACGGTGAGCGGGATGGTGGCGGGGACGGATGCGGTGGCGGTGGCGGGGGCCGCATGGACGGTGGGGGAGGGGGCGACCAGAGCGGCGACCACGGCCAGGGGGGAGAGCAGGGCGAGGGCGAGCCTGCGGGACGGGCGGGCGTGGAGGGACCGGGGAGAGGGCACGGGGCGGCTCCTTGAGGGGGGACCGGGTGGGGGGAATCCGCGCGTGAGAGCGCTCTCAGAATGTGAGCGCCCCGCCTCCCTGTCAAGGTTCCGAGCCGGATGAGAGCGCGCCGACTCCCTTGGGAAAGCGCCCCGTTGCGGGCTCAGCGCCAGGCGGGATGCCCCTCGGGCGCGCTGCCGGTCGTGAGCTTGCGCTCGCCCGTGCCGTCCGCGCGTACGGCCCAGACGGCCGGCGTCTCGTAGGGGCCGCGGACGAAGGCGAGCCACTGCCCGTCCGCCGACCAGGCGGGGTCCATCTCATGGGCGGCGGTCGCCACGAGCGGACGGTCCCCGGTCCCGTCGGTGCCGACCAGGCGGATGTCCCCCTTGGTGCTGCCCTTGTACGTCCCCGCCGTGTACGCGAAGGTGCGCCCGTCCGGCGACCACACGGCGTCCAGTGCCGGGTGCGGCAGGCGCGTCACCTGGCGCGGGGCACGCTCGGGGGCGGCCGGGTCCACCACGTGGATCTGCCAGTCGCCGGGCGCGGTGGTCTCCAGGGAGACGGCGATCCGGGTGCCGTCAGGGGACCACGCCGGATCCTCCACCCGCCTGGTGCCGTCGGTGAGTTGGGTGACGGTGCCGTCGGCGACGTCGACCGCGAACAGCTGCTGCACGCCGTCCTTCTTGCGCAGGACGGCGAGCCGGGTGCCGTCGGGGGACCAGGAGACCCGGCCTCCGGAGATCTCGGCGATCCGCCGCTCGCCGGAACCGTCCGCCTGCGCCGTCCACACGGCCGAGCCCTCGGGCGTCACCCGGGTGAAGGCGAACGACTTCCGGTCCGGAGCCCACTGCGGCAGGACGTCGCAGCTCCCGCCGGGCAGCAGCCGCCGGGGCGTGTCCGTCGCCGCAGGGCGGACCGCGATCACGCCGTGGCAGGTGCGGGGCCAGCCGGGCGCGGTGTCCTCCCGTACGAGCAGCGGAGCGGTCGGGAACGGCGCGGGGCCGGGGGCGGAGGCGCTCCCCTGCGGCTTACCGCCGTTGCCGGGGGCACCGGACCACGGCTGCCAGATGAGCACACCGGCGGTGACGGCCGCGCACGCGAGCAGTGCCGTGCCGACGACGACCCGCCGGGACGGCTTCCGGCGCTCGCGCCGGTCCGTCTCCCGCTGCTGCCGCGGCTCCGGCTGCGGCCGCGGAAGCGGATCCGGCAACGGCACTGGCTCAGGCTCCGCCCCTGGCCGTGGCCCCGGCTGCGGAACCGGTTCGGGACGCGGATCCGGCAGCGGTTCGGTCTCCGTTACGGGCCGGGTCGGCTGCTCGCCGCCCCCGTCCCGCACGGCGAGCGTCGCCGGGTGCTCCGGGGGGTCATCCGTGGGGCGGTCTGAGGGACGATCCGTGGGGCGCCCTTCCAGCCGGGGATCCGGCGCGGGACGGTCCTGCCCGGGGTCCCGTGATGTGGGGTCCTGCCCGGTGTCCTTCCGCGCGAGCAGCCGGGTCGCCTCGTCCGGCAGCCAGCCGCCGTCCGCCCGGTGCAGGACCGTCAGCCCCTCCAGGAAGGCGGTGGGGGTGGGCCGGTGTGCCGGGTCCTTGGCCATACAGGCCCCGACGGCCTCCCGCAGCGACGGCGGGACGGCACTCAGGTCGGGCTCCTCGTGCACCACCCGGTACAGCCAGCCCGCCGACGGGCCGTCGCCGAACGGGGAGCCGCCCGCGGCCTGGGCGAGCACCACCCCGAGCGCGAACATGTCCACGGCCGGGGTGATGGCGCCGCCCGTGAGCTGCTCGGGCGCGAGATAGCCGGGCGTGCCGACCTGGAAGCCCGTCTGGGTCAGGGCGGCCGTGCCGTCGAGGGCCCGCGCGATGCCGAAGTCGATGACGCGGGGGCCGTCCTCGGCGACGATGATGTTGGCGGGCTTGAGGTCGCGGTGGACCACGCCGGCCCGGTGGATCGCCTCCAGGGCCTCGGCGAGCCCCGCGGCCAGGACGGTGAGGCTGTCCTCGGGCAGCGCCCCCACCCGGTCGAGCACGGCCCGCAGGGTCGGCCCCGGCACGTAGGCGGTCACGAGCCAGGCGGGGTCGCCGTGGGGGTCGGCGTCGACGACCGGCGCGGTGTGGAAGCCGCCGACCTGCCGCGCCGCCTGCACCTCCCGGGCGAACCGGCGCAGGAACTCGGGGTCGGTGCTCAGCTCGGGGCGTACGACCTTGACCGCGACGGCCCGGCCGGACTGGGACCGGCCGAGGTAGACCACGCCCATGCCGCCCTGGCCGAGCCGCCCGACCAGCCGGTATCTGCCGCTGCCGACGGACTCCGGATCACTCGACTGCAACGGCTTCATGCTGTCCCCTCGCGCGACGTTCCGTTACAGGATCTCCCGCGGCGAGCCGATCAGTCCAGGGAGTGCTCCTCCCAGGTCTCGTCGTCGGGGTCGAACTCGGTGTGTGCCGACTCCCAGGTGGCCGAGGCGAGCTCGACACCCGGGACGGCGCCGAGGAGGGCGACCGGGTCGATGAAGTGGGCGAGGGAGCCCGAGGGGTCCACGGCGATGGCCTCGATGGCCTGGGCGCGCTCGTCCTCCTCCAGGTACTCGTCGTCCTGGACCTGGGTGAGGGCGGCGGCCTTGAGCGCGTCCTCGTCGGTGATCTCGGCGACGAGCTCGATGGTGACGCGTACGTAGCGCGGCGCGGACTGCTCGGAAGGGTCGGTGCTGGTCATCCGGGCAGCTTAGGCGACTCCCGCCCCACGCGCGCCCCCCGGGCGGCGGTCCTTCCGAGGGGCGGCGCCGGGCGTCGTAGGATCGCCACGGCCGGGGGGAGCCGGTGGTGGGCCGGGGAGGGGAGCCACGGGGATGGAGTTCCACGTCGAGACGGCGCCGTACGGGCGCAGGCCTCCGGTGCGCCGGCTCTCGCGGCACCCGCGGCGGACGCGTCTGCGCTCGCTCGGCGGCTTGTTCCTCTTCCGCTTCCTCTTCGGCCTGGGCGAGGACCCGGTGGAGGCCCTGGGAGCGCTGTTCGAGCCGCTGCAGAAGGCGTTCCGGCTGCTGGCCCGGATCGTGGCGGGACCAGGGGTGCGCGGCGGCTGGGGCAGCCAGGCCGGGCGCTTCCTGCTCGCGGCCCACGAGCCGCACTGGGTGCGTGACGCGATCCGCGCGGACGACGTGGACGTCCGGCTCGTGCTCGTCGGGGGCGGCGGGCTCACGCTGCGCGCGCCCTGGCAGACGGAGGAGCAGGGCGTGCGTTTCGACCATGCCGGAGTGCGTCCCACCCCGCGCCTGCGCCGTCGCCGCCGTCAGGTCGACATCGCCTTCCCGGACGGTTCCTGGGTGACCGTACGGACGCTCACGTCCCACACCGCGGGCCGGCTCCGTGAGGGGCTGACCGGGGGGACGGGCGGCGCTCAGGACTCGGGCAGCGGCCTGGCCACGACCCCCTGGGGGGCTTCCTGATGCCCGCCCGAGGCGAGGACGCGCACCTCGTCACGGTCGCTGATCTCGGCGCGGATGATCCCGGTCGGATCGGCGTACACGGGATGCCCGCCGGGCCCCTTCGCGTCGGTGCGCTCGACGACCACGAGGTCCTGGACCGAGCCCACTCCGCGGGAGAACACCAGCTCGTACCTGCGTGCGCTCACCCGCCCCATTTTACGCTTCCCTCCCGGCCGGAGCCTTGGGACGGTGCGGTGCCGGGCTCCTGGGGCCTCGTCGGCCCTCACGCGGCGACGGCGTCCAGCAGTTCCGCCAGGGCGGCGCCGAGGGCCTGGACGCCCGGGCCCGCCGGGCCGCCGGGCTCGGTCATGTAGCCGTCGCGGCGGATCTCCACCATCAGGGCGGCGACGCGTGGATCGCGGCGGTAGTGGGCCAGGGGCACGTAGGTCCCCGCGAAGGGGCTGTCCGTGCCGACCTCGCCGAGTCCGGCGAAGGCCTCGCGCGCCGCGGTGAGCAGCGCGGGCGGGGTGTGGAAGGGGTCGGTGCCGAGGCAGACCGGCGGGCGCGGGCCCTGGCCGTGGAGTTCGTACGGCAGGGCCTCGGTCGGGTACGAGTGGACGTCGACGATCACCACGCGACCGGCCGTCGCGAGCCGTTCGGCGACCGCGTCGGTCATGGCCCGGGCGTACGGGGCGAAGTAGCGCTCGACGAGCGGCTCGGGGTCGAAGCCGGCCGGCCGCAGCTCGGTGCGGTGGGTGGTGCGGGTGTACACCGCGCCCATCCCGACGGACAGCATCTCCTCGCGTTCGTCGGGGAAGCGCTCGGGGTCGACGACCAGACGGGAGAGCCGGTTGACGAACCGCCAGGGGGTCGTGCGGGCCCGCGCCGCGGCCTCGGCGGCGATGTCCTGCGTGTACGCGTCGGTGATGTGGTCCAGCTCGCGCGCCAACTCCTCGTCGCCGAGGGTGATCCCGGCGCGCACGTCCGCGGGGATCACGCGGGAGGAGTGCGGTACGTGCAGGAGGACGGGGGAGTCCGGCGCGCCCGGCAGGAGCCGGAAGGAGGCGGCGTCGGGGTGCGGGGCGTGCTCGGTCATCTGGTCTGCCTTCGGAGGGAGTCGGCGGTTCACGAGCGGGGAGTCCTGCTACGGCAGTGCCGCCCCGCGTGCCGTCACCCACAGCGCGTACCACTCCTCGTGGTTCAGGAGGGGCTCGCCGACCGCCGCGTCCCGGCAGGCGCGCACCCGCGCCGGGTTGGTGGTGCCGACCACCGGGACCACACGGGCCGGGTGCCGCTGGAGCCACCACAGGACGATGCTCTCCGGCGTGGTGTCCTTGGCCTTGGCGAGCTCGGCGACGAGGGCGGCGGTCGCACGCTCCTCGGGGGTCTCCTGGCGGCCGGTGTACCGGCCCTGGGCCAGCGGGCCCCAGGCCTGGAGCGTGATCTTGTGGGCGAGGCAGTGCTCGACCGTGCCCGCGGGGAAGCCGTTCGCCGCCGAGGCGGGCGTGTTGACGAGCACCCCGTCCTCCAGCCAGTCCCGGCGCAGCAGGCTCATCTCCAGTTGGTTGGCGGTGAGCGGGAGGCTCAGGTGGTCCTGGATCCGGGCGATCTGGGGCGCGTTCATGTTGGAGACGCCGAACCGGCGCACCAGGCCCTGCCGGTGGAGGGATTCCAGGGCCGCGGCGACCTCCGCGGGGTCGGCGAGCGGGTCGGGCCGGTGCAGCAGGAGCACGTCGAGGGTGTCGGTGCGGAGCCGGGTGAGGCTCTCCTCGACCTTCCGCACGATGGTGTCGCCGCGCAGGTCGTACATCCCGGGGCGGCCGCCCTCGGCGAGCCGGATGCCGCACTTCGACTGCAGGGTGATCCGCTCGCGCAGGCCAGGCGCGCGGGCCAGGACCTCGCCGAAGACGGCCTCCGCCTTGCCCTGCCGGTAGATGTCGGCGTGGTCGAAGGCGGTGATGCCGCTCTCCAGGGCGGCTTCGACCGTCGCCTCGGCGGCGTCGATGTCGGCGGCCGTGTACGGGCTGGGGTCCCAGCTGCCGCCGAGGCCCATGCAGCCGAGGACGAGACGGTGGGGGCGGTCGGGGGTCTGATGCGTGGTCACGGGGCCAGCCTGTCACAGGCCGTCCGCCGGCCGGCAGGGCGCCCACGGGGACGCGACCGCCCCCTTCCCCGCGCACCCGTCCGGCCGGGCCGCTCAGCTTGGCCGGACGGGCGTCTTCGCGTCGCGCTCCAGCGCGGCCTCGCCCTCCGTGTCGAGGTGCGGCAGGATCCGGTCCAGCCAGCGGGGTGTCCACCAGGCGCGGGCGCCGAGCAGGGTCATCACCGCGGGGACCAGGAGCAGCCGCACCACCGTGGCGTCGATGAGGACGCTCGCCGCGAGGCCGAGGCCGAGCATCTTGACCACGATGTTGTCGGAGACGATGAAGGCCGCGAACACGCTGACCATGATCAGCGCGGCGCAGGTGATCACCCGGGCGGTGATCTCCAGCGCGTGCGCGACGCTGGCCTTGGGGTCGCCGGTGCGCAGCCAGGCCTCGCGCACGCGGGACAGCAGGAAGATCTCGTAGTCCATGCTCAGGCCGAAGACGATCGCGAACATCATCATCGGCACATAGCTCTCGACGGGGACCTTGCCGGAGACGCCGAGCGCCGGCCCGCCCCAGCCCCATTGGAAGACGGCGACGACGACACCGTACGAGGCGGCGATCGACAGCACGTTGAGCACGGCGGCCTTCACGGCGACGAGCAGGCCGCGGAACACCGTCAGGATGACCAGGAAGGCCAGGCCCACGACCACCGCGATGATCAGCGGCAGGCGGCTGGAGACGATGTCGAGGAAGTCGACCTGGGCGGCGGTGGTGCCCGTGACGTAGGTCTGCGCCTCGGTGCCGGCGACGGCCCCCGGCAGGACGTCGTCGACGAGGTGGTCGGTGAGCCGGGTGGTGCGCTCGTCCTGCGGGGCGGCCACCGAGTAGGCGGTGCCGATGAGCAGGTCGCCGTCCGGCGTGGCCTGCAGCGGGGTGATGGAGGCGGCGTCGGGGACGTTCGCGAGCGACTGCTGGAGCTTGGTGGCCAGCGCGGCCCGGTCGGCCTGGGGCACGGCCGTCTGGTCCACGACGAGGGTCAGCGGACCGTTGGCGCCGGGTCCGAAGGCGGTGGAGATCAGGTCGTAGGCGCGTCGGTCGGTGAAGGACTTGGGGTCGGCTCCGTCGCCGATATGCCCGAGCTGGATGAAGAACAGGGGGATGGCCAGGATGACCAGCGTCACGACGCCGCAGGTCAGGAAGGCCCAGGGGCGCCGTTCCACGCGCTGGGCGTAGCGGTGCCAGGTGCCGTGCGCGGCGGCGCCCGGTTCGGCGTCGGCCTCGGCGACCGGTGTGCGGACGTGGTAGCGGTCGATGTGCCGCCCGACGAGTCCCAGCATGGCCGGGACCAGGGTCAGCGCCGCGAGGACGGCGGTGACCACGGTGAAGGCGGCCGCGAGGCCCAGTTTGCCGATGAAGGTGACGCCGGAGACCCAGAGTCCGGACAGCGCGATGATCACGGTGCAGCCGGAGACGAGGACGGCCCGGCCGCTGGTGGTCGTGGCGAGTCCGGCCGAGTCGGCGGGATCGTGGCCGTCCATGACGTTCTGGCGGTGCCGGGTGATGAGGAAGAGCGCGTAGTCGATGCCGACGCCCAGGCCGATCATCGTGGCGAGGGTCGGGGAGACCGTGCCGAAGGTGAACGCCGCCGCCATCAGGCCGAGCAGCGCGAGCCCGCAGATCGCTCCGATGAGGGCGGTGACCAGCGGCAGGACGGCCGCGATCACGCTGCCGAAGCCGATCAGGAGGACGACGACGGCGACGGCGAACCCGATGGCCTCGCTGGTGCGGTCGTCGGGCGCGGGCCTGGCCAGTTCGCCGAGCGGTCCGCCGTACTCCACGGTGACGCCGGCGTCGCGCAGCGGCTTGACGGCCGTGTCGACGCCGTTGAGATAGTCCACGCCGAGGGTGGAGGGCGGCACGCTGAAGCGCACCGTGATGTACGCGGTCTTCCCGTCCGTGGACAGCGGCCCCGTGTCGGGCACGGACGACGGGGTGGTCGGCGGGGGAGTGCCCGGTGGCGGCAGCGGGTTCTGGGCGCTGAGCACGTCGGGCAGCTTCTGCAGGGAGGCGACCGCCGCGTTCACGGCGGACGCCTCCTTGGTCAGCGGCTGTGCGGGGTCGTTGAGTACGATCTGTGCGCCGTATCCGCCGGCGGCGGGGTCGTGCGCCTTGAGGACGGCGAGCCCGTCGGCCGACTGCACGCCGGGCAGCGAGAAGTTGTCGGAGTACTGCCCGCCCACCGCACGGTCGGCGATCTGCAGCCCCGCCACGGCGGCCAGCCAGAGCACGATGACGAGGACGAACCGTCGGGCGCACCAGTGCCCGAGCCGGTAGAGGACACTCTTACGCGGTGCGATCCCGCCCGTGGCGGGGGCCTGTGCGCTCATGACGTGCCACGTTCCGGTTGGGGAGTCCCCGAGCGAAGACGACGCCCCGGAAGCCGTACGGCTCCCACGGCCCGTGTCTCCTCACCCAATTGTTCGCCCTCGCAGGAGGCTCGGCATCTCGGGCCGCCCGCCGGTCGGTCACGGCCGGTCGGGCCCCCGGAACGGCAGCGTCTGGCTGTAGACGACGCTGGTGGTCGTCGACCCGAAACCGGCGAGCTCGTCCATCAGCGTCTCCAGGTGCCCCATGGAGGTCGCTGCCACCTTGAGCGTGTAGCAGTCGTCGCCGGTGGTCCGCAGACACTCCAGGATCTCCCGCCGCTCGGCGAGCAGTCTGCGCAGGGGCTGGTGGCGGTTGCCCGGGTACTTCAGCCGCACGACGGCGAGCACGGGATAGCCGACCTTGGACAGGTCGACCGCCGCGTGGTAGCCGGTGATGACGCCCAGGGCCTCCAACTGGCGCACCCGCTCCGTGGTGGCGGAGGGGCTGAGGCTCACGCGCCGCCCCAACTCGCTGAGCGAGAGGCGCGCTTCCTGCTGCAACTGGGCGATGATCGCCCAGTCGACGTCATCGAGATTCGCGGTCACGGCGTGACCTTACCGGGAATTCCATGGAAGAACGCCCGCAGCACGGGGAGTTTCCGCTTCAGCGATCCATGATCGCCTGGATAGTCTCCGACCATGCAACTAGGCGTCAACGTACCGAACTTCGGCCCCGGCACCGATCCCGGAGTGCTGCGTGAATGGGCTCGGGTGGTGGAGGAGCTCGGCTTCGACATGCTCATGCTCTCCGACCACGTGGCCGTCACCCCGGACGTGGCCGAGCGTTACCCCGAGCCGTTCTACGAGCCGTTCACTACGCTCTCCTGGCTGGCGGGTGTCACCGCCCGGCTGCGCCTCGGCACCACCGTGCTCGTCCTGCCCTACCGGCACCCCCTCCTGGTCGCCCGCATGACGGCCAACCTGAACGCGCTCAGCGGCGGCCGGTTCGTGCTCGGGGTCGGCGTCGGATGGGCCCGGCAGGAGTTCGCCGCGCTCGGTGTGCCGTTCTCCCGGCGCGGGAGGATCACCGACGAGCACCTGGCCGCGCTGCGCGAGGCCGGCACCGGCTCCGTACCCCTGTGGGTCGGCGGCAACAGCGAGGCCGGCGTCCGGCGCGCCGTCGCGTTCGGCGACGCCTGGCACCCGCTGCGCGGCACCCTGCCCTGGATGCGCTCGGTCGTGCACGGCCACCGACTGCCCGGCTTCGCGCCCCGCATCGCGCTGCGGCTGACCGCCGCACCCGTCGACGCTCCGGACCGGCTCGCCGGCGTCGGCACCCTCGAACAGGTCCTCGACGACCTCGAACAGCTCCGTCTGCTCGGCGCCGAGACCGTCGTGCTCGACCCCTACCACGGAGACCCCGAGGAGACCCGCCGCCCGCACACCGCATGGCAGGCCCTCACCACCCTCGCCGCCCACCGGAGGACCGCACCGTGATCACGCCCGCCGACGAGCGGCTCCTGCGCCGAGCCCTCGCCATCGCCACCCGCGCCGTCACCCTCGGCGACGCGCCGTACGGCTCCCTGCTCGCCCGGGCCGACGGCACCGTCCTCGCCGAGGCCCACAACACGGTCCGCCGCGACGACGACATCACCGCCCACCCGGAACTCAAGCTCGCCCGCTGGGCGGCGAGCGAACTCGACGCGGCCACAGCCGCCACCACCACCCTCTACACCAGCTGCCAGCCCTGCGGCATGTGCACGGGCGGCATCGTCCGCTCCGGCATCGGCCGCGTCGTCTTCGCCCTCGCGACGGACCAACTGGGCGCGCTGAACCCCGAGTCGGGCGCCTGGCCGAGCGTCCCGCAGGAGGGCCCGGCGCTGTTCGAGGAGGCCCGCGTGCCGATCGACGCGTACTACGGCCCGAAGGGCTGAACGGCCCGTCGGAAAACCGTTGTTCCTCCCGGCCCGCTTCTTCCTACACTCCCCGAAGCGGGCCGGCAGGCCCCGCACGTCCACGACCGCAGAGCCACGAAGGGAGCCGACCATGCGTGCCGACACCACCGCGTGCACACCCGTCGTCTCCCGTGCCCGGTACGACGTGATCCTGGCCTCTTCGTCCCTCCGGTGCCCGCTGCGCGGCCGGCACCGCTGACCCGGGACGAAGACACACGCACGCCCGCTTTCGGTTTCCCACGCGTGCCACCGTCACGGGAATCGCGCTGCCCAGCGACCGCTTCGCACGCGAAAGACCATCATCATGCGTACCCGCCACCTCGCTCGCACCGCCGTCCGCAACCTCGGCATCCTGGCCCACGTCGATGCCGGCAAGACGACGCTCACCGAGCGGTTCCTCTATCTCACCGGTGCCACCCACAAGCGCGGTGAGGTCCACGACGGCACCACCGTCACCGACTTCGACCCGCAGGAGCGCGACCGCGGCATCACCATCTTCGCCGCCGCCGTCAGTTGCGACTGGCACGGGCATCGCCTGAACCTCATCGACACCCCCGGGCACGTCGACTTCTCCGACGAGGTCGAGCGCGCGCTGCGCGTCCTCGACGGTGCCGTCGCCGTCTTCGACGGTGTGGCGGGCGTCGAGCCGCAGAGCGAGTCGGTGTGGCGCCAGGCCGACCGGCACGGTGTGCCGCGCATCGCATTCGTCAACAAGCTCGACCGCGCGGGTGCCGACCTCGACGGCGCCCTCGACTCGCTGCGCACCCGGCTCGGCACCGTACCGCTGGCGGTCCAGCTCCCGATCGGCCGCGAGGACGCCTTCACCGGTGTCGTCGACCTCGTCCGCATGCGGGCCCACGAGTGGCCCGCCGGCGCCGGCACGTACACCGAGGGCCCGGTGCCCGAGGAACTGCGGGACGAGGCCGACCGCAGACGGCGGGCACTCGCCGAGAAGGTCGCCGAACTGCACGGCGCCGCCCTGGAGGAGTACTGCGAGCACGGCACGCTCACGGAGCGGACCCTGGTCGCGGCGCTGCGGGACCTCACCCTGTCCGGCGAGGCCGTCGTCGTGCTGTGCGGCTCGGCGTACCGCAACCGCGGGATCGAGCCGCTGCTCGACGCCGTCGTCGCGTACCTGCCCGCGCCCACGGACATGCCGCCGGTCGGTGGGGCACACCCCGCCGACCCGGAGGCGCCGTTCACCGCGCTCGCCTTCAAGGTGGCCGCGACGCCGACCGGCCGTATGACCTACCTCCGCGTCTACGCGGGCACGATCCGGAAGGGGGACACCGTGCTCGACACCACCACGGGCCGCACCGAACGCATCGCCCGGATCCTGCGCGTCCAGGCGGACCGCGCGACCGAGGCCGACCAGGCCGTGGCCGGCGACATCGTCGCCGTCGTCGGACCGAAGTCGGCCCGCACCGGCGCCACGCTCTGCGATCCGGGCGCGCCCGTCCTGCTCGAACCGCCCGTCGTCGCCGACCCGGTCGTCTCCGTGGCCGTCGAGGCCGGGCGCGGCCCCGACACCGAACGCCTCGCCGCGGCGCTCGCCCGCCTCACCGAGGAGGACCCGTCGCTGGGCGTGCGCACCGACCCAGAGTCGGGTCAGACCGTGCTGTCCGGGCTCGGCGAGCTGCACCTGGAGGTGGCGGTGGAGAAGCTGCGCCGCGCCCAGGGCATCGAGGTCACCGTGGGCCGGCCGCGCGTCGCGTACCGGGAGACCGTCGTCAGGGGCGTGACCGGACTGGTCTACCGGCACGTCAAACAGGACGGGGGAGCGGGCCAGTTCGCCCATGTCGTCGTCGACGTCGAGCCGCTGGAGGACGGGGAGTTCGTGTTCCGCTCGGCCGTCACGGGCGGCCGGGTCCCGCAGGAGTTCGTCCGCGCGGTCGAGGCGGGCTGCCGTGACGCGCTCGTCGAGGGCCCGCTCGGCGGCCACCCGGTCACCGGCGTCCGGGTCACGCTCACCGACGGGGCGACCCATGTGAAGGACTCCTCCGAGCTCGCCTTCCGTGCCGCCGGCCGCTTCGCCCTGCGCGAGGCGCTCCGTACGAGTGAGATGGCGCTGCTCGAACCGGTCGCCGAGGTCACCGTGACCGTCCCGGACACCGCGGTCGGCACGGTCCTGGGCGACCTGTCGGCCCGGCGCGGCCGGGTCACCGACTCGACCACACGCGGCGGTACGGCGGTCCTGACGGCGACGGTCCCGCTGGCCGAGCTCTTCGGCTACGCGTCCCGTCTGCGCGGCCGCACCCAGGGCCGTGGCACCTTCACGAGCCGCCCGGCGGGCTACGCGCCGGCCGGTTAGGCAGGACGGCGCCGTGGGGGGGGGGGGGGGGGCCCCCCGCCCCCCCCCCGGGCCCCCCCGGGGGGGGGGGGGGGGCGGGGCGCACCAAAGCCGGGGCGGGCGGCGGCCCCGCCACCGCCCGCCCGGCCCCC
>NZ_JBIRVJ010000012.1:0-251811 GCF_044386705.1 Streptomyces sp. NPDC020422 | reverse complement strand
ACGCCCGGTTACATTCCGAACCCGGAAGCTAAGCCTTTCAGCGCCGATGGTACTGCAGGGGGGACCCTGTGGGAGAGTAGGACGCCGCCGAACAACCCGCCCTTTTAGCTCAGTCGGCAGAGCGTCTCCATGGTAAGGAGAAGGTCAACGGTTCGATTCCGTTAAAGGGCTCAGAGAAAAGGCTCCCGCCATCAGGCGGGGGCCTTTTTTGCGTTCCTGGGCTGCGAGGAAGGCGAAGGAAGGCGAAGGAAGGCGGTGGGAACGGCCCCCACGGGGGCCGTTCCCACCTCGGCTCAGCGGTTGTGCGGCTCCGGGATGCGCAGGGCCAGGATGGCCATGTCGTCGGAGGCCGGCTCCTGGGCGAAGCGCTCGACCGCCCTCAGGACTCGCGAGGCGACCGCGCCGGCCGTCAGGCCCGTACAGGACCTGAGGACCTCGGTGAGGCCGTCGTCGCCCAGCATCCGGGTGCCCTCGCGGCGTTCGGTGACGCCGTCCGTGACGCACAGGAGGACGTCGCCCGGGTCCAGGGTGACCGTCTGCTCGTACAGCTCCAGGTCCTCCATCACGCCGAGGAGCGGCTGCGGGTCGGCCGCGGGGCGGACCGTGCCGTCCTGGCTGAGGCGGAGGGGGAGCGGGTGGCCGGCGCAGACGACCTTCAGGACGGCCGAGCCGTCCTCCTGGGGGCGCATCTCGCCGTACAGCAGGGTCAGGAAGCGGCTGCGGGCGCCCTCGTCGAGGATCGCCGCGTTGAGGCGTTCCAGGACCGCGGGGCCGCCGAAGCCCTCGCGGGCGAGCAGGCGCAGGGCGTGCCGGGCGAGGCCCGTGACGGCGGCGGCCTCGGGGCCCGTACCGCAGACGTCGCCGATGGCGAAGCCGTACGCGCCGTCGCGGATCGGGAAGAGGTCGTAGAAGTCGCCGCCGACCTCGTTGCCCTCGCCGGCCGCGCGGTAGATGACGTCGACCTCCACACCGGGGATCTCGGGGAGGCCCGGCGGGAGGAGGCTGCGCTGGAGGGAGCGGCTGATGGCCATGCGCTCGGAGTAGAGGCGGGCGTTGTCCAGGGCCAGGGCGGCTCGGCGGGAGAGGTCCTCGGCGAGCTCCAGGATCTCCTGGCGGAAGTGGTCGTCGGTGGGCTTGCCCAGGGTCAGCATGCCGATCACCCGGTTGCGGGCGACGAGTGGCAGGACGACCGTCTCGCCGCCGACGGCCGCCGCGGTGGCGAGTGCCGTGTGGATGCCGGAGGACACCGGGCCCGCCGGGCCGTCGAGTTCGCGCATCGAGGCGCCGAGCGCCTCGCGGTGGGCGGCGTCGCCGGGGGCGGACCAGATGCGGGCGCCGGGCATGGTCACCGGCTCGGGCGGGGAGATGGAGGAGAGCAGGGCCTTCAGGCCGTCGATCAGGTCCTCGTCCTCGTGCAGGACGAAGGAGAGGTACGGGTCGGAGGCCGGGTCCGCGATCGTGTAGACGGCGCACCAGGTGGCCAGGGTCGGGACCGTCATCTGGGCCATGAGGGCCAGGGTCTGGTCGCGGTCGAGGGTGCCGGCCAGCAGGTCGGAGGCCTCGACGAGGAAGCTGAGGGAGCCGCGGCGGAGGCGTTCGAGCTCGCCGAGACGGGCGGACTCGACGGCCAGCGCGATGCGGTCGGCGGCGAACTGGAGACGCAGGGCCTCCTCGTTGGAATAGCGGTTGGCGCCTTCGGCCGCGACGCCGAGGGAGCCGGTGAGGCGGCCCTCGACCTTGAGCGGGACCGTGACGACCGAGCGCATGCCGGTGCCTTCGAGGAGGGGTACGGCGCCTGGTACGGCGGCCAGGTCCTCGTGGACGGCGGGCATGCGGGCGGAGCCGTAACGGCTGGCGCCGGTCTCCACGGGGACGCGGGCGAAGCGCTGGCGGGCGGAGGGCAGGCCCGTGGTGGCCCGTACCTCGAGTTCGGTCTCGTCGTCGGTGGCGAGGAGGAGGAAGGCGGAGTCGCCGTCGAGCATGTCCCGGGCGCGTTCCACGGTGCGCTGGAGCAGTCCGTCGAGGTCGTCGGGGGCGGGGGAGCCGATGAAGACCTCGAAGGGGTCCGCGGTGCGGCTCTCGGGCCCGGCCTCGGAGGCTGCGGGGCGCTGCGGGGTCTGGAGGACGGCGCGCTCGTACTCGCGGACGAGGAGGCAGACCGTGGACGGCTCGCCCTCGGCGTCGCGGACGCGCAGGTGGGAGGCGTAGACGGGGATGACGCGGCCGTCGGCGCAGCGGATGCCGTAGCTGCCCTCCCAGCGGGACAGACGCAGGGCCTCGGCGAGGCCGGTGCCGATGCCGGGGGTGTGGGGCCAGGCGGCCAGGTCGCCGAGGGGCTTGCCGGTGACCTGGTCGGCGCCGTAGCCGAAGAGCTCCTCGGCGTCCTCGTTCCAGGCGCTGATGGCGCCGCCGCGGTCGATCTGGACGACGGCGACGCGGACCCGGCTCTCGGCGAGGGGGAGCAGCGGGTCGGGCAGGACGGGGCCGGCGGAGCGGGTGCCGACGGGGCGCTCGGGCAGGTCGAGGTGGAACCAGACGTGCTTGCGGGTGGGGCTGTACTCGACGCCCCAGCGGGAGGCGAGGGCGGCGCAGAGCAGAAGGCCCCGGCCGTTCTCGCGGTCGGGGCTGCCCATGGACCGTCCCTGCTGGACGGGGATCTCGCGCTCGGGGTAGCGGTCGGCAACCTCGATGCGGATGCCGTCGTCGGCGCGCAGACACAGGACGTCGGCGGCGGTGCCGGCGTGGATGACGGCGTTGGTGACGAGCTCGCTGGTGAGGACGACGGCGTCGTCGACGACCTCGGCGTACCCCCAGCCCTGGAGGGTGTCCCGGACGAAGGCGCGGGCGGTCGCGACGGACCGCCCGACGGGTTCGAAACTGGCAGCCGCCCGCGCGGTGATCACTGAACTCCTCGTACGCGTCTCGACGCCCGGCTCTGCCATGGTCGGTCTGCCCCTCCCGCTGCCCGTGTTTTTCGCGTTTTCGCGCCGTCCGCCCCCGCCGGGCGGACCGGGGCGGTTGGACAGCCGGATGCCAGGTTACTTACCTTCGCTGTCCCAGCGGATGCCGGTCATCGCTGTTTCCGTCGAACTGTTATGGCCTGGTTCGACCATGGTGAAACACTGGGCAGGCTTGGGGTACCCCGGGAAGTTCGTCGACCCCTTCGGGAGGGACACGGTGGAGTCTGGCACGGCAGCGCGACGCGGCAGTGGCGGAACGCGCGCGAGGGGCGGACGGTCCAGGAGTCGTGGGTCGGTCCAGGTCGACGCGGCGTCGCTGGAACGGCTGCTCGCGTCTCTGGTGGCGATGCGGGACGGGAACTTCCGCAAGCGGATGACGGTGTCCGGCGACGGTCTGATGACCGAGATCGCCGCCGTGTTCAACGAGGTCGCGGACCGGCAGACGCATCTGACCGGTGAGCTCTCGCGGGTGCGCCGGGTGGTGGGCCGCGAGGGCAAGCTGTCGGAGCGGCTGGAGACCGGGGCCGGCGAGGGGGCGTGGGCGGCGGCCGTCGAGGCGGCGAACGCGCTGGTGGACGAGCTGGCGCGGCCGGTCTCCGAGGTGGGCCGGGTGCTCTCGGCGGTGGCCGAGGGTGATCTGGGGCAGCGCATGGAGCTGCGCTCGGAGGGGGCGGACGGGACGACTCGGCCGTTGCGCGGGGAGTTCCTGAAGGTCGCCCGGACCGTGAACAACCTGGTGGACCAGCTGTCGGTGTTCGCCGACGAGGTGACGCGGGTCGCACTGGAGGTGGGCACCGAGGGCAAGCTGGGCGGTCAGGCCCAGGTGCGGGGGATGTCGGGTTCGTGGAAGGACCTGACGGACTCGGTCAACACGATGGCGAACCGGCTGACGGCCCAGGTGCGGGACATCGCGCTGGTGACGACGGCGGTGGCGAACGGCGATCTTTCGCAGAAGGTCACGGCGAACGTGGCCGGCGAGATGCTGGAGCTGAAGAACACGGTCAACCGGATGGTGGACCAGCTGTCGTCGTTCTCGTCCGAGGTGACCCGGGTGGCCCGCGAGGTGGGCACCGAGGGCGAGCTGGGCGGTCAGGCCGAGGTGGCCGGGGTCGCCGGCGTGTGGAAGGACCTCACGGACTCCGTCAACACGATGGCGGGAAATCTCACCAATCAGGTGAGGGGCATCGCCGAGGTCACCACGGCGGTCGCCAACGGCGACCTGTCGCAGAAGGTGCGGGTGTCGGCGCGCGGCGAGATCGCGCAGCTCGCGGACACCATCAACCAGATGACGGAGACGCTGCGGACCTTCGCCGACGAGGTGACCCGGGTCTCCGGCGAGGTCGGTGCGCAGGGTCTGCTGGGCGGTCAGGCGCAGGTGCCGGGTGCCGCGGGGACGTGGAAGGACCTCACGGACTCGGTCAACACGGTCTTCCGGAACATCACCACCCAGGTGCGGGACATCGCGCAGGTGACCACGGCGGTCGCCAACGGTGATCTTTCGCAGAAGGTCACGGTGGACGTGGCCGGGGAGATGCTGGAGCTGAAGAACACCGTCAACACGATGGTCGACCAGCTCTCGGCGTTCGGCTCCGAGGTGACCCGGGTGGCGCGTGAGGTGGGCGTCGAGGGTCTGCTGGGCGGTCAGGCCGAGGTGCCGGGCGCGGCGGGGACGTGGAAGGACCTCACGGACTCGGTGAACACGGCGTTCCGCAACCTCACCGGGCAGGTGCGGGACATCGCGCAGGTGACCACGGCGGTCGCCAACGGTGATCTGTCGCAGAAGGTCACGGTGGACGTGGCCGGCGAGATGCTGGAGCTGAAGAACACCGTCAACACGATGGTGTCGCAGCTGTCGTCCTTCGCCGACCAGGTGACGCGGATGGCCAGGGACGTGGGCACGGAGGGCCGGCTGGGCGGTCAGGCCCGGGTGGACGGCGTGTCCGGGCGCTGGCGGGAGCTCACCGACTCGGTGAACTTCATGGCCGGCAACCTGACCTCGCAGGTGCGGCAGATCGCCCAGGTGACCACGGCGGTGGCGCGGGGTGACCTGTCGCAGAAGATCGACGTGGACGCGCGGGGCGAGATCCTGGAGCTGAAGAACACCATCAACACGATGGTCGACCAGCTCTCGGCCTTCGCCGACCAGGTGACCCGGGTGGCCCGCGAGGTGGGCACGGACGGGCGGCTCGGCGGGCAGGCGCAGGTGCCGGGCGTCGCCGGTGTGTGGCGGGACCTGACGGACTCGGTGAACAGCATGGCCGGGAACCTGACGGCCCAGGTGCGCAACATCGCGCAGGTCGCCACGGCGGTGGCGCGGGGTGACCTGTCGCAGAAGATCGACGTGGACGCGCGGGGCGAGATCCTGGAGCTGAAGAACACCCTCAACACGATGGTGGACCAGCTCTCCAGCTTCGCCGAGCAGGTGACGCGGGTGGCCCGCGAGGTGGGCACGGAGGGCATCCTGGGCGGTCAGGCCGAGGTGCAGGGGGTCTCCGGCACCTGGAAGGACCTGACGCAGTCGGTGAACTTCATGGCGAACAACCTGACCATCCAGGTCCGCAACATCGCCGAGGTCACCACGGCGGTCGCCAAGGGCGACCTGTCGAAGAAGATCACCGTCGACGCCAAGGGAGAGATCCTGGAGCTGGTGACGACCGTCAACACGATGGTCGACCAGCTGTCGAACTTCGCCGACGAGGTGACTCGGGTGGCCCGCGAGGTGGGCACCGAGGGCATCCTGGGCGGCCAGGCGCGGGTGCGCGGGGTGACCGGCACCTGGAAGGACCTGAGCGACAACGTCAACCTGATGGCCAACAACCTGACCAGCCAGGTGCGCAACATCTCCCGGGTCTCCGCGGCGGTCGCCAACGGCGATCTGTCGAAGAAGGTGACGGTCGAGGCGCGCGGCGAGGTCGCCGAGCTGGCGGACACGGTCAACACCATGGTGACGACGCTGTCGTCGTTCGCCGACGAGGTGACCCGGGTGGCCCGCGAGGTGGGCACGGACGGCATCCTGGGCGGTCAGGCGCGGGTGCCGGGGGTGTCGGGCACCTGGCGGGACCTGACCGACTCGGTGAACGGCATGGCCGACAACCTGACCGGGCAGGTGCGCCAGATCGCCGCGGTCACCACGGCCATCGCCAAGGGCGACCTCACCAAGAAGATCGACATCGACGCGCGCGGCGAGATCCAGGAGCTGAAGAGCACCATCAACACGATGGTCGACCAGCTGTCGAACTTCGCCGAGGAGGTCACGCGCGTGGCCCGCGAGGTGGGTACGGACGGGCAGCTGGGCGGTCAGGCCCGGGTGCGGGACGTGGACGGCACCTGGCGGGACCTGACGGAGTCGGTGAACGAGATGGCCGGGAACCTGACCCGGCAGGTGCGTGCCATCGCGGCCGTCGCCACGGCGGTGACCCGCGGCGACCTCAACCTCAAGATCGACGGGGTGGACGCGGCGGGTGAGATCCAGGCGCTCCAGGAGAACATCAACACCATGATCGCCAACCTGCGCGACACCACCCTCGCCAACGAGGAGCAGGACTGGCTCAAGGGCAACCTGGCCCGCATCTCGGGTCTGATGCAGGGCCGCCGGGACCTGGAGGACGTGGCCTCGCTCATCATGAGCGAGCTGACGCCGGTGGTCTCGGCGCAGCACGGCGCCTTCTTCGTCGCGATGCCGACCGGCTCCGCCAACGGCGACGCCGAACCGCTGGGCGAGGGGGAGGGCTCGTACGAGCTGCGGATGCGCGGCAGTTACGGCTACTCCGCCGGGTCGATGCCGACCTCGTTCCGGCCCGGGGAGACGCTGATCGGGACGGCGGCGGAGGAGAAGCGGACCATCCAGGTCAACGTGCCGCCGGGCTATCTGAAGATCTCCTCCGGTCTGGGCGAGGCCGCGCCGGCCCATGTGATCGTGCTGCCGGTGCTGTTCGAGGGGCGGGTCCTCGGTGTGATCGAGCTGGCCTCGTTCCAGCCGTTCACCCAGATCCAGCGGGACTTCCTCAACCAGATCGCCGAGCTGATCGCCACCACGGTGAACACGATCAGCGTCAACACCCGTACGGAGGTGCTGCTCCAGCAGTCGCAGGAGCTCACCGAGCAGCTGCGGGAGCGTTCCGCGGAGCTGGAGCACCGGCAGAAGGAGCTGCAGAACTCCAACGCCGAGCTGGAGGACAAGGCGGAGCTCCTGGCCCGGCAGAACCGGGACATCGAGGTGAAGAACACCGAGATCGAGGAGGCCCGGCAGGTCCTGGAGGAGCGTGCCGAACAGCTCGCGGTCTCCATGCGCTACAAGTCCGAGTTCCTGGCGAACATGTCGCACGAGCTGCGCACCCCGCTCAACTCGCTGCTGATCCTGGCCAAGTTGCTCGCCGACAACGCCGACTCGAACCTGACGCCCAAGCAGGTCGAGTTCGCCGAGACCATCCACGGCGCCGGCTCCGACCTGCTCCAGCTGATCAACGACATCCTGGACCTGTCGAAGGTCGAGGCGGGCAAGATGGACGTCTCGCCGACCCGGATCGCGCTGGTGCAGCTGGTCGACTACGTGGAGGCCACGTTCCGGCCGCTGACCGCGGAGAAGGGGCTGGACTTCTCGGTGCGGGTCTCGCCCGAGCTGCCGGCCACGCTGCACACCGACGAGCAGCGGCTGCTGCAGGTGCTGCGCAACCTGCTGTCGAACGCGGTGAAGTTCACCGACACCGGCGCCGTGGAGCTGGTCATCCGCCCGGCGGGCTCGGACGTGCCGCAGTCGATCCGGGAGCAGCTCCTGGAGGCGGGGACGCTGCGCGACCCGGACGCCGAGCTGATCGCGTTCTCGGTGACGGACACGGGCATCGGCATCGCGGCCGGCAAGATGCGGGTCATCTTCGAGGCGTTCAAGCAGGCCGACGGCACGACCAGCCGGAAGTACGGCGGTACGGGTCTCGGCCTGTCGATCAGCCGGGAGATCGCGCGGCTGCTGGGCGGCGAGATCCACGCGGCGAGCGAGCCGGGCCGCGGCTCGACCTTCACGCTGTATCTGCCGCTGAGCCCGATCGAGCCGGCGCAGTCCGGATACGGGCAGGAGCACCAGGACCCGGCGGAGCCGCAGGCGGGGGAGTCCGGTGAAGGCATGGCGCACTTCGCGCCGGCCCCGCCGGCCGAGGCCCGTTCCGGTGCGGGGGCGCTGTTCCGGCACCGGCGCAAGGCGGTGGAGCAGCAGCGGGCGGCGGTCCCCGGGCAGCCCGTGCAGCAGGGCGCGGAGGCGGAGGAGCAGGCGGAGCCCGCGCCGCGCCGGACCTTCGGCTTCGCCGGGGAGAAGGTGCTGATCGTCGACGACGACATCCGCAACGTCTTCGCGCTCACCAGCGTCCTGGAGCAGCACGGCCTGGCGGTGCTGTACGCGGAGAACGGGCGCGAGGGCATCGAGGTCCTGGAGCAGCACGACGACGTGTCGGTGGTGCTGATGGACATCATGATGCCGGAGATGGACGGGTACGCGACGACGACGGCGATCCGGCGGATGCCGCAGTTCGCGGGGCTGCCGATCATCGCGCTGACGGCGAAGGCGATGAAGGGCGACCGGGAGAAGGCCATCGAGTCGGGTGCGTCGGACTATGTGACCAAGCCGGTCGACCCCGACCACCTGCTGTCGGTGATGGAGCAGTGGATGCGGGGGGAGGGCCGCTGAGGCGTCTCCGACGGGGCGTCCGCTGACGGGCCGTCGCCACACGGGTGTGAGAGGCCCGAGGACGGGGAACCTTCTGGTCTCCCACCGCGTTCGAGGGAGGGGCACGACCTGCGTGCTCCGTGACAATGCGGTGACAGGGTGTGGCGACGGGCGGGGTGCGGCTACGATGACCGGCACAAGGACGGACGGCGCATGGGAGTCGTCTTCTGGGGCGGCGCCCGGTGCTTCCCCCGGCTCGCAGAGCCGGAGCGAACCAGTGCCGGGACGAGGAGGACGGGGCATGGTGCAGAAGGCCAAGATCCTCCTGGTCGATGACCGGCCGGAGAATCTGCTGGCGCTGGAGGCCATTCTCTCGGCGCTCGATCAGACGCTGGTGCGGGCATCGTCCGGGGAGGAAGCGCTCAAGGCGCTGCTGACCGACGACTTCGCGGTCATTCTGCTGGACGTGCAGATGCCCGGTATGGACGGCTTCGAGACGGCGGCACACATCAAGCGGCGGGAGCGGACCCGGGACATCCCGATCATCTTCCTCACCGCCATCAACCACGGCCCGCACCACACCTTCCGCGGATACGCGGCGGGCGCGGTCGACTACATCTCCAAGCCGTTCGACCCCTGGGTGCTGCGGGCCAAGGTCTCCGTCTTCGTCGAGCTGTACATGAAGAACTGCCAGCTCCGCGAGCAGGCGGCGCTGCTGCGGCTCCAGCTGGAGGGCGGCGGCGCCGGCAGCCAGAGCAAGGAGTCCGCGGGGCTGCTCGCCGAGCTCTCCGCCCGCCTCGCCGCGGTCGAGGAGCAGGCCGAGGCGCTCTCCAAGCAGCTCGACGACGACTCCGCCGACGCGGCCGCGGTGGCCACCGCCGCCCATCTGGAGCGCAAGCTCACCGGTCTCCGGCGGGCCCTGGACGCTCTGGAGCCGGGCACGGGCGGCGCGCCCACCCTTCCCGCGCAGAGCTGACCGGGCGTCACCCGAGGGCGCCCGCCGTGAGCGGGCGTCAGTTTCGGTCCCCGCACCGGCGACACGAACGGGTGAGCTGTTTTCCCGGCGGTGTACACCGGTAACCTCAGCATCATGGCCTCACGTACGACCGGCAAGGGTTCCCAGGGCACGGCGGGCACCGCAAAGCCGCGCGCCGGCCGTACGACCGGCACCGCGAAGAAAGCGGTGCCCGCCAAGTCGCCCGCCAAGCCCCCCGCGAAGAAGGCGCCGGCCAAGAAGGCCGCGCCCGCCAAGCGCGCGCCCGCGCGCAAGACCGCCGCGAAGAAGGCCGCGCCCCGCCCGGCGCCGTCCCCGACCGGGGGCGTCTACCGGCTCGTGCGCGGTCTGTGGCTCGGCCTGGCGCACGGGGTGGGTGCGGTGTTCCGCGGCATAGGGCGGGGCGCCAAGGGCCTCGACCCGGCGCACCGCAAGGACGGCCTGGCGCTGCTGCTGCTCGGGGTCGCCCTGATCGTCGCCGCCGG
Source organism: Streptomyces sp. NPDC020422 (assembly GCF_044386705.1). Lineage (NCBI taxonomy): Bacteria > Bacillati > Actinomycetota > Actinomycetes > Kitasatosporales > Streptomycetaceae > Streptomyces > Streptomyces sp. NPDC020422. The sequence goes on along the minus strand of NZ_JBIRVJ010000012.1, from coordinate 241,719 downwards.
CACCTGGTCCAATCTGCGCGGCCCCGTGGGCGACCTGGTCGAGATGCTGGTCACCGGCGCCTTCGGCCGGCTCGACCTGCTCGTACCGCTGCTGCTCGGCGCGATCGGCGTCCGGCTGATCCTCCACCCGGAGAAGCCCGAGGCGAACGGGCGGATCGCGATCGGTCTGTCGGCACTCGTCATCGGCGTGCTCGGACAGGTCCACATCGCCTGCGGTTCGCCGGGCCGCGAGGACGGCACCGAGGCCATGCAGGACGCCGGCGGGCTCATCGGCTGGGCCGCCTCCAAGCCGCTCGTCTTCATGATGGGCGAGGTCCTCGCGGTGCCGATGCTGGTGCTGCTCACGATCTTCGGGCTGCTCGTCGTCACCGCCACCCCGGTCAACGCCATCCCGCAGCGGCTGCGCGCCCTCGGGGCCCGGCTCGGCATCGTCGAGCCGGAGTACGACCCCGAGGCCGACGGGGCGCACGACGCGTACGGCGAGGACTGGCGCGAGGCGGGCCCCGTCCCCGCGCGGCCCGCCCGTCGCCGCGCCCCGGGCGCGGGCCCCGGCTACGACCCGGACGGGGCCGAGGCCGCCGCCCTGGAGCGGCGCGGCCGGCGCCGTACCCTGCCCGCGTCCGCCTTCGACACCGGCGGGCTCGACCCGGTGGACGTCGCCGCCGCGGCGGCCGCCGCACTGGACGGCGCCGTCCTCAACGGCATGCCGCCGTCCCCGCTGGTCGCCGATCTGACCCGGGACGTCGCCGCCGAGCGCGCCGCCGCCGTCGAGGCCGCGGCGGCGGACGCCACCGAGGCGCCCGCGGCGCCGGTGCCCACCGCGCGCGGCGCCGGCCAGCGGCCGCCCGGCGGGGGAGTGCCGGACCTGACGAAGCCGGCTCCCGAGCCGACCGACCTCCCCTCGCGGGCCGAGCAGCTCCAGCTCTCCGGGGACATCACGTACGCCCTGCCCTCCATGGACCTCCTGGAGCGCGGCGGGCCGGGCAAGACCCGCAGCGCGGCCAACGACCTGATCGTCGAGTCGCTCACCAACGTCTTCGCCGAGTTCAAGGTCGACGCGGCCGTCACCGGCTTCACCCGGGGCCCGACGGTCACCCGCTACGAGGTGGAGCTCGGCCCGGCCGTCAAGGTCGAGAAGATCACCGCGCTCACCAAGAACATCGCGTACGCCGTGGCCAGCCCCGACGTGCGGATCATCTCGCCGATCCCCGGCAAGTCCGCGGTCGGCATCGAGATCCCGAACACCGACCGCGAGATGGTCAACCTCGGCGACGTGCTGCGGCTGGCCGAGGCGGCGGAGGACGACCATCCGATGCTGGTCGCGCTCGGCAAGGACGTCGAGGGCGGCTACGTGATGGCCAACCTGGCGAAGATGCCGCACATCCTGGTGGCGGGCGCCACCGGCTCCGGCAAGTCGTCCTGCATCAACTGCCTGATCACGTCGGTGATGATAAGGGCGACCCCGGAGGACGTCCGGATGGTGCTGGTCGACCCCAAGCGGGTCGAGCTCACCGCGTACGAGGGCATCCCGCACCTGATCACGCCGATCATCACCAACCCCAAGCGGGCCGCCGAGGCGCTCCAGTGGGTGGTGCGCGAGATGGACCTGCGCTACGACGACCTGGCCGCGTTCGGCTTCCGCCACATCGACGACTTCAACCAGGCGATCCGGGACGGGAAGGTACAGCTGCCGCCGGGCAGCGAGCGCGAGCTCAAGACCTACCCGTACCTGCTGGTGATCGTCGACGAGCTCGCCGACCTGATGATGGTCGCCCCGCGGGACGTCGAGGACGCGATCGTCCGCATCACCCAGCTGGCCCGCGCGGCCGGCATCCACCTGGTGCTCGCCACCCAGCGGCCCTCGGTGGACGTCGTCACCGGTCTGATCAAGGCGAACGTGCCCTCCCGGCTCGCCTTCGCCACCTCCTCTCTCGCCGACAGCCGGGTCATCCTCGACCAGCCGGGCGCCGAGAAGCTGATCGGCAAGGGCGACGGCCTCTTCCTGCCGATGGGCGCCAACAAGCCGATCCGCATGCAGGGCGCCTTCGTCACCGAGCACGAGGTCGCCGCCGTCGTCCAGCACTGCAAGGACCAGATGACGCCCGTCTTCCGGGACGACGTCACCGTCGGCACCAAGCAGAAGAAGGAGATCGACGAGGAGATCGGCGACGACCTCGACCTGCTGTGCCAGGCGGCCGAGCTGGTCGTCTCGACCCAGTTCGGCTCCACCTCGATGCTCCAGCGCAAGCTGCGCGTGGGCTTCGCCAAGGCCGGCAGGCTGATGGACCTGATGGAGTCGCGGAACATCGTCGGACCGAGCGAGGGCTCCAAGGCGCGCGACGTGCTGATCAAGCCCGACGAGCTGGACGGGGTGCTCGCGGTGATCCGCGGGGAGTCCGACGGCTGAGCCGTCCGGGGCGGTGCTGCCGTAACGAGACCGGGCCGAGACTCACTCGTAAGGGAACGAGGGCAACCGTTTCCCTTGGGCGTACGTCAAGTTGGAGGGAGGGACAGGATGATGTCCCAGCCTCATGGCGTACAAACGACGCCCGCCCGGTTGCCCCACCCTTTCGTACCACCCATAGACTGAACGTCCAGCAGGTGGCTACACGCTCGAAAGGCGCTCTCGTGTCCATCGGCAACTCCCCCGAATCCCCCGAGGACGACCGGAACTTCCCGGCAGATGACCGGGATTCGATCGGTCGTGCCCTCCAGCAGGCCCGTGTCGCCGCCGGTCTCACCGTCGAAGAGGTCAGCGCCTCCACCCGCGTGCGCGTCCCGATCGTGCACGCGATCGAGGAGGACGACTTCTCGCGCTGCGGCGGCGACGTCTACGCCCGCGGGCACATCCGCACGCTCGCGCGCGCCGTGGGGCTCGATCCGGCCGGCCTGGTCGAGCAGTACGACGCCGAGCATGGCGGGCGGCCCGCCCCGACCCCCGCGGCCCCGCTCTTCGAGGCCGAACGCATCCGCCCCGAGCCGCGCCGCCCCAACTGGACCGCCGCCATGGTCGCCGCGATCGTGGCCGTCGTCGGCTTCGTCGGCTTCACGATGTTCAACGGCAACGACATCCGGGGCAACGGCACCGTCGCCGAGGGCCCGGCCCCGGCGCCCAAGGCCGCCACCAGCACCAAGCCCAAGCCCAAGCCGGTCCCCGTCAAGCCCGCGCCCACCGAGAGCGCGATCGCCGCGGTCCCGCAGGACAAGGTCACCGTGAAGCTCACGGCGACCGACGACAAGAGCTGGATCTCGGCCAAGGCGCACGACGGAAAGCTGCTCTTCGACGGGCTGCTCCTGCAGGGCGAGTCCAAGACCTTCCAGGACGACGAGCGCATCGATCTCATCCTCGGCAACGCCGGGCCGATCGAGCTCTACGTCAACGGCAAGAAGATCCAGGACTCCTTCGAGTCCGGCCAGGTCGAGCGCCTCTCGTACACCAAGGGAGACCCCGAGGCCGGGTGACCTCCGCGACGGGCGTGACGTGGGTGAACCCTGCGCGACGGAGGTACGGCCGGGACGAAGTAGTCTTGAGTCCATGCCCGAACGCCGTACCGTCGCCCTTGTCACTCTCGGCTGCGCCCGTAACGAGGTGGACTCGGAGGAGCTCGCAGGCCGCTTGGCAGCGGACGGCTGGGAGCTCGTCGAATCCGCCGAGGACGCAGACGTCGCCGTCGTCAACACCTGTGGCTTCGTCGAGGCCGCCAAGAAGGACTCCGTCGACGCCCTCCTCGAAGCGAACGATCTGAAGGACCACGGCCGCACCCAGGCCGTCGTCGCCGTCGGCTGCATGGCCGAGCGCTACGGCAAGGAGCTCGCCGAAGCGCTGCCCGAAGCCGACGGCGTGCTCGGCTTCGACGACTACGCCGACATCTCCAACCGCCTCCAGACCATCCTCAGCGGGGGCAGTGTCGAGGCGCACACCCCGCGTGACCGGCGCAAGCTGCTGCCGCTGTCCCCGGTGGAGCGGCAGCAGGCCGCCGCGTCGGTGGCCCTGCCCGGCCACGGCGACGGGGCCACGCAGGCGCCTGAGGCGCCTGGGACGCCCGTCGCGCCGGAGAACGTGCCGACCGACCTCCCCGAGGGCCTGGCGCCCGCCTCCGGCCCGCGCGCACCGCTCCGCCGCCGCCTGGACACCAGCCCCGTCGCCTCGGTGAAGCTGGCCTCCGGCTGCGACCGGCGCTGCTCCTTCTGCGCCATCCCGTCCTTCCGCGGCTCCTTCGTCTCGCGCCGTCCCTCGGACGTGCTGAACGAGACGCGCTGGCTCGCCGAGCAGGGTGTGAAGGAGGTCATGCTGGTCTCCGAGAACAACACCTCGTACGGCAAGGACCTCGGCGACATCCGCCTCCTGGAGAGCCTGCTGCCCGAGCTGGCCGCCGTCGACGGCATCGAGCGGGTCCGGGTCAGCTACCTGCAGCCCGCCGAGATGCGCCCCGGCCTGATCGACGTGCTCACCTCGACCGAGAAGGTCGTCCCGTACTTCGACCTGTCCTTCCAGCACAGCGCGCCCGACGTGCTGCGGGCGATGCGCCGCTTCGGCGACACCGACCGCTTCCTGGAACTGCTGGAGACGATCCGCTCCAAGGCCCCGACCGCCGGTGCCCGCTCCAACTTCATCGTCGGCTTCCCCGGCGAGACCGAGGCGGACTTCGCCGAGCTGGAACGCTTCGTCACCCACGCCCGCCTCGACGCCATCGGCGTCTTCGGCTACTCCGACGAGGACGGCACCGAGGCCGCCACCTACGAGCACAAGCTCGACCAGGACGTGGTCGACAAGCGCCTGGCCCACCTGTCCCGGCTCGCCGAGGAGCTCACCGCCCAGCGTGCGGAAGAGCGGATCGGCGAGACCCTGGAAGTACTCGTCGAGTCCTTCGACGAGGAGGAGGACGGCTGGATCGGCCGGGCCGCCCACCAGGCGCCCGAGACCGACGGCCAGGTGCTCGTCACCGCGGACTCGGCCGAGGGTCTCGGCCTGGCCCCGGGCCGTATGGTCAGGGCCGAGGTCGTCGCCACCGAGGGCGTCGACCTGGTGGCGACGTGTCTTTCCGAGGAGGCGGGCAGATGACCGGAGTCCCGGCATCCGCGACGGGCGGGTCCGGTACGCCGGCGCCCCGCGGCAAGCTGGGCGCTGCGGCCGTCAACCAGGCCAGCCTGTGGAACATCGCGAACATCCTCACCATGGTCCGGCTCGTGCTCGTGCCCGGCTTCGTGGTGCTGCTCTTCCAGGACGGCGGGCACGACCCCGCCTGGCGTGCCTGGGCGTGGGCGGCGTTCGCCGTCGCCATGATCACCGACGTCTTCGACGGGCATCTGGCACGGACGTACAACCTGGTCACCGACTTCGGGAAGATCGCCGACCCGATCGCCGACAAGGCGATCATGGCGGCCGGTCTGATCTCCCTGTCCTACCTCGGCGACCTGCCGTGGTGGGTGACGGGCGTGATCCTCGCGCGTGAGCTCGGGATCACCCTGATGCGGTTCTGGGTGATCAGGCACGGGGTCATTCCGGCCAGCCGCGGGGGCAAGATGAAGACCCTCGCGCAGGGCACCGCGGTCGGCATGTACGTGCTGATGCTCACCGGCCCGCTCGCCACCCTGCGCTTCTGGGTGATGGCGGTGGCCGTCGTGCTGACGGTCGTCACCGGTCTGGACTATGTACGACAGGCGGTCGTCCTGCGTCGCAGGGGACTCGCGGCGGAGCGTGCGGCCGCGGCCGCGGGAGTGGACGGACGATGAAGGAAGCCGCCCGGGTGCTGGAGCTGCTCGCGGAACGAGGCCACACGGTGGCCGCCGCGGAGTCCCTCACGGGCGGTCTGGTGGCCGCGGCGCTCACCGGGGCCCCCGGGTCCTCGAAGTCCTTCCGCGGCTCCGTCACGGCCTACGCGACGGATCTCAAGGCACGGCTGCTGGGGGTCGACGGGACCCTCCTCGCCGAGCGCGGCGCGGTCGACCCGGAGGTCGCGCTGCAGATGGCGGCGGGTGTGCGGGTCCGGCTGGGGGCGGACTGGGGCATCGCGACGACCGGCGTCGCCGGGCCCGAAACCCAGGACGGGCAGCCCGTGGGGACGGTGTACGTGGCCGTCGCCGGGCCCTCGGGGGAGCGCTGCGGGGCGGGCAAGGTGGCCTCGTTGCGGTTGAACGGCGATCGCGCGGAAATCCGTAGAGAGAGCGTGCGCAGCGTGCTCGAATTGCTCTGCGAGCTGCTCGACGGCGAACACCCGGAAAATGCGCGGGCACAGGATACGGAACAGAACGGGGGAGATTGATGTTTGCAGCCATGAGTGAACACGACATCGCTCCCCGCACGACCGCGGCGCGAGGCGGTACGGTGGGGCGTGAAGGATGCGGCTACGCGGTCCGAGGAGGGAGCCACCGATGATTCTGCTCCGTCGCCTGTTGGGTGACGTGCTGCGTCGGCAGCGCCAGCGCCAGGGCCGTACTCTGCGCGAAGTCTCCTCGTCCGCCCGAGTCTCACTCGGCTATCTCTCCGAGGTGGAGCGGGGGCAGAAGGAGGCTTCCTCCGAGCTGCTCTCCGCTATCTGCGACGCGCTGGACGTACGGATGTCCGAGCTCATGCGTGAAGTGAGCGACGAGCTGTCGCTGGCCGAACTGGCCGAGTCGGCAGCGGCGAGCGAACCGGTGCCGCCGGTACGCCCGATGCTCAACTCGGTGTCGGTGACGTCGGTGGCAGGCATGTCCACCGAGCGGGTGACCATCAAGGCGCCCGCGGAAGCGGTCAACGTCGTCGCCGCCTGAAACCGAGGCTGTTTCGGCGAAGTGCGGTCGAGCCCCGACCGGCGCCCTGTCCAGGGTGCCCGGCCGGGGCTCTTCGCGTCCGCTGGAGATGCCGGGTCCCGGTGGGGCGTGCCATGGTGGGACGACGGCCCCCTGCGCGTCCCGTGCGCCCGGTCTGCCTCCGGTGCGCCCTCCCGCCGGGTGATCCTGCCGCACTAGCGTCGACCGGAGGAGGCGGCCATGGTACGGCGACGGGTTCCGCTGGTGACGCTCATGCTGGTCGCGGTCGGACTGGTGGCCGGCGGGCTCTGGTGGTGGGCGGTGGTGCGTCTGCTGCTGGTGCCGGGGGAGACGGGACCGGTCGAGGGGGCGGTGGCCGCGGGCGGCTGGGGGCTGAGCCTGTTGCCGGTGCACGTGGCCGCCTCTTCGGGGCGTTCCGGGGCCTCTCAAGGGCGGTCCGGGACTTCTGCGGGGCGGGCTGGGGGCTCGTCGGGGCGGGCTGGGGGCTCGTCGGGGCGTGGGGGTGGTTCTTCCGGGCCCGGAGGTCCTTCTTCCGGGGGCGGAAGGGCTTTCTCCTGGCGCGGACGGGCTGCTTCGGGGCGGCGCGGGGAGTCCGGTTCCCGGCACGGCGTCACCAGGGCATCGCGACGCCGCCGTTGGGGCGCAGGATCTGGCCCGTCGTGAACGAGGAGGCGTCGCAGGCGAGGTGGAGCACGGCGTGGGCGATGTCCTCGGGCTCGCCGACCCGGCCGAGTGGGGAGACGCGGACCATCGCCGCCTCGGCCTGCTCCTGCGCCGCCGGTTCGTGGCGGTCCGTCATCGGGGTGCGGATCCAGCCCGGCGCGACCGCGTTGACCCGGATCCCGTGCCGGCCGACCTCGGCCGCCAGGGTCTTGGTCAGCTGCACCACGGCCGCCTTGGCGACGCTGTAGCAGAGCAGGCCCGGGCTCGCCGCGTCCATCGCGCCGGAGGCCATGGTCACGATGGAGCCGGGGACGCCGTGCTCGACCATCGACCCGGCCGCTTCCTGGCAGGCGTGCAGCACGCCCTTGAAGTTCACCGCGAGGACCCGGTCGAGGTCCTCCTCGCGGGTCTCCAGGACCGTGCTCGTGTGCATGATCCCGGCGACCGCCGCCATGACGTGGAGCGGGCCCGCGGCACGCACCGCGGCGGCGAGGGCGGCGCGGTCGGTGACGTCCAGGGCGTGGGTGGCCGCACGGCCGCCCCGCCGCGCGATGAGCGCGGCCGTCTCCTTCAGGCCCTGCTCGTCGCGGTCCGCGCAGTGGACGCTCGCCCCCGCCTCGGCGAGCAGCTCCGCGGTCGCGCGGCCGATGCCGCTCGCCGCTCCGGTGACGAAGGCCGTGCGGCCGGTGAGGTCGTACGCGCTGAGGGGCATGTGCGGACCGTACGACCGGATCTGACGGGTCGTCAATTGGTCGGTCGGGTCTGTCTGGACGGGCCTGGACGGGTGGGGTCGAGCCTGCCGGGCGGGGCCGAGCCTGGATGGGCGGGGCCTGGGGTGGCTTGGCTTCGCCTGGCTTTTGCTTCGCCTGGCTTGGCGTGGCGTGGCGTGGCTTGGCCCCTGGGTTCGGCTTGGCCCCTGGGTTCGGCTTGGCCCCTGGGTTCGGTCATCCGGTCAGGTCCGGTCAGGTCCGGTCCGGTCGGGTTCGGTCTCGTTCGGGGCCGGTTCGGTCTGGTCTGGTCCGGGGCCCGTTCCGGGGTCCGTTCTGGTCCGGGGTCCGGACTGGGGCAGGAGGCCGGGCTGGTCGGTCCCGGCCGGTCCTCACGGCTCCTGCTGTGGGCCGCGCTGGCAGCCAGGGCACCAGTAGGTCACCCGGTCCCCGAGCTCCGCCTTGCGGATCGGGGTGCCGCAGCGCAGGCAGGAGCGGCCCCCGCGGCCGTAGACGTACAGCCGCTCGCTGGGGCGGCGGGCCGTGGTCGTCCGGCGCTCGGGGCGGTCCTTGTTCTCCTCCAGCAGCCTGTGCGCGGTGGCCACGAGGCGTTCGGGGACGCCCGGGGCGAGCTCGCCGAACGGGAGCCAGGGCGTGACGCCGGCCAGGAATGCCAGCTCCGACTTGTAGACGTTGCCGATCCCGGCGAGATTGCGCTGGTCGAGCAGGGCCTCGCCGAGCGGACGCTCCGGGGCGGCGGCCAGCCGCCGGACCGCCTCCGCCGGATCCCAGTCAGGGCCCAGCAGATCCGGCCCGAGATGGCCGACCGCCTTGGCCTCCTCGGCGGTACGGATCAACTCCAGGACCGGCAGGCGGTAGCCGTAGGCCGTGAACTCCGCGTTGCCGAGGATGGCCCGGATCTGGTGCTCCGGGCCGCCACGTGGGCGCTCCCCGGTGGCGTACACCCGCCACGCCCCGTCCATCCGCAGATGGGAGTGGAGCGTGAGCCCGCCCTCGATCCGGGTGAGCAGGTGCTTGCCCCGCGGGGTGACGTCGAGGACCCGGCGCCCCGTGAGGTCGGCCGTCGCGAAGCGGGGCACACGCAGATCCGAGCGCGTGAGCACCCGGCCGGCGAGCGCCTCGTCGAGCCGGTGGCAGGCGTACCAGACGGTGTCTCCTTCGGGCATGGGCTCATCATGCCCGCAGCCGCAGCCCTCGGGGCGTGGCGTGGAACCCGGCGGCCTCCAGGGCGCCGGCCAGCGGGGAGGTCAGCGCCGTGGCCCCGTTGATCCGCTCGACCGTCACCGTGCCCAGCGAGCCCGCCGTGGCCGATGCCGCCAGCGCCTGCGCCGCGGCCCGCAGCGCCGGGGAGTCCGGGTCGGTCGGCCAGGACAGCAGGGTCTTGCCGCCGCGCTCCATGTAGAGCGTCAGCTCGCCGTCGACCAGGACGACCATCGCCCCCGCCTTGCGGCCCGGCTTGTGACCGGCGCCCGTCGGCGGCTCGGGCCAGGACAGGGCCGCCCCGTACGCGTTCGCCGGATCGGCCGCCGCCAGGACCACCGCGCGGGGGCCCGCGCCCTCCTCGGTGCCCCGGTCGCGGGCATTGGCCGCCGCGCGCAACCGGTCCACGGCGCCGTCCATGGCGAACTGGGCCGCGCCCAGACCCTCCACGACATAGCCCCGGCGGGCCTGGCCGCTGTCCTCGAACGCGGACAGGATCCGATACGTCGCGGAGAAGCCGCCCTCCACGCCCTCGGCCGCCACCGCGCCCCGGGTGACGACCCCGTGCCGGTCCAGGAGCGTGCGGGCCAGGGCGTGCGCCCGGTGGGTCGGCTCCGGCTCCTGCGGCGGCAGCAGCGACCAGCGGCCGCTCACCGTCGGAGGGCCCGTGCGGGAAACGGGGCGGGCCGCCGCACTCAGCGTCCCGTACCGCCCGCGCGGGACCGTGCGCCGGGCCCGGTGCGCCGTGGAACCCGCCGTGCGGCCGGAGCCGAGGAGGGAGCGCAGCGGGGCCAGGGTGTCGTTGGTGAGCCGCCCCGACCAGGCCAGGTCCCACAGGGCGTCCGCCAGCTGGGGGTCCGTCGCGTCCGGGTGGGTGGTGGCCCGCACCTGGTCGGCGATCTGGCGGAAGAACAGGCCGTATCCGCCGGAGAGCACCGTCAGGACGGACTCGTGGAGCGCGGTCTGCTCCAGGGGGTGCGGCGGCGGCAGGAGCAGCGGCGCCGCGTCCGCCAGATACAGCGAGACCCAGCCGTCCTTGCCGGGGAGCGCCCCGGCGCCCGCCCAGACCACCTCGCCGGTCGTCGTCAGCTCGTCGAGCAGCGCCGGCGCGTAGTCCCGCACCCGGGACGGCAGGATCAGCTTCTCCAGAGCCGAGGCCGGCACCGGCGCGCCCTGGAGCTGCTCGATCGCCCGGGCCAGTCCGTCGATCCCGCGCAGGCTGTTGCCGCCCAGGTGCTGCCACTGGGGCAGGAAGGTGGCGAGGGCGGCCGGGGGCACCGGCTCCAGCTCGTGGCGCAGCGCCGCGAGGGAGCGGCGTCGCAGCCGGCGCAGCACGGCGGCGTCGCACCACTCCTGGCCGATGCCCGAGGGGTGGAACTCGCCCTGCACCACCCGGCCGGCGGCCGCGAGGCGCTGCAGGGCGCCGTCGGTGACCGCCGCGCCCAGGCCGAAGCGGGCGGCGGCCTGCGAGGAGGTGAAGGGGCCGTGGGTGCGGGCGTGCCGGGCGAGCAGGTCGCCCAGCGGGTCCTTCACCGGCTCCGTGAACGCCTCGGGCACACCGACCGGCAGCGCGGTGCCGAGCGCGTCCCGCAGCCGGCCCGCGTCCTCGATCGCCGCCCAGTGCTCGGCGCCCGCGATCCGGACCCGGATCGCGCGGCGGGCCCGGCCCAGGTCCGGCGCCCAGGCGGCATCGGCGCCCCGCTCGGCCAGCTCCGCGTCGGTGAGCGGCCCGAGCACCCGGAGCAGGTCCGCGACGCCCTCCACGTCCTTGATCCGGCGGTCCTCCGTCAGCCACTGGAGCTCCCGCTCCAGCTCGGCGAGCACGTCCGCGTCGAGCAGCTCCCGCAGCTCCGCCTGCCCGAGGAGCTCGGCCAGCAGCCGGGAGTCCAGCGACAGCGCGGCCGCCCGGCGCTCGGCGAGCGGCGAGTCGCCCTCGTAGAGGAACTGGGCCACGTAGCCGAAGAGCAGGGAGCGGGCGAAGGGGGAGGGCTCGGGGGTGGTGACCTCGACCAGACGTACCCGGCGGGCCTCGATGTCGCCCATCAGCTCGGTCAGACCCGGCACGTCGAAGACGTCCTGGAGGCACTCGCGGACCGCCTCCAGGATGATCGGGAACGATCCGAACTCGCTCGCCACCTGGAGCAGCTGCGCCGCCCGCTGCCGCTGCTGCCACAGCGGGGTGCGCTTGCCCGGATTGCGCTTGGGCAGCAGCAGGGCGCGCGCCGCGCACTCGCGGAACCGGGAGGCGAACAGGGCCGAGCCGCCCACCTGGTCGGTGACGATCTGCGCGATCTCGCCCTTGTCGAAGACGGCGTCGGCCGCGCCGACGGGTGCCTGGTCGCCGTCGAAGGCGGTGTCGCCGAACCGGCTGGGGTCCACCGGCTCGGCGTCGAGGAGGTCGAGGCCCATCAGATCCGCGTCCGGCAGGCGCAGCACGATGCCGTCGTCGGCGTGCATCACCTGGGCGTCCATCCCGTACCGCTCGGCGAGCCGGGCGCCGAGGGCCAGCGCCCACGGGGCGTGCACCTGGGCGCCGAAGGGGGAGTGGATGACGACCCGCCAGTCGCCGAGCTCGTCCCGGAAGCGCTCCACCAGGATCGTGCGGTCGTCGGGCACGTGGCCGCAGGCCTCGCGCTGCTCGGCGAGATACGCGAGCACGTTGTCCGCCGCCCAGGCGTCGAGGCCGGCCGCGACCAGGCGCAGCCGGGCGTCGTCCGGCCGCAGGGCGCCCACCTCGCGCAGGAACGCGCCCACCGCGCGGCCCAGCTCCAGCGGCCGCCCCAGCTGGTCGCCCTTCCAGAACGGCAGTCGGCCCGGCACCCCCGGCGCGGGGGAGACCAGCACCCGGTCGCGGGTGATGTCCTCGATCCGCCAGGATGTGGTGCCCAGGGTGAAGACGTCGCCGACCCGCGACTCGTACACCATCTCCTCGTCCAGCTCCCCGACCCGGCCGCCGCCCTTCTTGGGGTCGGCGCCCGCCAGGAACACCCCGAACAGCCCCCGGTCGGGGATCGTGCCGCCCGAGGTGACGGCGAGGCGCTGGGCGCCGGGGCGGCCCGTGACCGTGCCGGCGACCCGGTCCCACACCACGCGCGGGCGCAGCTCCGCGAAGGCGTCCGAGGGATAGCGGCCGGCCAGCATGTCCAGGACCGCCGTGAACGCCGACTCCGGCAGCGAGGCGAACGGCGCCGCCCGCCGGACCAGCGCCAGCAGGTCGTCCGCCTGCCAGCTGTCCAGGGCGACCATCGCCACCAGCTGCTGGGCCAGCACGTCCAAGGGGTTCGCCGGGACGCGCAGCGACTCGATGGAGCCGCTGCGCATCCGCTCGGTCACCACCGCCGACTGCACCAGGTCGCCCCGGTACTTCGGGAAGACCACGCCCGTGGACACCGCGCCCACCTGGTGCCCCGCGCGGCCGACCCGCTGGAGCCCGGAGGCCACCGAGGGCGGCGACTCCACCTGGACCACCAGGTCCACCGCGCCCATGTCGATGCCCAGCTCCAGGCTGGACGTGGCCACCACGGCGGGGAGCCGGCCGGCCTTCAGGTCCTCCTCGACCAGGGCGCGCTGCTCCTTGGAGACCGAGCCGTGGTGCGCGCGGGCCAGCAGCGGCGGGACGCCCTGTGCCGCCCCGGACTGGGCCATGATCTCGGCGGACGGCTTCCCCTCGGGCAGGGCCTCGCCGGTGGCCCGCTCGTACGCGATCTCGTTCAGGCGGTTGCACAGGCGCTCCGCCAGGCGGCGGGAGTTCGCGAAGACGATGGTCGAGCGGTGCGCCTGCACCAGATCGGCGATCCGCTCCTCCACATGCGGCCAGATCGACGGCCGGTCGCCGCCCTCCGCGCCGCCCGAGGCGTCGGACGCCGGGGAACCGCCCAGCTCGCCCATGTCCTCCACGGGCACGACCACGGAGAGGTCGAACTCCTTGTCGGAGGGCGGCTGGACGATCTCGACCTTCCGCTGCGGCGAGAGATAGCGCGCCACCTCCTCCACCGGCCGGACGGTCGCCGACAGGCCGATCCGGCGGGCCGGCCGGGGCAGCAGCTCGTCGAGCCGCTCCAGCGAGAGCGCGAGATGCGCGCCGCGCTTGGTGCCGGCGACCGCGTGGACCTCGTCGAGGATGACCGTCTCGATGCCCGAGAGCGCGTCCCGGGTGGCCGAGGTCAGCATCAGGAACAGCGACTCGGGGGTGGTGATCAGGATGTCCGGCGGCCGGGTGGCGAGCGCCCGGCGCTCGGCGGCCGGGGTGTCGCCGGAACGGATGCCCACCTTCACGTCCGGCTCGGGCAGGCCGAGCCGGACCGACTCCTGGCGGATGCCGGTGAGCGGGGAGCGCAGATTGCGCTCGACGTCGACGGCGAGGGCCTTCAGCGGGGAGACGTACAGCACCCGGCAGCGCTTCTTGGCGTCGGCCGGCGGGGGCGTGGCGGCCAGCCGGTCGAGCGAGGCGAGGAAGGCCGCGAGGGTCTTGCCGGAGCCGGTCGGGGCGACCACGAGCACGTCGGAGCCCGCGCCGATGGCTTGCCAGGCGCCCTCCTGCGCCGCCGTGGGCGCGGTGAAGGCCCCGGTGAACCAGCTGCGGGTCGCGGGGGAGAACGAGTCGAGCGCGGACCTGACCATGTCCCCCATCGTGCACCCCGGCACTGACAACCGCCCGGAGCTGGGGAAACCGGCTCGTGGCGCGGGCGCGGGGTGGCGCAGAATGGGGGCATGGCGAGCGGGGACGCGGGGCACGGGCGCGTGGCGCGGGAGCACGGCACCCCGGGCGACGGACTCGCCGCGCACGGCGAGCGGGCGCGCTACTGGCGCCCGGACGGGCTGCCCGGGGTCGACCTGCTGCACGCCCACTACGTCCACAAGTCGTTCTCGCGGCACACCCACGAGAGCTTCGTCTTCGCCGCGATCACCGAGGGCGTCGAGGCCTTCCACTACGGCAGCGACCTCGTCCGGGCGGGCCCCGGACAGATCGCCCTGGTCAACCCCGACACCCCGCACACGGGGCACGCCGGAGTGCCCGAGGGCTGGACCTACCGCACGATCTACCCCGACGCCGAGCTCGTCGCCGCCATCGCCGCCGACACCCTCGCCGTGCGCCGGGAGGTCGGCTTCGTCGAGCCCGTCGTCGACGACGCGTACGCGGCGCGGCTCGTCATCGGCGTCCACCGGGCCGCCGAGGAGGGCAACGCGCTCGCCGCCGACAGCCTGCTGCGCCTGGTCACCGCGCGGATGCTGCGCAGCCACGGCGGCCGTGTCCCGCCGCTCGCCGCCCGCTCGGCTGGAGCACGGGACGCGGCACGCGCGCGGGCCGTCCTGGAGGAGCGGATGGCCGACCCGCCGACGCTGGAGCAGCTCGCCGCCGAGCTCGGCACCAGCCCGTTCGCCCTGCTGCGGGCCTTCCGGGGCGCGTACGGGATGCCGCCGCACACCTGGCTGACCGACGCCCGGGTCCGCCGGGCCCGGCGCCTCCTGGACGCGGGGACGCCCCCGGCGCAGGCCGCCGTCGCCGTCGGCTTCACCGACCAGCCCCACCTCAACCGGCACTTCACCCGGAGCGTGGGGGTGCCCCCAGGGGCGTACCAGCGCGCCCGGGGCGTACGGCCCGGACGGTAGGGGCGGGCAGCGGCGGCAGGGGCCGCCCGCGCGGGGCGCAAGAACGTACAAGACCCGACCCGGGAGGCGCCCGTAACGTCCCTGACGTGGCAGAACAGACAGCACCCCCGGACATACGCGACGAGACCGCACCACCCAAGAGCGACGCCGCCGTCGTTCGCGACGCGCTCGGGGTGGGGGTGGCCGTCGGCCTCTCCGGCTTCGCGTTCGGCGTGACCTCGGCCGGCGCCGGCCTGAGCCTGCTCCAGACCTGTGCGCTCAGCCTGCTGGTCTTCACCGGCGCCTCGCAGTTCGCCCTGGTGGGCGCGCTCGCGGCGGGCGGGAACCCGTTCACGGCCGCCGCCGGGGCGTTCTTCCTCGGCACCCGCAACGCCTTCTACGGCCTGCGGCTCAGCCAGCTGCTCGCGCTGCGGCGGCCCGTCCGGCCGCTCGCCGCGCAGTGGGTGATCGACGAGACCACGGCCGTGGCCCTCGCCCAGCCCGACCGGCGCACCGCGCGGATCGGCTTCACCGTCACCGGACTGACGCTGTACGTGCTGTGGAACGTCACCACGTTCCTGGGCGCGCTCGGCGCGGAGGCCATCGGCGACACCGGCGCCTGGGGCCTGGACGCGGCCGGTCCCGCGGTCTTCCTGGCCCTGCTCGCGCCCATGCTGAAGACGGCCACCGAACGCGCCACCGCGGCCCTCGCCGTCCTGCTGGGCCTCGGGCTGCTGCCGGTCCTGCCGGCCGGCGTCCCGGTCCTGGCCGCCGCGCTCGCCGCGCCCGCCGTGCTGTGGGTGCGGGGCCGCCGCGAGGGCGGGGAGGAGACCCGATGAACGTCTGGATCGCCATCGGCCTGACCGCCGCCGGGTGCTACCTGGTCAAACTGCTCGGTCTGCTCGTGCCGGCCGACACCCTGGAGCGGCCCCTCGTCCAGCGCCTCGCGGCCCTGGTGCCGGTCGCCCTGCTGGCCGCGCTCACCGCCCAGCAGACCTTCAGCAGCCAGGGCGCACTCACCGTGGACGCCCGCGCCGCCGGTCTCGCCGCGGCGGGCCTCGCCCTGGTGCTGCGGGCCCCGTTCCTGGTGGTCGTCGGC
The DNA here is from genome assembly GCF_044386705.1 of Streptomyces sp. NPDC020422. Classification (NCBI taxonomy): domain Bacteria; kingdom Bacillati; phylum Actinomycetota; class Actinomycetes; order Kitasatosporales; family Streptomycetaceae; genus Streptomyces; species Streptomyces sp. NPDC020422. Next base: position 225,687 of record NZ_JBIRVJ010000012.1, on the reverse strand, counting down.
GCGGCGGTGCTCGTCACGGCCGGCGCGCGGGCGCTGGGCGGCTGAGGCGGCCACCCGCGCCCCGGCGGTCAGATGGCGCGGCCGTGGGCCCGCAGGGTCCGCAGGGCCTCCACGGTCACGATCGGCCGCCACTCCAGGGCGGAGCCCGGTGCCCACCGGCGCCAGCCGATGGGCCAGCCGCCGTCCTCCTGCTGGCTCGCCGCGAGGTGGTCCAGGGAGCGGGACATCTCCTCGTCGGTGAACCAGCGGCGGGCCAGCGAGTCCGGCACGGGCGCGTAGTCGTGCGGGTAGTGGTGCTCGCCCGGCGCGTAGCCGTCGGCCACCGGGTAGTCCTCCGGCCGGTCCGGGTCGAGCACCGCGAGGCGCTGCTCGCGCACGAGGCGCCCCAGCCGGTCGCTCGCCGCCTGGGCCCGGGCGCGGTCCGGGACCCCGTCGAGGAAGGCGACGGCCGCCTGCACCTCGTACGGGTGCGACTTCTCCAGCGCGTCGACGGCCGCCCAGCAGAACTCGGTGGCCCGGAACAGCCAGGCGTGCCAGACCTGGTTGCGGTGGAGCAGCCCGACCACGGGACCGGTGGAGAGCAGCGCGCCGGGCGGCGCGTCGACGACGGGAACGAACGGCGCCGACGGGTAGCCGCGCTGCGAGGGATGGATCGCGGGCAGCGCGCCCTCGTGGGTGGACACCTCGGTCAGATAGCGGCAGATCCGCTCGATCCGCAGCCCTCCGCACCGCCCGATCGAGTCGAGCACCCGCAGGGCGTGCGCGGTGTGCAGCGGCTGGCTGACCGGTCCGCGCAGATCGGGTTCGAGGGCGTGGCCGTAGCCGCCGTCCTCGTTGAGGTACGCGCCGAGCGCGGCCTCCACCGGGTCGGCGGCGCCGCGCAGGAAGTGGTAGGCGAACCGGCGCTGTTCGAGCACGCGTGCGGTCAGCCAGACGAAGTGCTCGGCCCGGGCGAGGGGAGAGGCGTTCTCTGGGGGTTTTCCGGCCATGTTCCGACCGTAGGCGGGAAACCGGGTCTGACAAGGGCTTCGGCACGGGCTGCACCCTTGAGAGCGCGATACTGGGCTCATGCGGTTGACGATTTTCTGGGAACGGATGGCCGACCACTTCGGTGCGGGCTATGCCGAGAGCTTCGCCAAGGACCATGTGATGGCCGAGCTCGGCGGGCGTACGGTGCTGGAGGCGCTGGACGCGGGCTGGGAGGCCAAGGACGTGTGGCGGGCGGTCTGCGCGGCCGTCGGCGTGCCGGCCGAGAAGCGGTGATGTGACGGGCCGTGGCCGGAATGTCCGGGCGGTGCGCGAGACTTGCGGGGTGGCCACCGACGACGCGAACGAAGACAACCGTGCCGATACCCCTGCCGGCGCCTCCGCCGGCGCTCATGGCGACCGCCCCGCCGCGGCGGGCGGCTCCGGCGGCCCCGGTGGATCCGGGGGCGTGACGGCCGCCGCCCCGTCCCCCGGCGCGAGAATGCCGCGCTGGCTGCCCCGCGCCCTGGTGCTCGCCCTCGCCCTCTACGCCTGCTTCCAGCTCGGCAGCTGGGCCTTCCACCAGCTCATCGGGCTCCTCGTCAACATCCTGCTCGCCTTCTTCCTGGCGCTGGCCATCGAGCCCGCCGTGGGGCGCATGGCGGCGCGCGGCATGCGCCGGGGGCTCGCCACCTTCATCGTCTTCTTCGCCGTGCTCGCCGTCGGCGTCGGCTTCGTCGTGCTGCTCGGCTCGATGCTCGCCGGCCAGATCGTCGACATGGTCGAGAACTTCCCCAAGTACCTCGACTCACTGATCAACTGGGTCAACACGCACTTCCACACCGATCTGTCCCGGCTCGAGGTGCAGGACAGCGTGCTGCGCTCCGGCTGGCTGCAGAAGTACGTCCAGAACAGCGCCTCCGGCGTCCTGGACGTCTCCGCCACGCTGCTCGGAGGCCTCTTCAAGCTCCTGACGATCTTCCTGTTCTCGTTCTACTTCGCCGCCGACGGGCCCCGGCTGCGCCGCGCGCTGTGCTCGGTGCTGCCGCCGGCCCGCCAGACCGAGGTGCTGCGGGCCTGGGAGATCGCCGTCGACAAGACCGGCGGCTACCTCTACTCGCGCGGTCTGATGGCGCTGATCTCCGGTGTGGCGCACTTCGTGCTCTTCGAGATCCTCGGCGTGCCCTACGCGCCGGCGCTCGGCGTCTGGGTCGGTCTGGTCTCGCAGTTCATCCCGACCATCGGCACCTACCTGGCGGGCGCGCTGCCGATGCTGATCGCCTTCACCGTCGACCCCTGGTACGCGCTGTGGGTGCTGGTCTTCGTCGTGGTCTACCAGCAGTTCGAGAACTACATGCTGCAGCCGAAGCTGACCTCCAAGACGGTGGACATCCACCCGGCGGTGGCCTTCGGCTCGGTCATCGCGGGCACCGCGCTGCTCGGCGCGGTCGGCGCCCTGATCGCCATCCCCGCCGTCGCCACCCTGCAGGCCTTCCTCGGCGCGTACGTGAAGCGGTACGACGTGACCGACGACCCCCGGGTGCACGGCCACCGGCGGTACGGGGAGGCCGTCGTCGCCCGCCTGCAGAAGGCGCTGCACCACAAGAAGGAGCAGCACGAGACCGGCCGGAAGGACGGGTAGACGCTGGGGGGCGGGGACGGCTCTGGCCCGGGCCGGGGGCGGGCCGGGAACGGGCCCGCGGGCGGTGCGGCGCAGCGGCGTGGTGCGCTTGACACAAAAATCGAACATCCATTCTCATGAGAGACAGAGCCTTGGAACCACGGGGTTTTCGCCGAGTTATCCACAGGCTGGAAGGGACGCCGGGGCCCATTGTCAGTGGCAGGGGTTAGCGTCTTTCACATGAAGCGATCGACTCAAGCAAACCGGGTGGAACCCATGGCAGGAACCGACCGCGAGAAGGCGCTCGACGCCGCGCTCGCACAGATTGAACGGCAATTCGGCAAGGGTGCCGTCATGCGCATGGGCGAGCGCTCGAGGGAGCCGATCGAGGTCATCCCGACCGGGTCGACCGCCCTGGACGTCGCGCTCGGCGTCGGCGGCCTGCCGCGCGGCCGTGTCGTGGAGATCTACGGCCCGGAGTCCTCCGGTAAGACGACCCTGACCCTGCACGCCGTCGCCAACGCGCAGAAGGCCGGCGGCCAGGTCGCCTTCGTCGACGCCGAGCACGCCCTCGACCCCGAGTACGCCCGCAAGCTGGGCGTCGACATCGACAACCTCATCCTGTCCCAGCCGGACAACGGCGAGCAGGCCCTCGAGATCGTCGACATGCTGGTCCGCTCCGGCGCCCTCGACCTGATCGTCATCGACTCCGTCGCCGCGCTCGTCCCGCGCGCGGAGATCGAGGGCGAGATGGGCGACTCCCACGTCGGTCTGCAGGCCCGACTGATGAGCCAGGCCCTGCGGAAGATCACCAGCGCGCTCAACCAGTCCAAGACCACCGCGATCTTCATCAACCAGCTCCGCGAGAAGATCGGCGTGATGTTCGGCTCGCCGGAGACCACGACCGGTGGCCGCGCCCTGAAGTTCTACGCCTCGGTGCGTATCGACATCCGCCGCATCGAGACCCTGAAGGACGGCACGGAGGCGGTCGGCAACCGCACCCGCTGCAAGGTCGTCAAGAACAAGGTCGCGCCCCCGTTCAAGCAGGCCGAGTTCGACATCCTCTACGGCCAGGGCATCAGCCGCGAGGGCGGCCTGATCGACATGGGCGTGGAGCACGGCTTCGTGCGCAAGGCCGGCGCCTGGTACACGTACGAGGGCGACCAGCTGGGCCAGGGCAAGGAGAACGCCCGTAACTTCCTGAAGGACAACCCCGACCTCGCCAACGAGATCGAGAAGAAGATCAAGGAGAAGCTGGGCGTCGGCGTCCGGCCCGAGGAGCCCTCGGTCGAGCCGGGTGCGGACGCCGCGAGCGGCCCGGACGAGGCGGACGCGGGCGACGCGAAGTCCGTCCCGGCGCCGGCCAAGGCCGTCAAGGCGACCAAGGCCGCCGCGGTCAAGAGCTGAACCGGTGACCGGCCGCACCGAATGGCCGGACGACAGCCCCGACTCGTCGAGGGCCGAGAAGGAGCTGTCGTCCCAGGATCCGGCTGAGCGGGCGCGGGCGATCTGCCTGCGCCTGCTCACCGGGACCCCCCGCACCCGCAAGCAGCTCGCCGACGCCCTGCGCAAGCGGGACATCCCGGACGAGGTCGCCGACGAGGTCCTCTCCCGGTTCGAGGACGTCGGGCTCATCGACGACGCCGCCTTCGCCGGGGCCTGGGTCGAGTCCCGGCACCACGGCCGGGGCCTCGCCCGCCGGGCCCTCGCCCGCGAGCTGCGGACCAAGGGCGTCGACGCCTCGCTCATCGAGGAGGCCGTCGACCGGCTCGACTCCGACCAGGAGGAGACCCGGGCGCGCGAGCTCGTCGACCGCAAGCTGCGCGCCACCCGCGGCCTGGAACGGGACCGCCGCCTGCGCCGCCTCGCCGGGATGCTCGCCCGCAAGGGCTACCCGGAGGGCATGGCCCTGCGCGTGGTCCGCCAGGCCCTGGAGGAGGAGGGCGAGGACACGGAGGGCTTGGAGGAGCCCTTCTAGCCGGGCGGGCCCCCGCCCCTCAACGGCGTCCGCTCACCCCCGTCGCCGGGAGGAGGACCGGGAGGCCGGCCGCCTTCCAGGCCTGGAAGCCGCCGATGACGTCCGTGGCGCGGTGGATGCCCAGCCGGCGGAGGGAAGCGGCGGCCAGGGACGAGGCGTAGCCCTCGTTGCAGACGACCACGACGCGCAAGTCGTGGCTGTACGCCTGGGGCGCGCGGTGGCTGCCCAGGGGGTCGAGCCGCCACTCCAGTTCGTTGCGCTCCACGATCAGCGCGCCCGGGATCAGGCCGTCCCGCTCGCGCAGGGCCGCGTAGCGGGTGTCGACCAGGAGCGCGTCGCCCGCCTCGTACGCCTCGTAGGCGGTCCGCGCGTCGATGCGGTCGAGGCCCGCCCGTACGCGCTCCAACAGCTCGTCGATGCCGATGCGTTCGTCGCTCACTGCCAGTCCTCCGGGCGTTCGACCTGCTCGAGACGGAGTACCGCGCCCGACCGGCTGAAGCGCCGGATGAGCGGGAGCGGCGGGTAATAGGCGTGCACCGAGACGGCGTGCTCCACAGCCGACTCGTTGAGGACCTCGTGCACGTGGTGGCGGCCGAAGGCGCGCCCCTGGCCGGCCGGGAGCTCGCGGTGGCGGTCCACCCCGTCCGCCAGCTCCAGGTTCTTCCAGCCGCCGGCCGGCAGCCGTACCGCGAGGGAGTGCTCCTTCAGGGTCCCGCGCGCGGTGGCGAAGGCGCCCATCGACTCGTCGTGGTCGTGCCAGCCGGTGCCCGTGCCGGGCGGCCAGCCGATGAGCCAGGCCTCGCTCCCGCCGGGGCCGTCGAGCCGTACCCAGGTGCGGCCCTCCGGGTCGAGGGGCAGCGAGGCGATCAGTTCGGTGTCGGCGGCGGTGCGCCGGACGAAGTCCAGCAGATCGGCCGCGGTGGGGGAGCCGGAAACGGGTGTGGGGGCGTGCTGCGTCTGGGGCACGGATGACCGTCCTGAGGGTTCGCGAAAGCGCGCACGACCGAGCGGGCGCGCGAAGAAGCGGAAGAGGGGTGCGAATTCAGCAGGACGGGCGACACACGCAGCCCGCGTAGCGGACCAGGTCCATATGGACCCTCCGCCACAGGCGCACATCGGTGTCGGTCACGCTCCGGAGTACACCATGTGCGCCTGCGAGGGTCAATTGACGTCCGCGGTGCGGTCGCTGCCCGTGGACACGTCCTCGACAGCGGGGCTCCCGCCCCGTACCGCGTCGGCGGCGGCGTGCAGCTCCTCCGGCCGGACCCCGGCGAAGGCCGCCGCCAGGTGCCCGTCCGGGCGCACGAGCAGGACGGCGTGGGCCGGGGCGCCCGGGTAGCCCTCCGTGACGAGGAGTTCGGCCGGTGCCGGCAGCGCCTCCACCGCCTCGGCGAGCCGCGGCATCACGCCGGCGCTCATCCAGTGCCGACGGTCCCACACCCCGGTCCCCGGGGCGACGAGGACGACGAGCAGCCGCCCCTGCCCGAGCCGGTCCCGCAGCCGCACCGTCGTGCCGTCGGGGGCCGTCACCCGGACGTCCTCCGCGGGTGCCCCGTCCGGTGTGCCCACCGGGATCCGCCCCTCGGAGGCCGGCGGGGCCAGCGGGGAGTGCGGATAGGCGGGCGGCGCGCCGAGCGGGCCGCGCCCCAGGTGCCCGTCGGTGAGCAGGGCGTCGTGCCCGCGCCCGCCGCCCGGCAGATAGGCGCGCAGGCCCCCGCCGCCGCGCAGCACCGGCAGCGACTGGTCGGCCGCCCGCAGCCGGGCGGCGACGGCGGCCCGGCGCTCGCTCTGGTAGCTGTCGAGCAGGGCGGGCGAGGCGTCCCGGTGGTGCCAGGTGCGGGCGAGCTTCCAGGCCAGGTTGTCGACGTCCCGCAGCCCCTCGTCGAGGCCCTGGGTGCCGACCGCGCCGAGCAGATGGGCCGCGTCCCCGGCGAGGAACACCCGGTCCACCCGCCAGCGCCGGGCGAGCCGGTGGTGCACGGTGTGGACGCCGGTGTCGATCAGGTCGTACGGCGGGGTCGCCCCCTCGCACCAGCCGGCCAGGGTGTCGCGGATCCGGGTCACCAGCGCGTCGGGGGTGACCAGGTCGCCGCGCGGCGGCAGCAGCCAGTCGATCCGCCACACCCCGTCGGGCAGCGGCCGGGCGGTGATCTCCTCCCCGGAGCCCCGCCACGGCGGCTGACGGTGCAACAGGGCCTCGCCCGCCCAGGGGAGTTCGGTGCGCAGCGCGGCGACGGCGTGCCGCTCCACCGCCGTACGCCCGGGGAAGCGCACGCCGAGGAGCTTGCGGACGGTCGAGCGGGCGCCGTCGCAGCCCACCAGGAAGCTGCCGCGCCACCAGGTGCCGTCGGGGCCGCGGGTGTGCGCGCCGACCCCGTGGGCGTCCTGCTCCAGGGTGTCGACCCGGGCGTCGGTGACGAGGGTGATCAGCTCCTGGCGGGCGATGGCGTCGCGCAGGCCGCGGGCGAGGGCGTGCTGCGGGATGTGCAGGGGCGCGGGCGGGCCCTCGGGGCCGTCCGCCGCGCCGGCGTCCCCGGACAGGCCCAGGTCGAGCGGGACGTGCCGCGTCTGCTGCCGGCGGCGCAGCGAGCGCCAGCCGACCCAGCGGACCCCCTCGTCACGGAGCGTGGTGCAGCCGAGCCGTTCCACCAGGGCGGCCATGTCGGCGCGGAGCACGGCGGTCCGGGCGGGCCGCGGCTCCTCCTTGCCGGCGCTCTCGTCGAGGACGACGCTGGGCACGTCCTGGGCGGCCAGGGCGAGGGAGAGCGCGAGGCCGACGGGCCCCGCGCCCACGATGATCACCGGGTCCACGGCGTGGCTCCTGAAGGCCGTTCGGTCATGCGGGATGCACAGCAGAGTGTGGCGCGGGCCCGGAGCTTGATCACAGAACGTATGCAACCCACCTTGGGTGCGTGCGTCAAGTGACAGGGGCAGCGGCGGTCGCCACTGCCCCCGGATGATGTCACATGCCGTCAGTTCTTCGTGCTGCCAGGGCCGTCGGCGTGGCCGGTGGAGGGGCCGTCCGCGGGATCGGCGGTGAGCTCCGCCTCCAGCTCGGCCTTGGAGCCCGGGACGCCCGCGTGGGTCACGGCGATGCCGGTCTTGGCCCGGCGGCCGCGCTTCTCGATCCAGGTGGCGAGCGAGGAGAGCGCCAGGCAGAGCGCGATGTAGATGACGCCGAAGACCACGATCACGGAGACGTACGGGTACTGCCCGTTGACCAGCGTGTTGGAGGCGATCAGCTGGGCCGAGTAGAGCAGCTCGGGGTAGAGGATCATGTAGCCGAGCGAGGTGTCCTTGAGGGTCACCACCAGCTGGCTGATGATCGTCGGCAGCATGGCCCGGACCGCCTGCGGCAGCAGGACGCTCGTCATCACCTGGGTCTTGCTCATGCCCAGCGCGTACGCGGCCTCGCGCTGCCCGCGCGGCACGGCGTTGACGCCGGCGCGCAGCACCTCGGCCTGGACGCAGCCGTTGTAGATGGACAGGCCGATCGCCAGCGCCCACATCGAGTAGTCGGCGAGGAAGGCGACCCACACGGCGTAGATCGTGATCAGCAGCGGCAGCGAGCGGAAGACCTCGATGATGCCGGTGGCGACCCAGCGGACCGGCTTGTGGTCCGAGAGCCGGGCGACGGCGAGCAGCACACCGAGGACGAGCGAGCCGACGGCCGCGAGGCCGAAGGCCTTCAGGGTGGCGAGCAGCGCGTCGGCGATGTTCTGCCGGATGCCCGCGTAGTTGAAGATGTCCCACATCTCGGGGGCGAGGTGCCCCTTGTCGCCCAGCCGCACCACGCTCACGGCGAGCAGGGCGAGGATCGCGAGGACGCCGATGACGGCGTAGATCCGGTTGCGGACGCGGGCCTTGGGGCCGGGGGCGTCGAAGAGAACGCTGGCGCTCATCGGGCGACCTCCATGTTGCGCTCCAGGAGACGGAAGAGACCGCTGATGGCGAAGGTGATGACGAGGTAGGCGACGGCGACCCAGAAGAAGACCGGGCCGATCGCGTAGCCCTGCTCGCTCATCAGCGTCTGCCAGCCGAAGAGCTCCGTGACGCTGAAGGCGCCGGCGATGGCGGAGTTCTTGGTCAGGGCGATGAAGATCGAGCTCAGCGGGGGGATCACGGTCCGGGTGGCCTGCGGCAGCACGATCAGCCGCAGCGTCTGCGAGAAGCTCATGCCGAGCGAGCGGGCGGCCTCGGCCTGGCCCAGCGGCACGGTGGAGATGCCGGAGCGGACGGCCTCGCAGACGAACGAGGAGGTGTAGAAGCCCAGGGCGAGCGAGGCGAGCACGAAGGGGCTCATGCCCGGGAAGAGGATCTCCGGGACGACGAAGAAGAAGACCAGGAAGAGCAGGGTCAGCGGGGTGTTGCGCAGCAGCGTCACCCAGGCGGTGCCGAAGAAGCGCAGCGGGGGGACGGGCGAGACCCGGAAGCCCGCGATGACGATGCCGAGGACCAGGGCGATGACCGAGCTGACGGCGGTGATCGACACGGTTCCTATGAATCCGTCGCGGAACTCCGGGAAATGGTCGAGCAGTACGTTCATGAGGACTCCGCGTCGGCAGTCAGCGGCAGAAGGGCAGCAGGCTTACGGGCAGGGGGCGGGGCGCCCCGCAGCGCCAGGCGCGTACGGGGCGCTCACGCGCGGGCGGGTCAGTAGCGCACGACCGCCGGCGGCTCGGTGTAGGCCGAGCCGGAGAGGCCGAGGGTGGCCTCGTAGATCTTCTTGTAGGTGCCGTCCTTCTCGAACTTCTCCAGGACGTCGTTCACCTTGTCGCGCAGGACCTTGTCCTCCTTCGGCATGCCGATGCCGTAGGGCTCCTCGGTGAACGGCTTGCCGATGACCTTGAGCTTGCCCTTGTTGGCGGCGGCGTAGCCCTTGAGGATCGAGTCGTCGGTGGTGACGGCGTCGACCTGCTTGGTGAGCAGCTGCTGGACGCAGTCGGAGTACTTGCCGAGCTCGACGGTCTCCGCGCCGTACTGCGGCTTCTTGATCTCCTGCAGCGGGGTCGAGCCGGTGATCGAGCAGACCTTCTTGCCCTTGACGCTCTCCGGCCCGGTGATCGAGGTCTCGTCCTTGCGGACCAGGAGGTCGGCGCCGGCCTTGTAGTACGGGCCCGCGAAGCCGACCTGCGCCTTGCGCTTGTCGTTGATCGTGTAGGTGCCCACGTAGTAGTCCACCTGGCCCGTGGAGATCGCGGTCTCGCGGAGCTTGGAGTTGACGGTCTTCCACTCGATCTTGTCGGGGGAGAAGCCGAGCTCGGCCGCGATCATCTTCGCGATCTCGATGTCGAAGCCGGAGCGCTCCTTGGTGGCCTGGTCCTCGAAGCCGAGGTACGGCTGGTCGGCCTTGGAGCCGATGATCAGCTTGCCGCGCTCCTTGGCCTTCTTGAAGGTGGGGGAGTTCAGGTCCACACCGGTCGCGACGGTGTACGTGGGGAGCTTGGGGGCGGCGGCGTCACCGGGCTTCGTGGCGGGCTTGTCGCCGGCCGAGCCCTCCTTGCCGCCACACGCGGTCGCGGTCAGCGCGAGTACGGCAACGGCCACGGCCGCGGTCTTGCGGAGCTTCATCGTGAACATCCCTCAGGGTCGTGGGTAGTTGATCGTCAGTGTGCAGCACATCGCCTGTCGCGACTAAGGAGTTGCGGGCGCGCGCCGGATCCGGCGACGAGGTCAGTGGTGAAGGATCTTCGACAGGAAGTCCTTGGCCCGGTCGCTGCGCGGGTTGCTGAAGAACTCCTCGGGCGTGGCCTGTTCGACGATCTTTCCGTCGGCCATGAAGACCACGCGGTTGGCGGCGGAGCGGGCGAAGCCCATCTCGTGGGTGACCACGACCATGGTCATGCCGTCCCGGGCCAGCTGCTGCATGACCTCCAGGACCTCGTTGATCATCTCCGGGTCGAGGGCCGAGGTCGGCTCGTCGAACAGGATGACCTTGGGGTCCATGGCGAGCGCCCGGGCGATGGCCACGCGCTGCTGCTGGCCGCCGGAGAGCTGCGCCGGGTACTTGTCGGCCTGGGTGCCGACGCCGACCCGGTCGAGCAGGGCGCGGGCCTTGGCCTCCGCCGCCTTCTTCTCCGTCCTGCGGACCTTGACCTGGCCCAGCATCACGTTCTCGAGCACCGTCTTGTGCGCGAAGAGGTTGAAGGACTGGAAGACCATGCCGACGTCGGAACGCAGCCGCGCCAGCTCCCTGCCCTCCTGGGGCAGCGGCTTGCCGTCGATGGTGATGCTGCCGGAGTCGATCGTCTCCAGGCGGTTGATGGTGCGGCACAGCGTGGACTTGCCGGACCCGGAGGGCCCGATGACCACCACGACCTCGCCACGGGCGATGGTCAGGTCGATGTCCTGCAGCACGTGCAGCGCGCCGAAGTGCTTGTTGACGTCGGACAGCACGACCAGGTCGTCCACGGCCGGGGCGCCGCCCTGAGAACCCTTGGTCACTGACACTCCGCTCATCGGCTTCTGGCTCCGTCCTGCTCGGTTGGGGAGGACACTAGAGACCGGGTGCGACGAGCGTCATCACATCTGAGCGAAGTTTGAGGATAACGATCCGGTCGCAAACGGGCACTCTGCGTGAAGGGGGCGCCCGGGGCCGTACCGGGTCCATAACGGAAACGGCCGCGTAACGGGGGGACACTTGACTGTGACCGTGGCCATCGGCGTTCATGCCCTGGTACACACATGACACCGAGAGATCACGGAGGAGGGCCATGAGACTGCTGCTCGTCGAGGACGACGACCACGTCGCCGCCGCGCTCTCCGCGATCCTCGCCCGGCACGGCTTCACCGTCACCCACGCCCGCAACGGCGAGGAGGCGCTCCAGGCCGTGCTGCCCGCCGCGCACGGCGAGCGGCCCTCGTACGGGGTGATCCTGCTCGACCTCGGCCTGCCCGACCAGGACGGCTACCAGGTCTGCGGGCGGATCAGGAAGCTCACCACCACCCCCGTGATCATGGTCACGGCGCGGGCCGACGTGCGGTCCCGGATACACGGCCTCAACCTCGGCGCCGACGACTACGTGGTCAAGCCCTACGACACCGGCGAGCTGCTGGCCCGTATCCACGCCGTCAGCCGGCGCACCTCCGGCGGCGAGGACGGCGCCGGCGCGGCCGAGGGAAACACCCTGCGCCTCGGGCAGGTCACCATCGAGCTGCCCACCCGCCGGGTCAGCGTCGACGGCGACGCCGTCCCGCTCACCCGCAAGGAGTTCGACCTGCTCGCCCTGCTCGCCCAGCGCCCCGGCGTGGTCTTCCGCCGCGAGCAGATCATCAGCGAGGTCTGGCGCACCAGCTGGGAGGGGACCGGCCGCACCCTGGAGGTGCACGTCGCCTCGCTGCGCTCCAAGCTGCGCATGCCCGCCCTGATCGAGACCGTGCGGGGCGTCGGCTACCGCCTGGTCACGCCCGCCGCGTAACCCCCGGCCCGCAGGCACGTGCGCACCCGACTCCTTCCGCTCCTCATCGTCCTGATGGCCGGCGTCCTGCTGGCCCTCGGCTTCCCGCTCGCCGCCAGCCTCGCCGCCTCCGAGCAGCAGCGCGTGGTCGTCGACCGGCTCGACGACGCGGCCCGGTTCGCCGCGCTCGCCCAGTTCGTCGGCGAGCGGGCCGTCGGCCCCGACGAACGCCGTACGACCCTCGGCGGCGAACTCGCCAGCTACCACGACGTCTACGGCATCCGTGCCGGCATCTTCTACCGCGACAACCGTGCGATGGCCGCCGCGCCCGAGGACTGGGTCGTACCGTACGAGGGGGAGGGCAGGCGCGCGTTCAACGAGGCCCTGCTCGGCCGGCGCAGCCACGACCCGCCGCAGGTCTGGCCCTGGCAGGGCGACGCCCGGCTCACGATCGCCTCCCCCGTCGTACGGGACGGGGACGTCGTCGCCGTCGTCGTCACCGACTCGCCCACCGGGCAGCTCCGCAGCCGCATCCTGCACGGCTGGCTGCTGATCTTCGCGGGCGAGGCGGCGGCCATGCTGCTCGCCGTCGGCGCGGCCTTCCGGCTCACCGGCTGGGTCCTCAGGCCCGTCCGCGTCCTCGACGCCGTCACCCACGACATCGCCACCGGACGCATGAAGTCCCGCGTCGCCGCCACCGGCGGACCGCCCGAACTGCGCCGCCTGGCCCGCTCGTTCAACGAGATGGCCGACAACGTCGAGGACGTCCTGGAACAGCAGCGGGCCTTCGTCGCCGACGCCTCCCACCAACTGCGCAACCCGCTCGCCGCGCTGCTCCTCCGCATCGAGCTGCTCGCCCTCGAACTGCCCGAGGGCAACCAGGAGATCGCCTCCGTGCGCACCGAGGGCAAGCGGCTCGCCCAGGTCCTCGACGACCTGCTCGACCTCGCGCTCGCCGAGCACGCCGACGCCGATCTGCGGCTCACCGACATCGGGGCGCTCACCGCCGAGCGGGTGGCGTCCTGGCGGCCGGTCGCCGACGAGAAGGGCGTGACGATCACCGAGGACACCGCCGCGATCACCGCCTGGGCGGACCCGGTGGCGCTGTCCAGCGCGCTCGACGCGGTGATCGACAACGCGCTGAAGTTCACCCCGGCCGGCGAGGGCGTCTCCGTCGCCGTCTTCCTGAGCCCGGGCGGCCGGACCGTCGCCGTGGAGGTCGCCGACCACGGGCCCGGCCTCACCGACGAGGAGCTGGAGCGGGTCGGCGACCGCTTCTGGCGCTCCAACCGGCACCAGAACGTCAAGGGATCGGGTCTGGGCCTCTCCATCGCCCGGGTCCTCCTCGCCGCGAGCGCCGGCACCATCGCGTACGCCCGCAACGATCCCCACGGCCTCAGGGTGACCGTCACCGTCCCCCGCAACGAGCCGCGGGGACACCGGGGTCAGGGCTTCACGGAGCGGTAGTACCGCCGGGCGCCCTCGTGCAGGGTGAGCGGCTCGGTGTAGATCGCGGTCCGCAGGTCCACCAGCTGCGCCGGGTGCACCTGGCCGCCGATCCGGTCCCGGCTCCCGATCACGGTCCGGGTGAAGCCCTCCACCAGGTCGGCGTCGGCGGTGTCCGTGGTGACCAGGATGTTGGCCACCGCCAGGGTGTCCACCGGGTTGCCGTCCTGGGCCAGGCCGTAGGCGTCGGCGGGGATCACCGCGGAACGGTAGTGGCGGGTGGACTCGCCCACGTCGTGCAGGCTGTTCACCAGGGCGGCGTCCAGCGGCACCAGCCGGATCGGGAAGCGCTCGGACAGGTTCTGCACGGCCGAGGTGGGCAGACCGCCCGACCAGAAGAAGGCGTCCAGCTGCTTGCGCTGCAGGAGGCCGGGCATGGTGTCGATGCCGGCCGAGACCGGACGGATGTCCACGTCGGGGGTCAGACCGCCCGCCGCCAGCACCCGGTCGGCGATCAGCCGCACGCCCGAGCCCGGCTGCCCGACCCCGACCCGCAGCCCGCGCAGATCGGCCACCGTCCGCACGGCCGAGCCCTTCGGCACGACCAGCTGGACGTAGTCGTCGTAGAGCCGGGCGCAGCCGCGCAGCCGCTCGTACCCGGGCTTGCGGTCCCGCTGGTACTGGGCCACGGCGTCCGCCGTCGCGACGGTGAAGTTCGCCTCGCCCGAGGCGAGCCGGGCGAGGTTCTGCTGGGACCCCTCGCTGTTCCGCAGCGTTATCGAGACGTCCGGCAGCTCCCGCGCGAGGGCCTGCTTGAGCAGTTCCCCGTACTTCTGGTAGACGCCCGTCGGCACGCCGGTGCTGAAGGTGACGTGCCCGCTCGGCGTCTTCGCGCCAAACGGGACCAGCCACCACACCAGGGCTCCCGCGAGCGCCAGGAGCGCCGCCGAGACCTGGAGGGCGCGGCGGCGGGCGGTACGGGAGAGCGCGGGGAGCATGGCGCGATCCTGCCAGCTCGCTCCCCGTCCTGGCCAGGGCGGACCCGGCCGCGGGACGGGGAGCGAGCGCCCGGTGCCGCTCAGTAGGCGAGGCTGGACTTTCCGGTCATCGTGGTCGTGACGTGGGTGATGGCGCTGCCCGGGGGCAGCGCCGTCGTCGTCGCCGTCCCGGTGGTGCCGGTGGTGGTGCCGTCGCCGAGCTGCCCGACGTCGTTCGCGCCCCAGCCGATCACCGAGCCGTCGTCGAGGGCGGCGAGGGTGTAGTTGAGGCCGCCCGCGATGTCCTGGACGCCCTTGAGCTGGTCGAGGACGACCGGGGTGGTGCGGTTGGCGTTGGTGCCGTCGCCGAGCTGCCGGTCGGTGTTCTTGCCCCAGGCGGCGACGCTGCCGTCGTCGAGGGTCGCGAAGGCGGTGGCGTTGGTGGCGAAGACCGAGGCGACGGAGTCCAGGTACGCCACGTCGACCGCCTTGTTGCTGTCGGCGACCGAGTCGTTGCCGAGCTGCCCGTCCGTGCCCTTGCCCCAGGCCTTCACCGTGTTGTCGGCGGTCAGTGCGAGGACGTACTCGCAGCCCACGGCGATGGCCTCGATGTTCTCGACGTTGGGGACCTTCTGCGGCGTCTCGCGGGTGGTGTTGTTCTCCGTGCCGAGGCGCCCGTTGTCGCCCTTGCCCCAGGTCCAGACGGTGCCGTCCTGGCGCAGCGCCACGCTGAAGTCGCAGCCGGCCCCGACGTCCTTCACCTTGTCGAGGCTCTGCACGGGGATCGGCGTCTTGTAGGGGCTGGTGGTGTCCTGGCCGGTGCCGAGCTGTTTGGAGGCGTTGCTGCCCCAGGCCAGGATCCGGCCGCCCTTGACGGCGAGGACGTGGTTGAGCCCGGCGGAGACGGCGCTGACCCCGGAGAGGCCGGTGACGGTGCCGGGGAAGCTCTGGGCGGTGGTGGTGCCGTTGCCGAGCTGGCCGGTGGTGTTGCTGCCCCAGGACTTCACGGTGCCGTCCTTGAGGAGGGCGACCGCGAAGGGGTTGGCGGCGGCCGCGGCTCCGCCTCCGCCGCCGGACACCTTGCGGACGTCGTCACGGGCGATGCCGGTGACGGCGGCCGGGGTCTGCTGGGTGAGCACGGAGCCGTTGCCGAGCTGGCCCTGGGCGTTCTCGCCCCAGCCGCGGACCCAGGGGTCGGTGCCGGCGTGTGCGGCGGCGGGCACGGCGGTGAGGGGGAGGGCCGCCAGGGGCAGGGCGGCGAGGAGGGTGAGACGCAGGGGTGGGGTCATCTGCGTGCCTTTCGGATCGTCGTGGGGTCAGTAGGCGTAGCTCGTGCGCCACACGGTGGAGGTGGTCACACGGGTGGTGCCGCTGCCGGGAGGGAGGGCGAGGACGGGACCGCGGGACGAGTCCGTGGTGCCGTCGCCGAGCTGTCCGGAGCGGTTGTCGCCCCAGGCGGTGACGGACTGGTCCGCCAGGACGGCGAGGGTGTGGTCGTAGCCGCCGGCGAGCGAGCGGACCTCGCCGAGGCCGGTGACGGGCACGGGGGTGGTGCGCTTGACGGTGCTTCCGTCGCCGAGCTGGCCCGCCCAGTTCCCGCCCCAGGCGCGGACGCCGCCGTCGTCGAGGAGGGCGAGGTTGTGGTAGCCGCCGGAGAAGACGGCGGCCACGTCCTGGAGGTGGACGACGTCCACGGGGCTGGACCTGGGGGTGGTGCTGTCGTCGCCGAGCTGGCCGTCGACGTTGCGCCCCCAGGCCTTCACGGTGCCCTGGGCGGTGAGGGCGAGCGAGTGGCGGCAGCCGGCCGTGACGGCGACCACGTCCGTGAGGCCGGGGACCCGCTGGGGCGTGCTCCGGTTGGTCGTGGAGCCGATGCCCAGCTGGCCCTCGTCGTTCATGCCCCAGGTCCAGACCGTGCCGTCCGCGCGCAGGGCGACGGTGTGGTAGCAGCCCGAGGCGGCGTCCGTGACACCGCTGAGGCTCTGGACCCTGACCGGGCGGGTGGTGGCCTGGTCGCCGACCGTGCCGTCGCCGAGCTGGCCGGCGCCGGCGGCACCCCAGGCGAGGACCCGCCCGGCCCGTACGGCCACCGCGAAGTTGACGCCGGCGGCGACGTCGGTGACGCCGGACAGTCCGCTCACCGCGGCGGGGAACGGCCGGTTGACGGTGGTGCCGTCGCCCAGCTGCCCGTTGGAGTTGCTGCCCCAGGACTGGACCGTCCCGTCGTTCAGGACGGCGACGGCGAAGGGGTTGCCGTTGTTGCCGCCGCCGCCCGCGATCTCCCGTACGGAGTCCCGGGCCAGGCCGGTGACCGACGACGGTGTCGACTGGTCCAGCAGAGAGCCGTTGCCGAGCTGCCCCGCGCTGTTCAGGCCCCAGGCCCGCACCCAGGGATCGGGTGCTCCGGCGGGGGACGGGGTGCTCAGGGCGAGGACGGCGGCGAGGGCGGCGGCCAGGGCGGCGCCTATGCGTGCGGGGGAGTACGTCATCACGTACGCACCCCGCTCAGTACGCGTACGACGTGTTGCCGCCCAGCGACACCGCCACGTCCTTCACCTTCGAGCCCTCGTCGAGGATCCTGACGGACTCGAAGCGGGACACGGTCGTGCCGTTGCCGAGCTGGCCCTCGCCGTTGTGGCCCCAGGCGAAGACCTCGTCCGCCGTCACCGCGACGCCGTGCCGCGCGCCCGCCGCGAGGTGCTGGACGCCCTCCAGGCGCGGGATCTCGACGGGGGCGGTGCGGTTGGTGCGCGAGACGTTGTCGCCGAAGGCCTCGTCGCCCTCCAGGAGCTGGCCGTACTGGTTGTTCCCCCAGCCCCAGACGTGGCTGTCGCTGGTCTTCACGTAGTTGTGGAAGGCGCCGGCCTCGATCTCGGAGACCCCCTCCACCCAGTCGACGTCGACCGGGATGGTGGAGGACTTGGTGCTGGAGTTGCCCAGCTGGCCGTAGAGGTTGTAGCCCCAGGACTTCACGGTGTCGTCGGCGGTCAGGGCGAGCGCGTGGTAGCAGCCCGCGTCGATCGACACGATGTTCTCCAGGCCCTGCACCTGCCGGGGCACCGGGCTCGTGGCGCGGCTGCCGTTGCCCAGCTGGCCGTGGATGCCGCGGCCCCAGGCGTAGACCTTGCCGTTCTCCAGGAGCGCGAGGCTGAAGTCGCAGCCGGCCGAGATCTGCTTCACCTTCGGCATGCCCTGGACCCGGTCGGGAACGGTGCGGCTGTCGCCGGTGCGGTTGTTGCCGAGCTGGCCGTAGGAGTTGTCGCCCCAGGAGTAGACCTGGCCGCCGGTGTCGAGGGCGAGGGCGTGCTTCCCGCCGGCCGCGACGTCCTTGACGTTCGTCAGCCGGGGCACCGTGGTCGGCACGGTCTGGTTGTCGTTGCCGCCGTTGCCCAGCTGCCCCGAGGAGTTGTGGCCCCAGGACTTCACGGTCTTGTCGGTGCGGGCGAGGACGAACGAGTCGGCCGACGAGGTGCCGCCCGCCGACATCTGGTCCACGTCGCCCCGGAAGAGGCTGGTGACCGAAGTGGGGGACAGGCTGTCGTTCACGGTGCCGTTGCCGAGCTGGCCGGTGCGCCCGGCCCCCCAGCTGAGCACGGTCGGATTGCCCTCGTTGGCGCTCGCCGCGGGGGCGAGGAGCGGCACGGCGGCGAGGGCGGCCAGGGCGGCGACGAGGGGCATGCCGCGCAGGGCCCGCCAGGGGCCGCGTGGTGATCGGGACATGGGTCTGCTCTCCTTCGTGGGGGACTGACGGGAGGGCGGACCGCGGGCATGGGGTGCCCGGGACCTGGTCGGACGGCCGGGAACGGACCGTCGGACCCATCAGCAGACTTACCGACGGCGATCATGGGCGCGACTCGGCACGACTGAAACACCCGTATGACGGACGGCCGTTCGGGAGGTCGCTCCGGGCCGCTGATTCACCGGATCGGGGGCGGAGTGCGCCGGTCGTCCGCGCCGCGTGCGCAGCGCCGCCGATCGGCGGCGTCCGGGAGGGTGAGAGCCCCGGGGCGCGCGGTGCGGGAGCCCCCGCCCGCCGCCCCGAATCCATCCGTACGGGGTCCCCGGGCCGGAGTGCGGGACCCCTCGCGGCCGCACCCGCCCGAGCCGTACGGCGGACCGTGGATGCGCTCCGCCGATGCGGTGAGCCCGGGGCGGAGCCGTCGCCGCGCCGTGTGTCCTGACGTGGCGCCGTGACCGGTCCGGTTAGCGTCGGTCTGCGCTTGGCGATCTTGACGGCGGTCCCTGCCGCGATCCCCGGCCCGTTCCCGTTCCTGTCAACTCACCTCCGCTCCCAAGGAGTTGTGATGTCCCACGCTCTGTCCGCCCGATCCCCGCGGCGCGCGCTCGGCGCCGCCGTCCTCGCCTTGGCCCTCGCCCTCACGGCCGCCCCGGCCGCACTCGCCCGGACCCCGGCCGCCCCCGCCGAGTGCGCCCCCGACGACCAGGCGTGCAAGGACCAGGAGGCCAACGCCAACGAGGCGAAGGAGATCGAGGAGCAGCAGAAGAAGACCAAGGAGTCGGCGGCCCAGGCCGACAAGGACATCAAGAAGGTCGGCAAGGACCTGGAGGAGTGCAAGCCCGGGTCCGACACCTGCATGGACAAGCTGGCCAAGGGCAACGGCGAGAAGGCGGGCCTCGCCGACATGACCGCCACCGTCAACGGCTTCAAGCCCGACCCGAAGGACAACGCCCAGTCCGCCGTCACCACCACCTGCGCCGACTTCCCGGCCTCGCTGCCCGCGGGCTCGGCCGAACCGGACCAGTCCCCCTTCCCGGTCTCCCAGCTCTGCTCCCTGCTCGGTTCCTGAGCCCGCCCGCCCCACCGCCCCTGATCCGAAGGGTTTCCCCATGTCCCCGCGCCGTCCCGCGCTGCTTCTGCTCCCCGCCCTGGCCCTCGGCCTCGCCGTGCCCCTCGCCCCGCCCGCCTTCGGCGCGGAGGAAGGGCCCGGCGAGCCGCCCGTCCCGCATGCCGTCGCCGCCGACGGAAGCCCGGCGAAGATCGCCGACGTCCTGAAGTACTGCGACACCAAGGCCGACGCCTGCCGCTTCGTCATCGACCCCAAGCAGGGGCGCGAGTTCGCGACCGCGGTCCGGTCCCTCGGCAACTCGGTGGTCAACTGCACCGAAAGCGACATGAACGTCGACCGCACGGTCACCCTGCGCACCTCCAGCACCGACAACATCGGTGGCGAGATCTCCGGCAAGATCACCGCCGAGGGCACCGTCACCGCGTCGGGCGAGGTCACCACCAACCTCACCAACGACATCACCAGCGAGAACAAGACCCCCAATCTCAAGGACGGCCCGACCTCGACCAACGGCACCAAGACCGGTGTCGCCGCCGGCGGGAAGGTGGCCGGCTCGATGAGCGCCAAGCTCGCCTTCGAGGCCGCCTTCAAGGCCACGTACTCGAAGTCCTGGACGGTCGACAACACCGAGGCGACGACCTACAAGACCACCGTCAAGGCCTACGACATGCTGGTGTTCGGAGCGAGCGCGGCCATGCGCAGGGTCGTCGGCAGCCTCGTCGCCAACTCCGGGGCCCAGATCTCCGGGATCGCCGTGGACAGCCCCTCCATGGTCAACTCCAGCAGCTTCGTCGCCCAGACCTACGCCGCCCCGGCCAACCTGTGCGGCCGCACCCGCCCCACGGGCAACACGGCCGGCGGCGTCCAGCCGCAGCCGGGCCCGCCGCCGTCCCCCCGGACGCTGCGCCCCCGCGACGCCCTCGTCCCCGGGGCCGTACCGAAGCGGGTCGACATCCTGCACCCCGTCCGCAGCGGTTCCTGAGCGACTGCGGCTCTCCGTCCGCAGCGGTTCCTGAGCGACTGCGGCCCTCCGTCCGCAGCGGTTCCTGAGCGTCCCCGGCCCTCCGTCCGCAGCGGTTCCTGAGCGTCCCCGGCCCTCCGTCCGCAGCGGTTCCTGAGCGGCGCGGCGCCACGCCGCCCGCTCCCTCCCTCCCCGTCCCGCCCCTGGCACGCACCCCCCCACGAGGAGTCCGTCCCCATGTCTTCCTCTTCCGCCGTCCGTACGCTCGCGGCCGCCGGTCTGCTGCTCCCGGCCGCCCTCGCCGGTCCGGCCGCCGCGGCCGACGCCCCCGCCCCCCAGACCGTCACCGTCCTCAACGGCGACTTCGCCGACCCCGTCATGAAGGGCGACGGCCCCACCACCGTGGGCCTCGACTTCTGGGACGGCCGCAACCAGCGCTACTCCCCGTCCGCCTCGGGCCGCACCGACAACGCCCATGGCGTCGCCCTCGAAAAGGAGGGCAACTCCCTCGCCCAGCGCCTGCGCGGGGTCCGCTCGGGAGCGAGGGTGACGGTCAGCTACGAGGACAGCCCGGCCGTCTCCAAGGAGTGCACCGGTCCGGACGTCGTCAGCGGCCAGCCCTACACCGTCGAGGGATCCGGCGGCACCGCCCAGGCGGTGACCACCGCCGGCGACCCGGACAGGGTCAAGGGCACGCCGGGAACGGGGGTGTGGACCAAACGCAGCTACACCTTCACGGCCGGCGAGAACGAGCCGCTGCTCGCCTTCGCCTCCAAGGTCACCGACTCCAAGACCCATGTCACCTGCACCCCGATGATCGCCCGCGTCCGCGCCGTGGAGGTGCCGGTCCCGCTCGACCGGACCGTCGACAAGACCAACCTCGGCCGGGCGGAGGCGTACAAGGGCAACGAGCGCCAGTCCACGCTGCACAACGCGGCCGCCGCCTGCAACGGGGACAACGCCTGCGTCTTCCGCCCCGACATGCGGATGTCCTTCCGCTACTACGACCGCGCCCGCGTGGTGGGCGAGGCCTTCGTCAACTGCACCCGCAACACCCTCGAACACGCCCGGGTCGTCTCCTTCGCCGACCGCAGCTACGACAGCATCGCCCAGACCTACGCGGCCGCCGGCCTCCCCCTCAACGACGTGGCCAAGCTGCCCACCTCGGGCGACCGCACCGAGGACGAGAAGCGGATCAAGGAGCGCCCGATGGCGGGGCAGTTCTCGCTCGCGTACGAGAAGGGCTGGCAGCGTGCCTGGCAGTGGTTCTCGGGCGAACAGCGCAATGTCGTCGAGCGCATCCAGCCGGGCGAGGTCAGCTGGGTCGAGCTCCAGCCGAGCCGGGAGCGCGTCGAGGGCTGGTTCCTCAGCAAGAAGGACGACTACCGGCTCCACGCCGTCATCGACGGGCCCTCGCGCGGGGTGCCCGACCGGCTGCTCCAGCGCACCGGGCCGATGTCCGAGGCGGAGAAGCAGCGGTGCGCCGCGGCCAGGCCGATGACCACCACCCCGGTCGACTCGGGCGGGGCCGCCTACTCCTCCGACAAGGGCCTGATGAAGGTCGCCCCGCCCACCGCGCGGGCCACCCGAACCGTTCCGCTCAGCTGACCGAGGGCCCCGTGGGCGGGGTCAGCTCCGCCGCCTGCCCGCGCAGCCAGCCGAGCAGTGCGGCGGTCCGCGGGTCCCGCTCCGGCGGGCGCGGGCTGAGCAGCCCGTAGTCCGTGCCGTCCGCGACGAATCCGTACGGGGCCGTCAACCGGCCCCGAACGAGGTCGTCATGGACCAGCGCGTACGGGCCGATGGCGACGCCCACGCCCGCGACGGCTGCCTGGAGGGCCAGATAGAAGTGCTCGAAGGTCTGCTGCCCCGAGGCTCTCGTGGTCCGGCCGGTCAGCCGCTGCCAGTCGTCCCAGGCACCCGGCCGGGTGCCGGCGTGCAGCAGGGTCACCGGTGCGCCGGCTTCCAGCTGCGCGGCGAGTTCGGGGTGGCAGACCGGGCCGATCCGCTCCTCGAAGAGGGGCACCCGGCACACCCCCTCCGGCACCGGGAAGTCGTCCCGGCGCACCGCCGCGTCCACGGTGTCCCGCGCGAACGCGACCGGTCCGCCGCCCGCCGACAGGTGCACGGTCAGACCGGGGTGGCGCCCGGCGAGGTCCGGCAGGCGCGGGATGAGCCAGCGCATCAGGAGCGTGGGCTCGCAGGACAGGGCGAGCGGCCCGGCGCCGCCGCGGCCCGACACCTCGCGGGCCGCCTCCTCGACCAGGTCGAGCGCCTCCCGCACGGCCGCGGCGAGACGGCGGGCCTGCGGGGTGGGCCGCAGCGAGCGCGCCCCCCGCTCGAAGAGGGAGGTGCCGAGGGCCTTCTCCAGGTTCTGCACCTGGCGGCTGACCGCCCCGTGGGTGACGTGGAGCTCCCGGGCGGCCCGGGTCATGCTCGCGTGGCGCACCGTCGCCTCGAAGGGGAGCAGGGTGGTCAGCGGCGGCAGGTCCGGGCGGCTCATGTGTGAAACCTACTCACAGGTGGAGTGAGAAGGAATCGCTTGTCCAGGGAGTTCGTGGACGCCAGGGTTGATCTCGTCACGGAACCCGATCCGAGGGGAACACCCGGCGATGCCGCCCTCCACCCTCGTCGTCCTCGCCGACGACCTCACCAGCGCCGCCGACGGCGCGGCGCCCTTCCGCAGGGCGGGGCACCCCGTCCTGGTCCTCTTCGACCTCCCCGAGGCGCTGCGGGCGGGAGTCACGGCCGTCGACCTCGGCAGCCGGCTCGTCGACGCGACCGAGGCGGCCGCCCGGACGCGGTGGGCGGCCCGGGCGTACGCCGGTGCGGACCTGCTGCTCAAGACCGTCGACTCCACGCTGCGCGGGCATGTGGCGGCCGAACTGCGGGCCGCCCTCGCCGGATCGGGCCGCCGGGCGGCCGTCGTCGCCCCCGCCTTCCCCGCGGAGGGGCGCACGACGGTCGGCGGCGTCCAGTACGTGCGGGGCGTACGGGTCGACGAGAGCGAGTTCGCCCGCGACCCGGCCCACCCGGTCCGCACCGCCGACCTCGCCCGCCTCCTGCCGGCGGCCACCGTCGTCGAGGCGGACCGGTTCGAACTCCTCGCGGGAAGCGGCGTCTTCGTCTGCTCGGCGGCCACGGAGGGCGAGCTCGACGCGGTGGTCGCCGCCGTGGGCCGCCCCGAGGACGTCCTCTGGGTCGGCTCCCCGGGCCTCGCCGCCGCCCTGGCCCGCCGGTACCCCCGCGATCCGGCGGCCTCCTTGCCCGAACTCCCGCCCGTACGGCGCCCGCTGGCCGTCGTCGGCAGCGCCAACCCCGTCAGCAGGCGCCAACTCGGCGCGCTGTACGCACAGTCGGAGATGGCCGGCGCCGTCGCCGACGACCCCCCGTCCGCCGTCGCCGCGCTGAGCGCGGCGCGGGCGCCCCTGCTCGCCGTGCACACCCCGGACGCCCGCGGCGAGGACCCCGCCGAGCTCACCCGCCGCCTCACCGAGACCGCCGCGGAACTGGCCCGCGAGGGCCACGCCGACGGGCTCGTGCTCACCGGCGGCGAGACCGCGGCCGCCGTCCTCGGCGCCCTCGGCGCCACGGGCATGGAACTCCTCGACGAACCCGAACCCGGCATCGCCCGCGGCGCCCTCCACGGTCCGACCGCCCCGCGTCTCCCCGTCCTCGTCAAGGCGGGCGGCTTCGGCGACGACGGCACCCTCTCCCGCCTCTGCGCCCTGCTCACGACGGGACACGGCCGATGAACCACGTCGGAGCCCGACGGGAGGCCGACCCCCGCCCCATCGCCGTCACCATGGGCGACCCGCACGGCGTCGGCCCCGAGATCACCGTCAAGGCCTGCGCCGATCCGCGCCGCCGCCCCCCGGTCCTCGTCATCGGCGACCCCGGCGCCCTCACCCGCGCCTGCCGCACCACCGGCGTTCCGCTGACCGTGCGCCCGGTCGCCACCGCGGCCGAGGCCGGGCACGCACCCGGCGTCCTCCCCGTACTCCCGGAAGGGCCCGCCCTCCCCGCGCACCCCGCCCTCGGCACCCTGGACGCCGGCGCCGGCGCCGCCTCCTTCGCGTACGTCCGCCGGGGCGTAGAGCTGGCCCTGGCCGGAGAGGTTCGGGCACTCACCACCGCCCCGATCAACAAGGAGGCCCTCCGGCTCGCCGGGCTGCCCTACCCCGGCCACACCGAGATCCTGGCCGAGCTCTCCGGCACCGAGCGCTACGCCATGATGATGGCCAACCAGGAGCTGCGGACCGTCCTCGTCACCGTGCACCAGTCCCTGCGCTCGGCGATCGACGCGCTCACCCCGGCCCGGGAGCTGGACACCATCCGGCTCGCCCACCGGGCCCTCGGCGGGGACCGGGGGGCCCGGCCCCGTATCGCCGTCGCCGGACTCAACCCGCACGCGGGGGAGAACGGCCTCTTCGGCCGCGAGGACCTCGACGTCATCGCCCCGGCCGTCCGCGCCGCACGCGCCGAGGGCATCGACGCCGACGGGCCCCACCCCGCGGACACCGTGTTCATGCGGGCCCGCGCGGGGGAGTTCGACGCCGTCGTGGCGCAGTACCACGACCAGGGGCTCATCCCGGTCAAGTACCTGGGCCTGGAGCACGGCGTCAACATCACCCTCGGCCTGCCGTTCGTCCGCACCAGCGTCGACCACGGCACCGCCTTCGACCGCGCGGGCACCGGCACCGCCGACCACACCAGCCTGCTCACCGCCCTGCACCACGCCGACGAGCTCGCCGCTCGCGCCGCCCACGCCTGAGGGACTCCGATGGACTTCATCTTCATGCTCACCCGCGACGACCGGACCGTCACCGACTGCCTGCACGTCCTGGACTCCGTCCGCGAGCTCGGCATCACCCACATCGGCTTCAAGGACGTCGGCGTCGACCCCGCGACCCTGCGCCGCCTCCACGCGCAGATCAGGGAACTCGGCGCCACCAGCCACCTGGAGGTGGTGTCCACCGGCCGCGAGCAGGCCCTCGACTCCGTGCGGGCGGCTGCCGACCTCGGCGTGGACTGGCTGATGGGCGGCGTCCGGATCGAGGAGACCCTCGGCCTGCTCGCCGGCACCCCCGTCCGCTATCTGCCCTTCGCGGGTGAACCCCAGGGGCACCCGACCCGCCTGGCCGGCACCCCCGCCCGGATCGCCGAGGACTGCCGCCGTGCCGAGGCCGCCGGCTGCGCGGGCGTCGACCTGCTCGCCCACCGGGCCACCGAGGCGGAGCCGCTCGACCTGGTCCGCGCGGCCCGCGCCGCCACCGGCGGCCGCCTCGTCGTCGCCGGCTCCCTCTCCTCCCCGGCCCAGATCCGGGAGCTCGCCGAGGCCGGGGCCGACGCCTTCACCGTCGGCTCCGCTGCCTTCGCGGGCGCCGTCCGCCCCGACGCGGGAACCCTTGCCGCGCAGCTCACGGCGCTGCTGGAGGCGGCCGCGGGACCGAGGTAGCCGGACAGTCCCGGGCCCCCCTTACCCTTGTCTGGTGACCAGCAGCAAAGACGGGACCGGAGCAGTGGCCGAGGCGGGCGTGACGCGCACCTACGAAGTACGCACCTACGGGTGCCAGATGAACGTCCACGACTCCGAGCGGCTCTCCGGCCTCCTGGAGGAGGCGGGTTACGTCAAGGCACCGGCGGACGCCGACGGCGACGCCGACGTGGTCGTCTTCAACACCTGCGCCGTGCGTGAGAACGCCGACAACAAGCTGTACGGCAACCTCGGCCGGCTCGCCCCCCGCAAGGCCGGGCGGCCCGGCATGCAGATCGCCGTCGGCGGCTGCCTGGCGCAGAAGGACCGCGACACCATCGTCAAGAAGGCCCCCTGGGTCGACGTGGTCTTCGGCACCCACAACATCGGCAAGCTGCCGGTCCTCCTGGAGCGCGCCCGCGTCCAGGAGGAGGCGCAGGTCGAGATCGCCGAGTCGCTGGAGGCCTTCCCCTCCACGCTGCCGACCCGGCGCGAGTCCGCCTACGCCGCGTGGGTCTCCATCTCCGTCGGCTGCAACAACACCTGCACCTTCTGCATCGTCCCCGCCCTGCGCGGCAAGGAGGAGGACCGCCGCCCCGGCGACATCCTCGCCGAGATCGAGGCGCTGGTCGCCGAGGGCGTCTCCGAGATCACCCTGCTCGGCCAGAACGTCAACGCGTACGGCTCCGACCTCGGCGACCGCGAGGCCTTCAGCAAGCTGCTGCGCGCCTGCGGCCAGATCGAGGGCCTGGAGCGGGTCCGCTTCACCTCGCCGCACCCGCGCGACTTCACCGACGACGTGATCGCCGCCATGGCCGAGACCCCGAACGTGATGCCGCAGCTGCACATGCCGCTGCAGTCCGGCTCGGACACCGTCCTGAAGGCGATGCGCCGCTCGTACCGGCAGGAGCGGTTCCTCGGGATCATCGAGAAGGTGCGCGCCGCCATCCCGCACGCCGCCATCTCCACCGACATCATCGTGGGCTTCCCCGGCGAGACCGAGGAGGACTTCGAGCAGACGATGCACGTCGTCCGCGAGGCCCGCTTCGCGAACGCCTTCACCTTCCAGTACTCCAAGCGCCCCGGCACCCCCGCGGCCACCATGGAGGGCCAGATCCCCAAGGAGGTCGTGCAGGCGCGCTACGAGCGCCTCGTCGCCCTCCAGGAGGAGATCTCCTGGGAGGAGAACAAGAAGCAGGTCGGCCGCACGCTGGAGGTCATGGTCGCCGAGGGCGAGGGCCGCAAGGACGGCGAGACCCACCGCCTCTCCGGTCGCGCCCCCGACAACCGGCTCGTCCACTTCACCAAGCCGGACGAGGACGTGCGCCCCGGTGACGTGGTGACCGTCGAGATCACCTACGCCGCCCCGCACCACCTGCTCGCCGAGGGCCCGACCACGGCCGTCCGCCGCACCCGCGCGGGCGACGCCTGGGAGAAGCGCACCACCGAGGCCGCCGCCAAGCCGGCCGGCGTCCTCCTGGGGCTGCCGAAGATCGGCGTCCCGGAGCCGCTGCCGGTCGCGGACGCGCCGGCCTGCGGGAGCCACTGACACGGTCGAGCGCAGGGGGGTACGGGATGGAGAAGTGGGCCGTCATCGCGCAGTACGCGCAGGGTGACCGGTACGTCACGGACGTGGTCTCCCGGGTGACCGGCACCCGGGAGGACGCCCTGGAGGCCCTGCGGCTCGCCGCCACCTCGTACCGCACCCCGATGCGGGAGAAGTGGCGCGAGGTCTACCGGCTCTCCGGCGGCGACAGCTACCTGGTGATCGCCAGGGGCGCCGTGTCGCTGCTGGAGACCACGCTGAGCATCGCCGAGCTGGTCCACGACACCAAGGATTGGGACGCCTGGCCCGCCGCCCCCGGGGACCGGCCGCCGGCGCAGTAGGCTGCGGATCATGCTTGTCGCCGCCGCCGTCTGCCCCTGCCCCCCGCTGCTCGTGCCCGCCGTCGCGGCCGGTGCGGCGCCCGAGCTCGCCGACGCGCGCACGGCCTGCTCCGACGCGCTCGCCGTGCTCGCCGCCTCCCGCCCCGACCGGCTCGTCGTCGTCGGCCCGGCGGGGGTGGACGGCCGGGGCGTCCACCCCGCCGGTTCGGCCGGCTCCTTCGCCGGCTTCGGCGTCGACCTGACCGTACGGCTCGGCAGCGGGCCCGGCGGGGAGCGCCCGCTGCCCGCCTCGCTCGCGGTCGCGGCCTGGCTCCTGGAGCAGACCGACTGGGCCGACGCGCCCGTCGAGGGGCTCGGCGTCGGGGAGGAGCTGGAGAGCGCCCGGTGCGCGGCGGCGGGCCGGGAGATCGCCGCGGCGGCGGACCGGGTCGCCCTGCTGGTGATGGGCGACGGCAGCGCCTGCCGCACGCTGAAGGCTCCCGGCTACCTCGACGAGCGCGCCGAGGGCTTCGACGCCGCGGCCGCCCGCGCGCTGGGGACGGCCGACACGGCCGCGCTGCTCGCCCTGGACGCGGAGCTCGCCCAGGCGCTCCAGGCGGCCGGACGGGCCTCCTGGCAGGTCCTCGCGGGCGCCGCGGAGGGCGCGGGTCTGGAGGGCCGGCTGCTCCACGAGGGCGCCCCCTACGGCGTCGGCTACTTCGTGGCCGCCTGGAGCTGACGGCGCCCTGCCCCGCGCGGTACGCCGGCGCAGAGGGGACACACACGAACGGCGGACGGCCGCGGAGCTCTGCGCTCCGCGGCCGTCCGCCGTTCGTTCGGAGGGACCGAGGGGTGACGGGCCGGGGGCCGGTGGCCTCAGGCGGCCGGCGGCGGGGTGGCGCCGTCGCCCGTGCCGCCGTCCGTCCCGTCCTTGTGGGCGAGCCGCTCGATGGCTTCCTTGGCCTTGCCGGTACCGGATTCGATCTTCTCGCTGTACTTGCCCTTGGTCTTCTCGTCGACCACCCTCGCGGCCTTCTCCAGGCCGTGTTCCACCTTGTCGCCGTGCTGCTGCGCGAGGTCGGAGACCTTGTCCTTGGCCGGGGCGAGCTTGGCCTTCAGTGAATCCAGGAGACCCATGGGGTCACCATCCCTCCGGCGGACCCTCGGGGAGTCCGTGTCGTGCCGTCTCGTGCCCGGTCCGGTGCGTGCCGAACCGTGCCGAACAGATCCGTGCCTACTGACGGGCGCCTTCGCCGGCCTCGCTGTCCGCCGCCTCCTCCGCCGACTGCTGCTTGGGGATCTCGACGGTCTCGGCCTTCACCTCGGCCTGCTCCGCCGCCTCGGCAACGGCCGGGGCCGCCTCGGCCTCGGCCGTGACGGCCTCCACGTCCTCCGTCGCGGCCGCCGCGGCGGCGCCGTCCTTGTTCCTGCGGAGAAGCTTCGCGAAAACACCCATATTCACTCCTAGCGTACTCAGGGTCGTTATCCCGCAACAGGCAACGAAGCCGGATGGGCGCCGTCACGTAGCTCATTCGGGGACGCGCCGTGAGGTTTGCGAGACTGGTTCGGTGAGAAGTGCAGCTCCCGCCCCGCGGGTCATCGCCGTCGTCGGTCCCACAGCGGCCGGAAAGTCCGATCTGGGCGTTTTCCTCGCCCAGCAGCTGGGCGGCGAGGTCGTCAACGCCGACTCGATGCAGCTCTACCGAGGGATGGACATCGGCACCGCCAAACTGACGCTGGAGGAGCGCGGCGGCATCCCGCACCACCTCCTCGACATCTGGGACGTGACCGAGGCCGCCAGCGTCGCCGAGTACCAGCGCCTCGCCCGCGCGGAGATCGACCGGCTGCTCGCCGAGGGGCGCACCCCGATCCTCGTGGGCGGCTCCGGCCTCTACGTACGCGGCGCCCTGGACGTGATGGAGTTCCCCGGCACCGACCCGGAGGTGCGGGCCCGCCTGGAGGCCGAGCTGGAGGAGCGCGGCTCCGGCGTCCTGCACGCCCGGCTCGCCGCCGCCGACCCCGAGGCCGCGCGCGCGATCCTGCCCGGCAACGGGCGGCGCATCGTCCGCGCCCTGGAGGTCATCGAGATCACCGGCAAGCCGTTCACCGCCAACCTGCCCGGGCACGACTCCGTCTACGACACCGTGCAGATCGGCGTCGACGTCGCCCGCCCCGAGCTCGACGAGCGCATCGCCACCCGCGTGGACCGCATGTGGGAGGCCGGACTCGTCGACGAGGTGCGCGCCCTGGAGGCACAGGGCCTGCGCGAGGGGCGCACGGCCGCCCGCGCGCTCGGCTACCAGCAGGTGCTCGCGGCGCTCGCCGGCGAGTGCACCGAGGACGAGGCGCGCGCCGACACGGTGCGCACCACCAAGCGCTTCGCCCGCCGCCAGGACTCCTGGTTCCGGCGCGATCCGCGGGTCCACTGGCTCAGCGGCGCGGCCGCGGACCGGGAGGAACTCCCCGGGCGGGCGCTGACGTTGGTCGAACGAGCGGTTACAGCCTGATCACGTGATGGCATCGGGACGTCATGCCCGTCATTCCGGGGGGTGTCGGCGTGCCATCATCGAGCATCGATCGACAAGTGGAGTCCGAGTGGGGAGGGCGCGTGGCGATGGAGGCCGGCCCTCGTGACACGGAACAGCAGGCGCCCGCCCGGGGCGAAACCCCCGGTGGGACGCCCGGACTGACGCCGGACGGACCCGACCAGGCCGAGGGCAGCGCCGTCGAGGTGGAGCCCGCGGAGGTCGAGGTGGAACTGCGGCCGCAGCGCCGCCTGAGGATCTGGCAGCTCGCCCCGATCGTCGGTCTCGCCGCCGTCGGCTCCCTGATGTTCGCCTTCCCGCTCGCCTTCGGCTCGGGCGAGGGCGGCGCCGTCGTCGCCATGCTCGGACTGCTCATCAGCTCCTGCGCGGCCGGCTGGGGCATGATGGCCGCCCGCCGCGTCGGCTACACCTGGCCGGGCCTGCCGGCCCGCGGCTCGGGCGAACGCCCCAACTGGGGCGCCCTCGCCCTGTACGTCTCGCTGAGCGCCCTCCTGGTCGCCCTCGCGGTCTGGCGCGTGGCCCGCCTCCGCTGACCCGTCCGAGGGCACGCCGAGCGGGCCGACCCCGGCGGGCTGCGCCTGCCGGTGGCGCTGTGCCTGCGACCCGTACCGCTCCGTGGACCGTCCCGCCCGTTGTCGTGGGCGGCCCGTACAGTTGATCCCGTGACCAGCACGCAGACCTCGCCCCTCAGCTTCCTCAAGGGCCACGGCACCGAGAACGACTTCGTGATCGTCCCCGACGCCGAGAACGCCCTCGACCTGCCCCCCGCGACCGTCGCCCGGCTGTGCGACCGGCGGGCCGGCATCGGAGGCGACGGGGTGCTGCACGTCGTGCGCAGCGCCGCCCACCCCGAGGCGCGGCACATGGCCGACGAGGCCGAGTGGTTCATGGACTACCGCAACGCGGACGGCTCCGTCGCGGAGATGTGCGGCAACGGCGTCCGGGTCTTCGCCCGCTATCTGGAGCACGCCGGGCACGTCACCGCCGGCGAGGTCGCCATCGCCACCCGCGGCGGCGTCAAGCACGTCCACCTCGCCAAGGACGGCTCCGTCACCGTCCGCATGGGCCGCGCCGTGCTCCCCGAGGCCGGCGTCACCGTCACGGTCGGCGAGCGCAGCTGGCCCGCCCGCAACGTCAACATGGGCAATCCGCACGCGGTCGCCTTCGTCGACTCCCTCGACCACGCGGGCAACCTCTACACCGAGCCGCCGTACGAGCCGGCCGGGGTCTACCCGGACGGGGTCAACATCGAGTTCGTCGTCGACCGAGGCCCCCGCCACGTCGCCATGCGCGTCCACGAGCGCGGCGCGTCCGAGACCCGCTCCTGCGGCACCGGCGCCTGCGCCGTGGCCGTGGCCACCGCCCGCCGGGACGGCGCCGACCCTGCCCTGTCCGGCGCCCCCGTCACGTACACCGTGGACGTACTCGGCGGCACGCTCGTCATCACCGAGCACCCCGACGGCGAGATCGAGATGACGGGCCCCGCCGTGATCGTCGCCGAGGGCACCGTGGAGCCGTCCTGGCTCGACGCCTCCGTCTGAGACGGACCGGGGACGGCGGCCGGAAGCGACGGATTCGAAACCGTCAACGACTGATTCGTCCCTCGAATGGGTGATCCGGTTCACGCTCGGCGAGAGCGGGACTGCGCCACGTGGTGGGGTCGGTAGCATCAAGCACCGGCCCGCCGGGCACACCCTGCCCCGGCCCTTTGCCGGTCGACGCCGCCGGAGGTGCCCCATGAGCGCAGAGGCCACCAACCCCGTGAGCGAGGCCGAGACCACCGGCCCCGACGCTCCCGGCCGCAGACGCGGCCGCCCCAGGATCGACCTCCGCAGGCTCGGTCGCGCCGCCCTGCTCGGCGCGACCGCGGGGCCCGCGATCCGCGACCGGCTGCCCGACGCCATCGGGCACGTCGCCGAGGCCCATCGCGCCCACCACCCCGACGCCGACCTGGCCGTGCTGCGCCGGGCCTACGTGCTCGCCGAGTCCTCGCACCGCGGCCAGTTCCGCAAGAGCGGCGAGCCGTACATCACCCACCCGCTCGCGGTCACCCTGATCCTCGCCGAACTCGGCGCCGAGACCACGACCTTGACCGCGGCCCTGCTCCACGACACCGTCGAGGACACCGAGGTGACGCTCGACCAGGTGCGCCGCGAGTTCGGCGACGAGGTCGCGTACCTCGTGGACGGCGTCACCAAGCTGGAGAAGGTCGACTACGGCGCGGCGGCCGAGCCGGAGACCTTCCGCAAGATGCTCGTCGCCACCGGCAACGACGTCCGGGTCATGTCGATCAAACTCGCCGACCGCCTCCACAACATGCGCACCCTCGGCGTGATGCGGCCCGAGAAACAGGCCCGCATCGCCAAGGTCACCCGCGACGTCCTCATCCCGCTCGCCGAGCGCCTCGGCGTCCAAGCGCTGAAGACCGAGCTCGAGGACCTGGTCTTCGCCATCCTCCATCCCGAGGAGTACGAGGCCACCCGCGCCCTCATCGCCGGGAACAGCGGTGCGGGCGACGCACTCGCCACCATCGCGGAGCAGGTCACCGCACTGCTGCGCGAGGCCGGCATCGCTGCCGAAGTCCTCGTCAGGCCGCGGCACTTCGTCTCCGTCCACCGGGTCCGCCTCAAGCGCGGCGAACTGCGCGGCAGCGACTTCGGCCGGCTCCTCGTCCTGGTCGGCGAGGACGCCGACTGCTACGCGGTCCTCGGCGAGCTGCACACCTGCTTCACCCCGGTGGTCTCCGAGTTCAAGGACTTCATCGCCGCCCCCAAGTTCAACCTCTACCAGTCGCTGCACACCGCCGTCGCCGCCCCCGACGGCGCCGTCGCCGAGGTCCTCATCCGCACCCACCAGATGCACCAGGTCGCCGAGGCCGGCGTGGTCGCCCTCGGCAACCCCTACAGCGGCCAGGACACCCCCGACCCCGCCGGCGCCGAGGACGGCGAGCGCGCCGACCCGACCCGGCCCGGCTGGCTCTCCCGGCTCCTCGACTGGCAGCAGTCCGCCCCCGACCCCGACACCTTCTGGACCTCGCTGCGCGCCGACCTCGCCCAGGACCAGGAGATCACCGTCTTCCGCACGGACGGCGGCACCCCGGGCACCATCAGCCTGCCCGCCGGGGCCACCTGTATCGACGCCGCCTACGCCCAGCACGGCGAAGCCGCCCACAGCTGTCTCGGGGCGCGGGTCAACGGCCGGCTCGCGCCCCTGAGCACCGTGCTCCACGACGGCGACACCGTGCAGCCGCTGCTCGCCCAGGACACCACCTCCGGGCCCTCGCCGCAGTGGCTCGACCACGCCCGCACCCCCGCCGCCCGGATCGCCATCACGGGCTGGCTCCAGGCCCACCCCGAGGACGTCAAGATCCCCGCCGCGGCCCCCCGCCCGCCCGCCAGCGTCACCGCCGACCGGCGCTCCGGGACCAGGCTCCGCGTCGAGCTGCCCGGCGCCGAGACCCCCGCCGTACGCCCCGCGGGCTGCTGCACCCCCGTACCCCCCGACGAGATCACCGGCTTCGTCGTGCGCGGCGGCTCCGTCACCGTCCACCGCACGGCCTGCGCCTCCGCCGAGACCATGCGGCGGCTCGGCCGCTCGCCCGTCACCGTCCACTGGGGCGACACCGCCGCCTGCCGGGTCACCCTGGTTGCCGAGTCCTTCGGGCGCCCCCGACTGCTCGCCGACCTCACCGAGGCCATCGCGACCGAAGGCGCCGCCGTCGTCGCCGCCACCGTCGAACCCCCCAGCGAGCAGCGGGTCCGCCACACGTACACCCTGCAACTCCCCGACGCGGCCGGACTGCCCGCCCTCATGCGGGCCATGCGGGACGTGCCCGGGGTGTACGACGTGAGCCGCGCCCGGCATCCCGCGTCACCCCAGCACTGACGCCTGACCCCTTCGGGTGGCGGGCGCGCGCGCCGCCCGGGGGAGCGGTCCGGGCCCTGGTAGCGGTAGCCCATGCCGCTCCCCTCCCGCACCCCCCGCCATCCGTCGGCCCGCGCGCGTGCCCGCGCACGCGCGCTGCGCTCCGCCGTCCTCGTCGCCCTCTCCGCCGGGCTCGTCGCCGCGGCCCTGCCGCCGGCCGCGCCGCTCGGCATCGGGGACCCGCTGTTCCCGCAGCTCGGCAACCCCGGCTACGACGTCCTGTCGTACGACATCTCCCTCACCTACCCCGGCCGCAACACCGCGCCGCTGGCGGGCGTCACCCGGATCCAGGCGCTGGCCACCGACGACCTGGAGCGGATCAACCTCGACTTCACCCACGGCACCGTCTCCGCCGTCACCGTCGAGGGCGAACCCGCCGCCTACGAGAGCAGCGGCGAGGACCTGGTCGTCACCCCCGCGCGCCCGGTCGAACGGGGCGAGGCGGTCGAGATCACCGTCACGCACACCAGCGACCCCAGCGGACCCGCCGACAGC
The DNA here is from genome assembly GCF_044386705.1 of Streptomyces sp. NPDC020422. Taxonomy (NCBI): domain Bacteria; kingdom Bacillati; phylum Actinomycetota; class Actinomycetes; order Kitasatosporales; family Streptomycetaceae; genus Streptomyces; species Streptomyces sp. NPDC020422. Next base: position 191,229 of record NZ_JBIRVJ010000012.1, on the reverse strand, counting down.
GGCGGGTGGGTGCGCACCGGGGACGGGCTCGCGATGGCCAACCAGGCCGACGCCGCCCACCGGGTCTTCCCCTCCAACGACCACCCCTCCGACAAGGCGTACTTCACCTTCCGGATCACCGCGCCCAGCGGCCTCACCGCCGTCGCCAACGGCCTGCCCGAGAGCCGCACCCGGGACGGCGCCACCACCACCTGGACGTACCGAACCGCCCATCCCATGGCCACCGAGCTCGCCCAGGTCTCCATCGGCGAGTCGACCGTCGTGCACCGCCAGGGGCCGCACGGGCTGAAGCTCCGGGACGTCGTGCGCACCGCCGACCGCGAGCTCCTGGAACCCTGGCTGCGGCGCACCCCCGGGCACCTGGAATGGCTGGAGAGCCGGGTCGGCCCGTACCCGTTCGAGACCTACGGGGTGCTCGTCGCCGACGCCGACACCGGTTTCGAGCTGGAGACCCAGACCCTCTCCCTCTTCGAGCGCGGCATCTTCACCGAACCCGGCTATCCCGAGTGGTACGTCGACTCGATCATGGTCCACGAGCTCTCCCACCAGTGGTTCGGCGACAGCGTCTCGCCCCGCGCCTGGTCCGACCTCTGGCTCAACGAGGGGCACGCCACCTGGTACGAGGCGCTGTACGCGGCGGAGAAGGGCGGGCCCACCCTGGAACGGCGCATGAAGGCCGCGTACGGTGCCTCCGACCAGTGGCGCGCGGACGGCGGCCCGCCGGCCGCGCCCAAGCCGCCGGAGCCGGGCGAGAAGATCAGCCTCTTCCGGCCCGGCGTCTACGACGGCGCCGCCCTCGCGCTCTACGCGCTGCGCCACACGATCGGCACGGAGGCCTTCGAGCGCCTGGAGCGCGCCTGGGTGAGCGAGAACCGGGACGGCACGCCCGGGACCGCCGACTTCACCGCGCTCGCCGAGCGGGTCTCCGGGCGCGATCTGTCCGGCTTCTTCGCCGAGTGGCTGTACGGGAAGAAGACACCGCCCATGCCCGGGCACCCGGACTGGCGCAGCAGGGCGCCACGAGCCGGGGCGAAGGCGCCGAGCGCCGTGAAACCGGGGTGACGGGCCCGGTCCGGCCGTGTCACCATCTTCTGGTCGGCGGCGCGGCCGGAACCCGGGAATTCTTCCCGGACGTCACGCGTTGTGACTGCCGTAACGGACTTCTCTTCGACGTAAGGATCAAATGACCTCCTCTTCATCCCCTTCCCAGGACAAGCAGAGCTTCGCGGAGACCAGCCGCACCGAGAGCCTTCGGGCCGATGCCCTGATGGAAGAGGACGTCGCCTGGAGCCACGAGATCGACGGAGCGCGGGACGGCGACCAGCTCGACCGCTCCGAGCGCGCGGCCCTGCGCCGTGTCGCGGGCCTCTCCACCGAGCTCGAGGACGTCACCGAGGTCGAGTACCGCCAGCTGCGCCTGGAGCGCGTCGTGCTGGTCGGTGTGTGGACCTCGGGGACGGTGCAGGACGCGGAGAACTCCCTCGCGGAGCTCGCGGCCCTCGCCGAGACGGCGGGTGCCCTCGTGCTCGACGGCGTCATCCAGCGCCGCGACAAGCCGGACCCGGCCACCTTCATCGGCTCGGGCAAGGCGCAGGAGCTCCGGGACATCGTCCTGGAGACCGGTGCCGACACCGTCGTCTGCGACGGTGAGCTCAGCCCCGGCCAGCTGATCGCCCTCGAGGACGTCGTCAAGGTGAAAGTGGTCGACCGGACCGCCCTCATCCTCGACATCTTCGCCCAGCACGCCAAGTCCCGAGAGGGCAAGGCGCAGGTCGCGCTCGCGCAGATGCAGTACATGCTGCCGCGACTGCGCGGCTGGGGTCAGTCGCTCTCCCGTCAGATGGGTGGCGGCGGCGGTGGCGGCATGGCGACCCGTGGTCCCGGTGAGACCAAGATCGAGACCGACCGGCGTCGGATCCGCGAGAAGATGGCGAAGATGCGCCGGGAGATCGCGGAGATGAAGACCGGCCGCGACATCAAGCGGCAGGAGCGCCGCCGGAACAAGATCCCGTCGGTCGCGATCGCCGGGTACACCAACGCCGGCAAGTCCTCGCTGCTCAACCGCCTCACGGGCGCCGGCGTCCTGGTGGAGAACGCGCTGTTCGCCACCCTCGACCCGACCGTCCGCCGGGCGGAGACGCCCACCGGGCGGGTCTACACCCTGGCCGACACCGTCGGCTTCGTCCGGCACCTGCCCCACCACCTGGTCGAGGCCTTCCGCTCCACCATGGAGGAGGTCGGCGACTCCGACCTCATCCTGCACGTGGTGGACGGCTCGCACCCGGCCCCGGAGGAGCAGCTGGCGGCCGTCCGCGAGGTGTTCCGCGACGTCGGCGCGGTGAACGTGCCGGAGATCGTCGTGATCAACAAGGCGGACGCGGCCGACCCGCTGGTGCTCCAGCGCCTGCTGCGGGTCGAGAAGCACTCCATCGCCGTCTCCGCCCGCTCGGGCGAGGGCATGGAGGAGCTGCTCGCACTCCTCGAGTCCGAGCTGCCGCGGCCCCAGGTCGAGATCGAGGTCCTCGTGCCCTACACGCACGGCGGACTGGTCTCGCGGGTGCACGGCGAGGGCGAGGTCCTCTCCGAGGAGCACGCCCCGGAGGGCACCCTGCTCAAGGCGCGGGTCCACGAGGAACTCGCGGCGCTCCTCGCGCCGTACGTCCCCGCCGCGCACTGACGCGACCCACGCACGAGGGCGCCGGCCGCCTCCCTTCGGGGAGACGGCCGGCGCCTTGTCGTCGTACGGGTGCTTCCGGTCCTCGGGTCAGCGGGCGAACTTCTTGCTGACCATCTCGTGAGCGGCCTTGGCGCCGCGGCCCAGCTGCGGTCCGGCCAGCCAGCCGTTGCGGCCGGCGGGGCCGATCGAGGTGTTCGACACCAGCGCCGTCGTGCCGTTGGGCAGCACGCGGAACCAGCCGCCGCCGGAGGAGCCGCCGGTCATGGTGCAGCCGATCCGGTACATGGTCGGGGTGGCCGGCGCCGTGGTGAGGCGGGAGGCGCGGTCCAGGCACTTGTGCATGATCATGCCGTTGTACGGCGGAGCCGCCGGGTAGCCCCAGGCGCCGACCGTGCCGGCCTGCGCGGCCGAGGGAGCGGAGAAGTCGACCGGCAGGGCCACGCCCACGGTCTCCTCCAGGGACTTGCGGCCCCGCTCGGGCTTGACGTGCAGCACGGCGTAGTCGTACGGCCAGGCCTGGTTGGTGCCGCCGCTCTGGATCCACTCACCGGAGGTCACGGCCCAGTCGGCCCAGTACTGGCCGTAGGGGTAGACCTCGTGCGGCTGGGCGTTGCGCAGCGCGGCGGGCGACTTGCCCAGGTCGTTGAAGGCCGGGACGAAGGTGATGTTGCGGTACCAGCCGCCCCGCTTGCCGGCGTGCACGCAGTGGCCCGCGGTCCACACGAGGTTGGACTTGCCGGGGTGGCGCGGGTCCTTCACGATCGTGCCGGAGCAGACCATCGACCCCTCGGGCGAGTCGAAGAAGATCTTGCCGACCGGGGCCGCGTAGCGGTGGTACGGCGTCTTCTCGCGCTGCGCCTGCACCGGCCGCGGCACCGGGTCGCTGCCGGAGCTGCCGGCCTGCGCGGTGATCGTCGGGTCCGGGCTCTTGGCCGACTGCATCCGGGCCGGGTCCCAGAGACCGTCGATCACCGGGTTGACGAAGTCCTCGGCCTCACGGAGCCAGGTGTCCTTGTCCCAGTTCTTCCACTCGCCGTCCTTCCACTTGTCGAGGTCGACGCCGTGCTTCTTCAGCTTGCCGGCGATGTCCTTGGTGAGGTCGGAGCCGGAGCCGGAGCCGTCGTCGGCCGGGGTGGAGGCGGAGGTGGCGGGCTTGTCGGCCGGCTTGTCGGCGGCCGGGGTCTCGGTCGGTCCGCAGGCCGTCGCGGTCAGCGCGAGCGCCGCCGCCAGGGCCGTCAGGCCGGGCAGGAGTCGTATGGAACGCATGGAGTGATGTCCCCCTGGGATGTTCGGCGCGTCCGGCGGTCCGGGGCACGGCGGTCCTGTGGAGCCGTCCCTGATTGCCATGAACGCGTCACTAGCGGTGCACAGTATGCCCGTCGGCAGGGGCGGGACCCCCCGGGGGTCCCGCCTCCGGCCCCGCCCGGGTCAGCGGTCGGCGTACTTCTTGCTGACGCCGGCGTAGACCGCCTTGGCCTCGGCGCCCAGTCGCGGACCGGCCAGCCAGCCCGCCGTCACCGGACCGATCGAGGTGTTCGACACCAGCGCCGGCTTGCCGTCCTGGCCCGCGGCCACCCAGCCGCCACCGGAGGAACCGCCGGTCATGGTGCAGCCGATCCGGTACATCGTCGGCTGGTCCGTCTTCACCGAAAGGCGGCCCGGCTTGTCCGCGCACTGGAACATCTTCTGCCCGTCATAGGGCGGACCCGCCGGGAAGCCGGTCGCGGTCATCTCCGCGATCTTGGGCACGGCCGGCGCGTTGAACTCGACCGGAAGCGCCGAACCGACCGTCTCCTCCAGGGACTTGCCGGTCGAGCCCTTCTCCGGCGTCACATGCAGCACGGCGAAGTCGTAGGGCGCGCCCTGGCCGCCGGTCTGCCCGCCCTGGTCGATCCACTGGTCCGAGGTCTGCGCCCAGTCGCTCCACCACACGCCGTACGGCGCGATCTCCTCGCGGGTCGCCTTCTCCAGCTCCGCGGTCGGCTTGGCGGCGTTGTTGTACGAGGGGACGAAGGCGATGTTGCGGTACCAGCCGCCCTTCTTGCCCGCGTGCACGCAGTGACCGGCCGTCCAGACCATGTTGGACTTGCCCGGGTGCGCCGGGTCCTGCACGACGGTGGCCGAGCAGACCATCGAGCCCTCGGGGCCGTCGAAGAAGACCTTGCCGGAGGCCGGCGCGGTCGAGTGGTACGGCGCCTGGACGGCCTTGGCCTTCACCGGGTCCGGCGTCGGGTCGGTCACGCCCTTGTCGCCGGAGATGTCCTCGTCCCTGACCGGCTTGTCGGGGCGCTCGGCGTCCCGCATCCGGTCCGGGTCCCAGAGGTCCTCGATGATCGGGTTGACGTAGTCCTTGGCCTCACGCAGCCACTTGTCCTTGTCCCAGTTCCTCCACTCGCCGTTCCGCCACTTGTCCAGGTCGATCCCGTGGTCCTTCAGACGCTGCTTCAGGTCGTCCGGAATCTTGATCTTGCCGTCCGCGGTCGGCGCGGAAGCGCTGGGCTTGTCACCCCCCGCGTTGTCCTCGGTCGGACCGCAGGCCGTCGCCGTCAGCGTCAGTGCCGCGACGGCGGATGCTGCGGCCAGCATCGGACGAATCGATCGCATCTCGTGATCCCCCTGGGACTACGTCAACTTGTGCATCAGTGAACAGTGGCGGCGCGGACGGGCCGTGCCGTGTGAAGCCCCCACTATGCCGGTGCCGGAGGGGACGGTACGACGCAGGTCCGCGGTTCCTGAGCCCGACAGCCGTTGCCGGTCCGTGATCCGGGACACGCCAAGGATCTTGGCTCCGGCCCGTGATCCCCGGCAGCCCCCGTCGTTGGTACGGACGGGGGACACAACGGCGGTGTTCGGGACGCCTCTTCGGGCCGCCCTGCAACGTACCGATGTGCAACGCAACTGTTACAGCGGGAGGACACCGAGCCGTGGCCGTGACCGAACCAGCTCCGGCCCTGACGCCGGCCGAGCGGACCTGCGGCGCCCATGAGGGCATCCTGCGCCGGCAGGCGCAACGCGAGTCCGCCGCCCGCACCTACGCACGCTCCCTGCCGATCGTCCCCGTACGGGCCCGCGGCCTCACCATCGAGGGCGCCGACGGCCGCCGCTACCTCGACTGCCTCTCCGGCGCGGGCACCCTGGCGCTCGGGCACAACCACCCCGTCGTCCTGGAGGCCATCCGCGGGGTCCTCGACTCGGGCGCCCCGCTGCACGTCCTGGACCTCGCCACCCCGGTCAAGGACGCCTTCACCAGCGAGCTCTTCGCCACCCTCCCCGCCGGGCTCGCCGACGACGCCCGCATCCAGTTCTGCGGGCCGGCCGGCACGGACGCCGTCGAGGCCGCGCTCAAGCTCGTCCGCACCGCCACCGGCCGGCGCGGGATCCTCGCCTTCAGCGGCGCCTACCACGGCATGACCGCCGGCGCCCTCGACGCCTCCGGCGGCGCCACCGACGTCCGCGTCGCCCGGCTGCCCTACCCCCAGGACTACCGCTGCCCGTTCGGCGTCGGCGGCGAGCACGGGGCCGAACTGGCCGCCCGCTGGACCGAGACCGCGCTCGACGACCCCAAGAGCGGCATCCCCGCCCCCGCCGGGATGATCCTCGAACCCGTCCAGGGCGAGGGCGGCGTCATCCCCGCCCCCGACGGCTGGCTGCGCCGGATGCGGGAGATCACCGCCGACCGCTCCATCCCCCTGATCGCGGACGAGGTCCAGACGGGCGTCGGCCGCACCGGCACCTTCTGGGCCGTCGAGCACAGCGGCGTCGTCCCCGACGTGATGGTCCTCTCCAAGGCCATCGGCGGCTCCCTCCCGCTCGCCGTCGTCGTCTACCGCTCGGAGCTCGACGCCTGGGAACCGGGCGCCCACGCGGGCACCTTCCGCGGCAACCAGCTCGCCATGGCCGCGGGCGCCGCCACCCTCGCCTACGTACGGGAGAACAGGCTCGCCGAACGCGCCGGCACCCTCGGCGCCCGCATGCTCGGGCAGCTCCAGGGCCTCTCCGCCGCCCACCCCTGCGTCGGCGACGTCCGCGGCCGCGGCCTGATGATCGGCGTCGAGCTTGTCGACCCCGAGTCCGCAGGCGCGGACGCCCTCGCCCCGCCGCCGGACCCCGCGCTCGCGAGCGCCGTCCAGCGCCAGTGCCTCGACCGGGGCCTCATCGTCGAACTCGGCGGCCGCCACAACGCGGTCGTCCGCCTGCTGCCGCCGCTGACCCTCACCGACGAGCAGGCGGCCGCCGTCCTCGACCGCTTCGCCGACGCCCTCGCCGCCGCCGAACGGGCCCACCGGGCCCGATCGTCCGGACCGTCCCGCTGAACCCGGGCCAATCCCACTGGTCCCCCGGCCCCTCCCAAGGAAGTCCCGTGAACCCCACCCCCACCCCCGAAGCCTCCGGCCCCGTGACCGCCCCCCTCACCGCCGACCCGACCGTGCCCCGCCAGTACCCGGGGCCGCCCACCGACGCCCACGGCGGGGCGCCGACGGGGCGGCCGGCCCCGGTGTCGGGCGGCGTGGCCGGTGCGCCTGGCGCGGCAGGCGCGTCCGGTGCCCCGGCCGGGTCCGCCGTGGCATCGCCGGCCGCCTCATCCGGGCCGGCCGCGTCCGCCGGGGCGGCCGGGTCCGCCGCGTCCGCCGCTTCCGCCGTCGCGTCGGCCCCCGCGCCCGCGGTCGTCCCTCCCCCCACCGCTGCCGCCGCCGCCTCCGCCGTCGCGACTGCCGTCGCCCCCGCCCTCCCCTCCTCCGTCGACCCGGACCCGCTCGACGACCCCGACCCCCGACGGGCCGCCGACCAGGCCGCCGTAGAGAACCTGCTGCGCTGCTGGGTACGGGAGAAGAACCTCCCGGCACCCGGCGCCCCCACCCTGCGCATCCCCCTCGACGCCTCCGGCGCCGCCCTCCTCGTCCCCGTCCGCTACTGGTCGCCCACCGGCTGGCACCGCTTCGGCGCCCCGGCCCTCGAAGGCCTCCCGGCCGGCGCGCCGACCGTCGACGCGGTCACCGTCGCCGCCCTCCTCAGCCGCGAGACCGGCCGCCCCGAGGGCACCGAACTCGTCGGGCGCGTCGCCGACTCCGCCCGCCGCACCGCCGAGTTCATCGCCGAACGCCGCCGCCACCCGCTGCCGGACCCCGAGGCCGACCTCTTCCTCACCGCCGAGCAGTCCCTGCTGCTCGGCCACCCGCTCCACCCCACGCCCAAGAGCCGCGAGGGACTCTCCGACTCCGAAGCACGGCTCTACTCGCCCGAAGCGCACGGTTCCTTCCCGCTCCACTGGATGGCCGTCGACCCCACCCTCCTCGCCACGGACTCGGCCTGGACCGAGCAGGGCCGCCTCGTCGCCGCCGCCCAGCTCACCGCCGCCCTCGCCGAGGGCCTCGACCTGCCGCAGGGCACCGCCGCCCTGCCGCTGCACCCCTGGCAGGCCCGCGAACTCCGCCACCGCCCCGCCGTCGCCGCCCTCCTCGACGCGGGCCTCCTCCACGACCTCGGCCCGCACGGCAGCCGCTGGCACCCCACCTCCTCCGTCCGCACGGTGCACCGCCCGGGCGCCCGGGCCATGCTGAAGCTCTCCCTCGGCGTGCGGATCACCAACTCCCGCCGCGAGAACCTGCGCAAGGAGCTCCACCGGGGCGTCGAGGTGCACCGGCTCCTGCGCACCGGCCTCGTCGACCAGTGGCAGGCCGCCCACCCGGGCTTCGACATCGTCCGGGACCCGGCCTGGCTCGCCGTCGACACCCCCCAGGGCGAGCCCGTCCCCGGACTCGACGTCATGATCCGGCACAACCCGTTCGCCGCCGGCGACGACGCCGTCTGCCTCGCCGCCCTCACCTCACCGCGCCCGGTGCCCGGCTCGCCCCGGATGAGCTCGCGCCTCGCCGAGGTCGTCGGCCGGCTCGCCGCCCGGACCGGCCGCCCCACCACGGCCGTCGCCGCCGAGTGGTTCCTGCGCTACCTCGACCTCGTGGTGCGCCCCGTGCTCTGGCTCGACGGACACGCCGGCGTCGCCCTGGAGGCCCACCAGCAGAACACCCTCGTCCTCCTCGACCCCGAGGGCTGGCCCGTCGGCGGCCGCTACCGCGACAACCAGGGCTACTACTTCCGCGAGTCCCGCCGCGACGAGCTCGAAGGCCGCCTCCCCGGCATCGGCAAGGCCAGCGACACCTTCGTCTCCGACCAGGTGACCGACGAGCGCTTCGCCTACTACCTCGGCATCAACAACGTCCTCGGCCTCATCGGCGCCTTCGGCGCCCAGCGCCTCGCCGACGAGCGCGTCCTGCTCGCCGCCCTGCGCCAGTTCCTCACCAGCGCGACCAGCCTCGGATCGCCGCTGCCGCACCGGCTCCTGGAGGCCGCGACCCTGCGCTGCAAGGCCAACCTCCTCACCCGCCTGCACGGCCTCGACGAGCTCGTCGGCCCGGTCGACACCCAGTCCGTCTACGTCACCATCACCAACCCGCTGCGCGCCTGACCCGTCCCCGGCCAACGCGCCCACCCGCCTCCACCACCCACCCCGACGGCCGAGAGGAGAGCGCCCCGTGCCTCCCACCGAAGCGCACCCCGGCACCGAAACCACGGGCCCGGCCCCCGGCCCCGGCGCCCAGCAGGGCGCCGACGACACCCTCGACCTGCACCTCCCCGAGGAACTCCTCGCCCTCCTCGCCGCCGACCGTGAGGCCGGGGGCGCGGACGGCGACCTCCTCGACGACCTCGCCGGCTGGCGTCCGGCGGCCACCCCCGCCGGCCGCTTCCAGCTCGTCCCCGTACGACTCGACCGGGACCTCGCGCTCATCGCCCGCTGGATGAACGACCCCGCCGTCGCCGCCTTCTGGGAGCTCGAAGGCCCCCCGACCGTGACCGCCGACCACATCCGTGCCCAACTCGACGGCGACGGGCGCAGCGTGCCCTGCCTCGGTGTCCTCGACGGCACACCGATGAGCTACTTCGAGATCTACCGGGCCGACCTCGACCCGCTCGCCCGGCACTACCCGGCGCGCCCCCACGACACCGGCGTCCACCTGCTCGTCGGCGGGGTCGCCGACCGCGGCCGCGGGGTCGGCACCACGCTCCTGCGCGCCGTCGCCGACCTCGTCCTCGACCACCGGCCCCGCTGCACCCGGGTCCTCGCCGAACCCGACCTGCGCAACATCCCGTCCGTGGCCGCCTTCCTCGGCGCCGGCTTCCGCCTCTCCGCGGAGGTCGACCTCCCGGACAAGCGGGCCGCGCTCATGGTCCGCGACCGCGTCCTGCGCCATGTCCTGTGAACACCCCCTGACGTACCCACCCCGCTCGACCCACAGCGGCTTTCACCCCGAGGAGTCCTCGTGTCGACGTCCCCTGCACCCCATGACTCCGCACAGCCCGCACCGCCCGCCCTCTGCGCCCCGCCCGAACTCAACCCCGCCGGCTGGGCCCGGGCCTCCGCCCGGCTGCTCGCCAAGGCCGTCGCCGAGTTCGCCTACGAGGAGATCGTCGAACCCATCCCGGCCGACCCCGGCACGTCCGCCCAGGCGCCGAACCGCTACACCCTCACCCTCGACGACGGAGGCGTCCTCGCCTTCACCGCCCGCCGCGGCGCCTACGGCAGCTGGCGGGTGGCGCCCGACTCGCTCACCCTCGACGGAGCCCCCGCCACCGACCCGCTCGCCTTCCTGGTCCGCGCCCGCCGCCTCCTCGGCCTCGACGGCGCCACCCTCGGGCACCTCATCCGCGAGCTGACCACCACCCTCGCCGCCGACGCCCGCCTCGACCACACCGCGCTGCCCGCCGCCCGCCTCGCCGACCTCGGCTACGCGGAACTCGAAGGGCACCAGACCGGGCACCCGTGGCTCGTCCTCAACAAGGGCCGGATCGGCTTCTCCGCCGCCGACACCGCCCGCTGGGCCCCCGAGGCCCGCCGCGCCACCCGCCTGCCGTGGATCGCGGTCAGCAGCCGGATCGCCGCCTACCGCGGGGTCCCCGGCCTCGACACCCCCGACCGGCTCTACGCCCGCGAGCTCGACCCCGAGGTCCGCGAGGGCTTCCACGCCGAGCTGCGGGCCCGCGGCCTCGACCCCGACGGCTACCTCCTGCTCCCGGTGCACCCCTGGCAGTGGGACGAGATCCTGCTGCCGCTCTACGCCCCGGCCGTCGCCTCCGGGGCCCTGGTGCCGCTCGCCGCGGACGACGACCTGCGCCTGCCGCAGCAGTCGGTCCGCACCTTCCTCAACACCAGCCGCCCCGACCGCCACACCGTCAAGCTGCCGCTGTCCGTCCTCAACACCCTCGTCTGGCGCGGCCTGCCCACCGAGCGCACCCTCGCCGCCCCCGCCGTCACCGCCTGGGTGCACGGCCTGCGCGACGCCGACCCGTTCCTGCGCGAGGAGTGCGGGGTGATCCTCCTCGGCGAGGTCGCCTCCGTCACCGTCGAGCACCCGCTCTACGACCGCCTGCCGGAAGTGCCGTACCAGTACAAGGAACTCCTCGGGGCGATCTGGCGCGAGCCGCTGCGGCTGCCGCCCGGCGAGCGCGCCCGCACCCTCGCCTCGCTGCTGCACACCGACCCCGACGGCCGCGCCTTCGCCGCCGAACTCGTCGACCGCTCGGGGCTCGCCCCCCGGGCCTGGCTCCAGCGCCTCTTCGCCGCCCTGATGCCGCCGCTGCTGCACTTCCTCTACCAGTACGGCACGGTCTTCTCCCCGCACGGCGAGAACGCCATCGTCGTCTACGACGAGCAGGACGTGCCCGTACGCCTGGCGATCAAGGACTTCGTCGACGACGTGAACATCAGCGCCCACCCGCTGCCCGAGCACGCCACGATGCCCGACGACGTACGGGCCGTGCTGCTCACCGAGGAGCCCGACTTCCTCACCCAGTTCATCCATTCGGGCCTCTTCGTCGGCGTCTTCCGCTACCTCGCGCCCCTGTACGAGGAGCAACTGGGCGTGCCCGAAGAGGAGTTCTGGACCCTGCTGCGCGCCGAGATCCTCCGCCACCAGGCACGCTTCCCGGAGCTGAAGGAACGCTTCGAGCTGTTCGACCTGCTCGTCCCCCGGATCGACCGGCTCTGTCTCAACCGCAACCGGCTCCATCTGGACGGCTACCGCGACCGCCCCGAGCGCCCCCACGCCGCGGTCCACGGCACCGTCCCGAACCCCCTCGCGTGATCACCGGGAGGGCCCGGCTGTCGGTGCCGCCCCGTAGGCTGGAAGCGCTATGACGAAGCCATCCCTCCCCGACCTCCTCCACGCCGCCGTCTCCGCCGTCGGCGGTGTGGAGCGCCCCGGCCAGGTCACCATGGCCCAGGCCGTGACCGAGGCCATCGACGACGGTTCGCACCTCCTCGTCCAGGCCGGCACCGGCACCGGCAAGTCCCTCGGCTATCTCGTGCCGGCCCTGGCGCAGGGGGAGCGGGTGGTGGTCGCGACAGCGACGCTGGCCCTCCAGCGCCAGCTCGTCGAGCGCGACCTGCCGCGGACGGTCGACGCCCTGCACCCGCAGCTGCGCCGCCGCCCGGAGTTCGCCATGCTCAAGGGCCGGTCGAACTACCTGTGCCTGCACCGTCTGCACGAGGGCGTCCCGCAGGACGAGGAGGACGGCCTGTTCGACCCCTTCGAGGCCGCGGCCCCGACCAGCAAGCTCGGGCAGGACCTGCTGCGGCTGCGGGACTGGTCGGACGAGACGGAGACCGGCGACCGGGACGACCTGACGCCGGGCGTCTCCGACCGGGCCTGGGCCCAGGTCTCGGTCTCCTCGCGCGAGTGCCTGGGCGCGAGCAAGTGCGCGTACGGGGCGGAGTGCTTCGCCGAGGCCGCCCGCGAGCGCGCCAAGCTCGCCGAGGTCGTCGTCACCAACCACGCCCTGCTCGCCATCGACGCGATCGAGGGCGCGCCGGTGCTGCCGCAGCACGAGGTGCTGATCGTCGACGAGGCCCATGAGCTGGTCTCCCGGGTGACCGGCGTGGCCACGGGAGAGCTCACGCCCGGCCAGGTCAACCGGGCGGTGCGCCGGGCGGCGAAGCTGGTCGACGAGAAGGTCGCCGACCAGCTGCAGACCGCCGCCGAGGGCTTCGAGCGCGTGATGGAGCTCGCCCTGCCGGGCCGCCTGGAGGAGATCCCGGAGGACCTGGCGTACGCGCTGATGGCGCTCCGCGACGCCTCCCGCGCGGTGATCACGGCTCTGGGCAACACCCGGGACCGCTCGGTGCAGGACGAGGACGCCGTCCGCAAGCAGGCCCTGGCGTCGGTCGAGACCGTGCACGGAGTGGCCGAGCGGATCACCCAGGGCTCGGAGTACGACGTCGTCTGGTACGAGCGGCACGACCGCTTCGGCGCCTCGTTGCGGGTCGCTCCGCTCACCGTCTCGGGGCTGCTGCGCGAGAAGCTGTTCGCCGACCGTTCGGTGGTCCTCACCTCCGCCACCCTCAAGCTGGGCGGCGACTTCAACGGGGTGGGCGCCTCGCTCGGGCTCGCCCCCGAGGGCACCACGGGCGACGACCTGCCGGTGTGGAAGGGCATCGACGTCGGCTCGCCCTTCGACTACCCGAAGCAGGGCATCCTCTATGTCGCCAAGCATCTGAACCGCCCCGCGCGGGACGGTGAGCGCGGCGACATGCTGGACGAGCTCACCGAGCTGATGCAGGCGGCCGGAGGGCGCACGCTCGGGCTGTTCTCCTCGATGCGGGCCGCGCAGCAGGCGGCCGAGGAGCTGCGGACCCGGATTCCCGAGCTGCCGATCCTGCTCCAGGGCGAGGACACCCTCGGCGAGCTGATCAAGAACTTCGCGGCCGACCCCAAGACCTGTCTCTTCGGCACGCTCTCGCTGTGGCAGGGCGTCGACGTGCCGGGACCGAGCTGTCAGCTCGTCGTGATGGACAAGATCCCCTTCCCGCGCCCCGACGACCCGCTGATGAGCGCGCGCCAGAAGGCGGTGGAGGACGCCGGGGGCAATGGCTTCATGGCGGTGGCGGCGACGCACGCGGCGCTGCTCATGGCCCAGGGCGCCGGCCGTCTGGTCAGGGCGACGGGGGACCGGGGCGTGGTCGCGGTCCTCGACCCGCGGCTCGCGACGGCCAGGTACGGCAGCTATCTGAAGGCCTCGCTGCCCGACTTCTGGTACACCACCGACCGCAACCAGGTGCGGAAGTCGCTCTCGGCGATCGACGCGGCGGCCAAGGCGGCCGAGGCGTAGCCGCGCGGCTCGGGGCCTGGAGACACAGCAGGGCCCCGGGACCGGCGCAGTGGGTCCCGGGGCCCGGTTCAGGGCCGACGAGGTGGGGTCACACCCGTCGCAGCACGGCGACGACCTTGCCGAGGATGGTGGCCTCGTCGCCGGGGATCGGCTGGTACGCCGCGTTGTGCGGCAGCAGCCAGACATGGCCGTCCTCGCGCTTGAAGCGCTTGACCGTGGCCTCGCCGTCGAGCATGGCGGCCACGATGTCGCCGTTCTCGGCGACCGGCTGGCGACGGACCGTGACCCAGTCGCCGTCGCAGATGGCCGCCTCGATCATGGAGTCACCGACGACCTTGAGCACGAAGAGCTCGCCGTCGCCGACCAGCTGCCGGGGGAGCGGGAAGACGTCCTCGACGGACTCCTCGGCCAGGATGGGGCCACCGGCCGCGATACGGCCGACCAGGGGGACGTAGGAGGCGGCGGGCTTGCCGGTGGTGTCCGTGGGCTGCGTGCTGGGCTGGTCCGAGCCGCGCACCTCGTACGCGCGCGGGCGGTGCGGGTCGCGGCGCAGGAAGCCCTTGCGCTCCAGGGCCATCAGCTGGTGCGCCACGGAGGAGGTGGAGGAGAGGCCCACCGCCTGGCCGATCTCGCGCATCGACGGCGGGTAGCCGCGGCGCTGGACGGAGTCGCGGATGACCTCGATGACCCGGCGCTGCCGGTCGGTGAGGCCGGAGCTGTCGGCCCTGATCCCCGGAGGTCGTCCGGGGAGCGAGCGCGCGGGTCGGCCGGGCTCCTCCCCGTTCATGGCTGCGTCATTCATCGCATGCACCGGCTCGAGTCGGCCCTGGGAGCGGTCCTGGGCAGTGATGGTGGCACTGTCTGCGGTGGTGGTCACGTCGGCGGCCCCTCTCGAATGGTCTCCCTGGCTGGCACAACGGTAGTGGCTTTCGAAAGGTTGCGCCAAACACACGTTCGAGTGAAAAATCGCGGATCGCCTTACGTGTGCACGGGCGTGGGTGTATATGCGGACCTGCACGGACCCGGGTCGCCGTCTCAATTCGGTCATTACGGTAACCTTCACCGCTGTGCCGCGCGGGAGCCGGCTGCCCTCCCAGTGTCGCATCGGCGACCCCGGAATCAGCGCAGCCGCGCCCTTCCCGTACCCTCGTGGCCGGTCGCGAACCGCGACACGCGCACGGGGTCGAAATGGCGGACCAACCCAAGATCTAGTGGTTGGATCCGATCAGCCACCTACAAGTAGTGGTCCTCGGTCGGCCGGGGGTCTCCGTATCGCCTATGCTGGTGGTCGCTTCGAGGGGCCTTGACGGGCCCGGCGAAGCTATTCAGTCGTGCCGTGAGGGAGGGTCGGAACCAATGCACTGCCCCTTCTGCAGGCACCCCGACAGCCGTGTCGTCGACAGTCGCACCACCGACGACGGGACGTCGATCCGACGCCGCCGCCAGTGCCCCGACTGCTCCCGCCGTTTCACGACGGTGGAGACCTGCTCGCTCATGGTGGTCAAGCGTTCGGGAGTCACCGAACCCTTCAGCCGTACCAAGGTCATCTCCGGCGTGCGCAAGGCGTGCCAGGGAAGGCCCGTCACCGAGGACGCCCTCGCCAAGCTCGGCCAGCGGGTCGAGGAGGCGGTGCGCGCCACCGGGAGTGCCGAGCTGACCACCCACGACGTGGGTCTGGCCATCCTCGGCCCGCTGCAGGAGCTCGACCTCGTCGCGTACCTGCGCTTCGCGTCCGTGTACAAGGCTTTCGACAGCCTCGAAGACTTCGAGGCCGCCATCGCGGAACTCCGCGAGCGGCCTCCCGCTGAGGTGCGCGGGACCGGTGCGACCCCCGAGGTCCCCGTGCCCGCCACCGCCGCCGACTAGAACGGCGAGCCGGTCCGACGTCCCAGACGGGCGGTCCGGAGAAGGCCGCCGCGCGGCCCGGAAAGACCTGCCCCGAGCCAACCGCGAGGCGCTCGTGGCAACTGCACTACAAGACGAAGTACAGAAGGCGGAGCCCTGGAATTTTCCGGGTGCTCCAGCGTGTTTTGCCCGTATATGGGAGGCGGCATGACAGAGACGGCGAGCGGTCCGGCACGTGGTTCCCGCACCAAGGGAGCCAAGGCGGCGAGCAAGGGCCTGCGTATCGAGCGCATCCACACCACCCCCGGCGTGCATCCGTACGACGAGGTGGCCTGGGAGCGCCGTGACGTCGTCATGACCAACTGGCGCGACGGCTCGATCAACTTCGAGCAGCGTGGCGTCGAGTTCCCCGACTTCTGGTCGGTGAACGCGGTCAACATCGTCACCAGCAAGTACTTCCGCGGGGCCGTCGGCACCCCGCAGCGCGAGACCGGCCTCAAGCAGCTCATCGACCGGATCGTGAAGACCTACACGAAGGCCGGCGAGGACTACGGCTACTTCGCCTCGCCCGCCGACGCCGAGATCTTCGAGCACGAGCTGGCCTACGCCCTCCTGCACCAGATCTTCAGCTTCAACTCCCCGGTGTGGTTCAACGTCGGCACGCCGCAGCCCCAGCAGGTCTCCGCCTGCTTCATCCTGTCCGTCGACGACTCCATGGAGTCGATCCTCGACTGGTACAAGGAAGAGGGCATGATCTTCAAGGGCGGCTCCGGTGCCGGCCTGAACCTCTCCCGCATCCGCTCCTCCAAGGAGCTGCTCTCCTCCGGCGGCAACGCCTCCGGCCCGGTCTCCTTCATGCGCGGCGCCGACGCCTCCGCAGGAACGATCAAGTCGGGCGGCGCCACCCGCCGGGCCGCCAAGATGGTCATCCTCGACGTCGACCACCCCGACATCGAGGACTTCATCGAGACCAAGGTCAAGGAGGAGGAGAAGATCCGCGCCCTCCGTGACGCGGGCTTCGACATGGACCTGGGCGGCGACGACATCACGTCCGTCCAGTACCAGAACGCCAACAACTCCGTCCGCGTGAACGACGAGTTCATGAAGGCCGTCGAGAACGGCGGCAAGTTCGGCCTGCGTGCCCGCATGACCGGCGAGGTCATCGAGGAGGTCGACGCCAAGGCGCTCTTCCGCAAGATGGCCGAGGCCGCGTGGGCCTGTGCCGACCCGGGCATCCAGTACGACGACACGATCAACCACTGGCACACCTGCCCCGAGTCCGGCCGCATCAACGGCTCGAACCCGTGCAGCGAGTACATGCACCTGGACAACACGTCCTGCAACCTCGCCTCGCTGAACCTGATGAAGTTCCTCAAGGACGACGGCAAGGGCAACCAGTCCTTCGACGTCGAGCGCTTCGCCAAGGTCGTCGAGCTCGTCATCACCGCGATGGACATCTCCATCTGCTTCGCCGACTTCCCGACCCAGAAGATCGGCGAGAACACCCGCGCCTACCGCCAGCTCGGCATCGGCTACGCCAACCTCGGCGCCCTGCTGATGGCGACCGGCCACGCCTACGACTCCGACGGCGGCCGCGCCCTGGCCGGTGCCATCACCTCGCTGATGACCGGCACCTCGTACAAGCGCTCCGCCGAGCTCGCCGCGGTCGTCGGCGCGTACGACGGCTACGCCCGCAACGCCGAGCCGCACCAGCGCGTCATGAAGCAGCACGCCGACGCCAACGACAAGGCCGTCCGCATGGACGACCTCGACTCGCCGATCTGGGCCGCCGCCACGGAGGCCTGGCAGGACGTCGTCCGCCTCGGCGCCAAGAACGGCTTCCGCAACGCCCAGGCCTCGGTCATCGCCCCGACCGGCACCATCGGTCTCGCGATGTCCTGCGACACCACCGGCCTCGAGCCCGACCTCGCCCTGGTCAAGTTCAAGAAGCTCGTCGGCGGCGGCTCGATGCAGATCGTCAACGGCACCGTCCCGCAGGCCCTGCGCCGCCTGGGCTACCAGGAGGAGCAGATCGAGGCGATCGTCGCCCACATCGCCGAGCACGGCAACGTGATCGACGCCCCCGGCCTGAAGACCGAGCACTACGAGGTCTTCGACTGCGCCATGGGCGAGCGCTCCATCTCCGCGATGGGCCACGTCCGCATGATGGCCGCCATCCAGCCGTGGATCTCCGGCGCCCTCTCCAAGACCGTCAACCTGCCGGAGACGGCCACGGTCGAGGACGTCGAGGAGGTCTACTTCGAGGCCTGGAAGATGGGCGTCAAGGCGCTCGCCATCTACCGCGACAACTGCAAGGTCGGCCAGCCGCTCTCCGCCAAGAAGAAGGAGGACGAGAAGGCCGAGGTGACCGCGAAGACCGAGGCGACGATCCGCGAGGCCGTCGAGAAGGTCGTCGAGTACCGCCCGGTCCGCAAGCGCCTCCCGAAGGGCCGCCCGGGGATCACCACCTCCTTCACCGTGGGTGGCGCCGAGGGCTACATGACCGCCAACTCCTACCCGGACGACGGTCTCGGCGAGGTCTTCCTGAAGATGTCCAAGCAGGGCTCGACGCTCGCCGGCATGATGGACGCCTTCTCCATCGCCGTCTCCGTCGGCCTGCAGTACGGCGTCCCGCTGGAGACGTACGTCTCGAAGTTCACCAACATGCGCTTCGAGCCGGCCGGCATGACGGACGACCCGGACGTGCGGATGGCGCAGTCGATCGTCGACTACATCTTCCGTCGCCTGGCGCTGGACTTCCTGCCCTTCGAGACCCGCTCCGCGCTCGGCATCCACTCCGCCGAGGAGCGCCAGCGCCACCTGGAGACCGGCTCGTACGAGCAGTCCGTCGACGACGTCGAGGTCGACGTCGAGGGTCTGGCCCAGTCGGCCCCCCGCGCCCAGGAGCTGAAGGCCGTCGCCACCCCGGCGCCGGTCGAGGTCCCGGCCCCGAAGCAGGCCCACACCTCCGCGGAGCTCGTCGAGATGCAGCTGGGCATCAGCGCGGACGCCCCGCTCTGCTTCTCCTGCGGCACGAAGATGCAGCGCGCCGGCTCCTGCTACATCTGCGAGGGCTGCGGCTCGACCAGCGGTTGCAGCTGACCGTCCTGAGTAGCGACTGAGAAAGGGTGCCGGCCACGGGTCGGCACCCTTTTCTCGTACCCCTTCAAGCTACCCACCGGTTACGCTCTCCGCCGCGCCTCGCGCGCGGACGACAGGGGGGAACGGGAACATGGCGGACGACGTGGCCGGATCGGCGAACGGCCCGAACGTGGGGGCGCAGGTGGCCGCCGCGCTGGCCCTCGGGGCCGTGCTCGCGGGTGGCTTCTGGTACATGGCCAAGGCCGATATGGAGAGCGCCGCTGCCCAGAAGCCGGCCGTCTGCACGGCATCGAGCGGCTCGCTGCCGCCGCAGTACGTCTCGGGCACCCGTCTGTGCCAGGCGCTGAACCGGCCGGACCTGCCGACGCTGCTCGGCACCCCCGGCGAGCAGGCGCGGAACGCCTGGGGGAGCGACGGGTGGGTCAAGCTCGGCGGGGGCACCAGGATCGCCTCGCCCGAGGGAAACGTCGGACTCGGGACGTACTCCGTGAAGCTCTCGGTCTCCTACGACCGCCTTCCGGTCGCCGGTCTCGGCCGGCTTCTCGGGAACACGGCGGAGCCGACGAGGCTCCTCGGGCGCCCGGCGGTCCTCTACTCGGACCGGACCCTGGCGCTGAAGATCCCGCTCGGCGGCGGCAAGGCCGAGTCCGGCACCGGCGGCATCGCCCGGCATCTCCTCGTCGCCAAGGACGCGAAGGACGGCGGCGGTTCGTACGAGCTGGTCATCTGGCGCCAGGACGAGGCGATTCCCGACGACGCGGCCCTGCTGAGGGTCGCCGAGCGGGTGCTGCCGACGCTCCCCGGCTGGTCCGGGAAGTGACGGAGGGGGGCCGCCCTGGGGGCGGGCCCCCTCCGAACTCATTCCTGCCGGGTCCCCCTCGGCAGTCATTCCCGCCAAGGCCCGCTCGGGCTCATTCCTGCCGAGCGCCCATCAGGCCGCCGAACTCGCTCGGATCCGTGTCGAAGCCGTGGAGGTGCGGACGGAGGGTCCAGCCATCGGACCCGCCGCGGACGAACTCGACGACCGTCGCCGCGGTCGCGTCCGCCACCGACGCCAGGTCGTCGGCCAGCAGGTCGGTGTGCCCCTCGCGCACCCGGACGCCCGTGTGGGCGACCTGGCCGAAGGTGAGCCGGCCGCCGCCCTGCTGTATGGCCACGCCCACCACCACGCGCGCGTAGTGCGGGGCGAGCCTGGTCAGCTCCAGGGTCATCGCCTCGTCGTAGCCGAAGCCCTGCCCCGTACGGCTGTCCCGGTGGAGGGTGATCGTGCCGTCGGGGGAGCGGCTGTCGAAGTGGACCAGATAGGCCGGCGGCCCATAGGGGGCGTCCGCCGTGTAGACGCCCGCCACGAGGTCCAGGTCGTGCGCGGACGCGCCGACCGGACTGGGGTCCCACTTGAGCGCCACCTCGGCCTTGCCGACGCCCTTGTTGAGTCCGCTCATCGTGAATCCCCTTTCCCCGCACGGTTTCTGATGGCACGTTCATGGTGTCATGTGATCAACATGTCATCGGTCGAGGGGGAGCGCGGTATGTGGAGCGGGGAAGAGCTGGATCTGGACGCATATCTGGCGCGGATCGGCTACACGGGGGAGCTCGCACCGGACCTGAGGACGCTGCGCGCCCTGCACCGGGCGCACGTGGCGGCCATCCCGTTCGAGAACCTGGACGTGGCGCTCGGCCGGCGGATCCCGCTCGACGTCAAGAGCCTCCAGGCCAAGCTCGTCGGCCGACGGCGCGGCGGCTACTGCTACGAGCAGAACTCCCTCCTCGCCGCCGCCCTGGAGCGGATCGGCTTCGACGTGGCGGGCCGCGGTGCCCGCAACCGGACCCGGGGAGACGCGCTCACCGCGGTGACCCACGCCGTGCTCGTCGTGACCGTCGACGGCGAACAGTGGCTCGCCGACACCGGCTTCGGCTGGCAGGGGCCGCTGGAGCCGGTGCCGCTGGTCGACGGCGCCCGGGTCGAGCAGGACGGCTGGACCTTCGGCATCGCGCGGGAGGACGAGGGCGTCCACGTGCTGCGCTCGCTTCGCCCGCAGGGGTGGACCGACCTCTACGCCTTCGCCCCGCACACCCTGTACCCGGTGGACTTCGAGCTCATGAACCACTACAGCTCCAGCCACCCCCTGTCCCGCTTCGTCGGCCAGGTCGTGGCCCTCCGGCCGGGCTCCGAGGTCCGCCGGGCCCTGGTCCGCTCCGGGCTCACCTCGGTGCGCCTGGACGGCACGGTCGAGGAACGGAGCATCGGGCCGGAGGAGTTGATCGGGACGCTGTCCGAGGTCTTCGGTATCGAACTGGACGCCGAGGAGGCCGCCGGTCTGGTTCGCCTGCACTCCGCGGAGATCTGACGGCGCGTCGCTCCGACCCGTACCATGGCGCGGTGCTGGTCAAGTGGATTCGCTGCACCGTGGTGGACCGTCGAGGGTTCGAGCGGGGACAGCGAAAATGGGCGGGGCTGCTCGGAGAGCCGGGATTCCGGGGCCAGGGCGGTGGGTGGAGCCGGCGACGGCCGGATGTCGCCCATGTCTTCGCGTTCTGGGAGAGCCGGGCGTTCTACGACTCGTTCATGGCGCGCTCCCACGACCGGCTCGCCGCCGCACAGGCCGGCACCTACAAGGACGCCCAGGTCAAGCTCTTCGACCACCGCTTCGACGTGAAGACCGGCTTCGAGCCGAAGTTCTCCGACGCCGATGTGGCCCGGGTGGCGCACAGCCGGGTCCACGAGGACCGCGTCGAGCACTTCGCCCTGATGCAGGAGAAGGTGTGGAACCCGGCGATGGCCGGGTCCCCGGGCATGCTCCGCGGGCTCTTCGGCGAGGCCCCGGGGCACGAGTTCCTGGTGCTCTCCATGTGGAACTCGGCCGCCGAGCACGGCAAGTACCGCGTCGAGCGGGTGGAGCGGCTCGGACTGCGGGCCCAGACCGCGGCCGACGTGGCGGCCCTGACGGGCGACGTCGTGCAGCTCGAACAGGCCTGGGCGGTGTGACCCCGTTCCCCCGGATGGAGTCCGGACACCTGCTCGACTGAGCCCGGCGGCGCCGGGCGATCTAGGGTCGTCCCATGGCACGACCGCGGCGCATAGTCCTCGTACGGCACGGAGAGTCCGAGGGCAATGCCGATGACACGGTGTACGAGAGGGAGCCCGACCACGCGCTGCGACTCACCGCGACCGGGTGGCGGCAGGCGGAGGAGACGGGGGGACGGCTGAGGGAGCTGTTCGGGGAGGAGCGGGTCAGCGTCTACGTCTCGCCCTACCGGCGGACGCATGAGACCCTGCGCGCCTTCCGCTTCGATCCGGGGCGGGTGCGGGTCAGGGAGGAGCCGCGGCTGCGCGAGCAGGACTGGGGCAACTGGCAGGACCGGGAGGACGTGCGCCTCCAGAAGGCCTATCGGGACGCCTACGGCCACTTCTTCTACCGCTTCGCCCAGGGCGAGTCGGGCGCCGATGTGTACGACCGGGTCGGGGCGTTCCTGGAGAGCCTCTACCGCAGCTTCGAGGCCCCGGACCATCCGCCGAACGTCCTGCTCGTCACCCACGGACTGACCATGCGCCTCTTCTGCATGCGCTGGTTCCACTGGACGGTCGCCGACTTCGAGTCGCTGTCCAACCCGGGAAACGCGGAGACCAGGATGCTGCTGCTCGGCGAGGACGGGAAGTACCGGCTCGACCGGCCCTTCGAACGCTGGCGTACCCCGGAACCGTACGGCCCCACCGGATAGAGTGGCAGAGCGATGACCGCTGACTCCTCTCCCGACCGGCGCTTCGACCGCGCCCTGGCCAGCCTGCGCGGGCTGTCCGTGGGGGACGCACTGGGCTCCCAGTACTTCGTCCCCGCCAACTATCCCCTGCTGAAGCGGCACGAGCCGCCCGCCGGTCCCTGGCAGTGGACCGACGACACCGAGATGGCCTGCTCCGTCCTCGCCGTGCTCGTCGGCCACGACCGGATCGACCAGGACGCACTCGCCGCCTCCTTCGCCCACCACCACGACTTCGACCGCGGCTACGGCCCCGCCGTCAACCGGATGCTCCGGCTCATCCGGGAGGGCGGCGACTGGCGGGAGCTCGCCGCCGCCCTGTTCAAGGGGCAGGGGTCGTGGGGCAACGGCGCCGCCATGCGGATCGCCCCCCTCGGGGCCTGGTACGCGGACGACCCCGAGCAGGCGACCCATCAGGCCGAGATCTCCGCCTACACCACCCACCAGCACCGCGAGGCCGTGGTCGGCGCGATGGCCGTCGCCGCCGCGGCCGCCCTCGCCGCGGACCCAGCGGGACCGCCCGGACCCGAGGCGCTGCTCGACGGCGTCATCGCCCTGATCCCGCGCAGCGCCGTGGGAGCGGGCCTGCGCCGGGCCCGCGACATGCTCGACTACGGGGACGCGGCCACGGTCGCCGCGGTGCTCGGCAGCGGCCGGCGCACCAGCGCGCACGACACCGTGCCGTTCGCGCTCTGGTCGGCGGCCAGGTCCCTCGGTGACTTCGAGCGCATGTTCTGGACCACCGCGGCCGTCGGCGGCGACGTCGACACCACCTGCGCCATCGCGGGCGGGGTCGTCGCCTCCAC
The DNA here is from genome assembly GCF_044386705.1 of Streptomyces sp. NPDC020422. Lineage (NCBI taxonomy): Bacteria > Bacillati > Actinomycetota > Actinomycetes > Kitasatosporales > Streptomycetaceae > Streptomyces > Streptomyces sp. NPDC020422. Next base: position 167,883 of record NZ_JBIRVJ010000012.1, on the reverse strand, counting down.
TTCCGCCGGGACGCCGCCGGCGGAGTGGCTGGAGCAGACCGAGGAGCTGCCCGGGTGGGTGCCGACCGGGGTGCGTTCTTAGGGGTTCGTCGTCGTAAGGCGTCTCGGAGCAGCTTCCGGGAGCCGTCGCGTGCAGCAGTTTCCTGGAGCCGTCTGGTGAAGCCGTTCGGTGAAGCCGTCTGGTGAAGCCGGTCGGTGAAGCCGTCGGGGGCGGCTCTTCGGCAGGCGGAGTGTCACGGTCCTGCCACAGGCGCCTCCGGGACGGTTCGCCGGGGCGCCGCGCGGTTAGAGTCGGCCACTCCGCAGCGCTGATCATGACAAGAGCGCGACGACGAGACACCCGGACCACCGAGCGCCGCCGCAGGGCAGCGCCCGCGCGGACCGGGCCGGGAGGGGGTCCCGTGACCGACACACCGTCCGCCCAGCCACCGCAGGACAGCGGCCCGACGGGCGGCGCGCCGCAGGACGCGCTGCCGAAGGGGCAGGCGTCCGGGCCGCAACCGCCCGTGGGAGAGGGCGCGGGGCCCGCCGCGGGTGCTTCTACGGGGCCCGCCGCGGGAGCTCCCGCTGGTGCTTCCGCAGGCGCTGCCGCGGGTGTTCCTGCGGGTGCTTCCGTAGGTCCTACCGCCGCTGGTCCCGCCGCGGGCCACGCCCACGCCGCACCCGCGAGGGCCTTCGCGGGTGCGCCGGCCGGTGGCCCGCCCCGCGTCGGACCGCCGGGGGCTCCGGGCACGCCGTACGGGCAAGGGCCCTACCCGCCGTACCACCCCTGGGCGCCGCCCAGGAAGCCGAGCACGGTGAGCAGGCTGCGGCCCAAGGCGCCGGCGCAGACGACCGCGGCGACGCTCTGGGCGATCCTGGCCACCGCGCTGCTCGCCGCGCTCCTGCTCGACGGCGGCGCCGGGGTGAACCTGCTGCTCGTGGCCGTGCCCGCCACCCTCGCGGGGGCCTTCGCCGCGCGTGCCGCCGGGCGGCGGCTCCGTGCCTGGACGCTCGTCTGGGCGCTCGGCGGCGCGGCCCTGCTCGCCGTGCCCGCGCTCAGCGACGCGGGCTGGCCGACCTTCCTCGCGGTCGTCGCCGCCATCGGCCTCACCGGCTTCGCCCTGCACGGCGGCCGTGGCTGGCCCAGCATGCTGCTCGGGCCCGTCGGCCTCTTCGACTCCCTGGGCAACGGTCTGACCTGGGTCTGGCAAGGGGTCAGGCAGCGCGCGGACGGCTCGCGCGGCCGCTGGTGGCCCCTCCTGCGCACCGTCCTGATCGCCCTCGGCCTGCTCGTCGTCTTCGGCGCCCTGTTCGCCGGCGCGGACGCGGCCTTCGCCGATCTGCTGGGCGCGCTGATGCCCGACATCTCGCTCGTCCAGGCGCCCTGGCGCATCCTGTGCTTCATCGTCGGCCTGTTCGGCGCCATCGCCGTGGCCCGGACGGCCGCGGCCCCGCTGCGCTGGGACCGGCTCTCCCTCGGTGCGGGCAAGGCCCGCAACCGGCTGGAGTGGGCACTTCCGCTGGTCGTCCTGAACCTGCTGTTCGCCGCCTTCAACGCGATCCAGCTCGCCGTGCTCTTCGGCGGCTACGACAAGGTGCTCAGCGAGACCGGCCTGACCTACGCCGAGTACGCGCGCCAGGGCTTCTGGCAGCTGCTCATGGCCACGCTGCTCACCCTGGTCGTCATCGGCCTGGCGCTGCGCTGGGCACCCCGTACCGGGGCGGGGGACCGGCGGCTCGTACGGGTCGTGCTCGGCACCCTCTGCGTCCTCACCCTGGTCGTGGTGGCCTCCGCCCTGCGCAGGATGGACCTGTACGTGGACGCGTACGGCCTGACCAGGCTACGGATCTCCGTCACCACCATGGAGCTCTGGCTGGGCTTCGCCATCGTGCTCATCATGGCCGCCGGGATCTGGGGCGCACGCCTGCTGCCGCGCGCGCTCGCCGCCAGCGCGGCCGGCTTCGTCCTGGTCTTCGGGCTGATCCAGCCGGACGCCGTCATCGCCCAGCAGAACGTCGACCGCCACGAGCGGCTCGGCAAGATCGACGTGAACTACCTCGAAGGGCTCTCGGCCGACGCCGTCCCGGCCCTGGACCGACTCCCGGAGCCGCTGCGCTCCTGCTCGCTCCTCGACATCGACGAGCGGCTCCGCGACGACGAGGGCGGCTGGTACGCCACCAGCCTGGCCGAGGCCAGGGCCCGGGCGATCCTGGACGCACGCCCGGTCACCGCCACGGCCTCGGAGTGCGGCGAGCCGAGCCGCGAGGAGGAGTACGACCCCGAGAACGACCCGTACGGCGCCCCCTGACCCGTACGCCGTACCCCGTACCGCCGTAGCCCGAGACACTGCGGACTGCGGACTGCGGACTGCGGACTGCGGACTGCGGACTGCGGACTGCGGATTGCGGACTGCGGACTGCGGTCCGGACCGCGGACCCGTCCTCCCCACCGGGCGTGGGGCGTGTCCTCCTCCCCGTACGGGAAGGGGACACGCCCCTCGGCATGTTCCGGGCGCGGCGGCCTGTCCGACACGGCGACCGTGTGGGCACTGCGACCGTGTGGGCACTGCGACCATGTGGGCACTGCGACCGTGCCGGTCAGGCGGCCGGGCCCGCCGCCTCCGCCGTGCCGCTGAGCGCCTCCAGGTCGCTCTTGCGCACCCGGATCACGGCCACCGCCGTGACGAACGCGATCAGCGCCATGACGACCGCGGCGGTGAACGCGGCCGAGATGCCGGCGGTCAGCACGTCATGGGACCAGGGCGCCGGCAGCTCGTGGGTCCGGGCGAACCGAGCCTGCTGCTCGGGAGTCGCCTGGGCCATGAACTGCGGTGCCAGCCGCTCGCCCTCCTCGCGGCTGGCGGTGCCGAAGACCGTGACCAGGATCGACAGGCCCAGCGAACCACCCACCTGCTGGGTCGCGTTGAGCAGCCCCGACGCTGCCCCGGCCTCGTGCGGGGCCACCCCGGAGACCGCGGTCAGGGTGAGGGTGACGAAGTTGAGGCCCATGCCGAAGCCGAAGACGAGCATCGGGCCGAGCACGCCGCTCGCGTAGGAGCTGTCGGAGGAGATGAGACTCAGCCAGAACAGCCCCGCCGCGGTGGCTGCCGCACCGGTCATCATGAACGGCTTCGGACCGAGGAGCGGCAGCAGCCGCTGGGCGAGTCCGGCGCCCAGCGCGATGGCGAGCGTGACCGGGAGGAAGGCGAGGCCGGCGCGGATGGGGCTGTAGCCGAGCACGTTCTGCACGAACAGGACGATGAAGAAGAACATGCCGAGCATGGCGGCGGCCAGACTGAGCATGATCACGTAGGTGCCCGAGCGGTTGCGGTCGGCGAACATCCGCAACGGCGTGATGGGCTCGCGCGCCCGCGACTCGACGAGGGCGAAGACGCCGAGCAGGACACCCGCGGTGACGAACGCCGCGATGGTCAGCCGGTCCGTCCACCCCTCCTCCGACGCGCGGATGAAGCCGTACACGAGCGCGGTCATGCCGAGGGTCGAGGAGAGTGCGCCCGCCAGGTCGAAGCGGCCCGGGTGCCGCTCGGACTCGTTGATGAAACGGGGCGTCAGAAAGGCGATGACCAGGCCGATCGGCACGTTCACGAAGAGCACCCAGCGCCAGTCGAGCCACTCGGTGAGCATGCCTCCGGCGAGCAGGCCGATCGCGCCGCCGCCGGCCGAGACGGCGGCGAAGACGCCGAACGCCCTGTTCCGCTCGGGGCCTTCGGGGAACGTCGTGGTGATCAGGGCGAGGGAGGTGGGCGAGGCGATCGCGCCGCCGACCCCCTGGAGGGCGCGCGCGGCCAGCAGCTGCCAGGGTTCCTGGGCGAAGCCGCCGAGCAGGGAGGCGAGGGTGAAGAGCAGGATGCCGGTCATGAACACCCGGCGGCGCCCGAGGATGTCGCCGGCCCGGCCGCCGAGCAGCAGCAGGCCGCCGAAGGTGAGGGTGTAGGCGCTCAGCACCCACGACAGGTCGGTGGTGGAGAAGGAGAGCGCCTCCTGGATGTGCGGAAGCGCGATGTTCACGATCGTGGCGTCGAGGACGACCATCAACTGGCAGGCGGCGATGACGGTGAGAGCGATTCCCGGCCGATTCGGGTACCTGGCGGTTCCTGGACCGGTCCGGGTGTCCACCGGAGACGTTGTCACTGTGTATCCCCCACGGAAGAATCCAGTGAACGCACTCGTTCACTGTCGTCCACGGTAGTGATTCCCCCTCAGAGAACGCAACCGTTCACTGCGCACTGCCGGTCCCAACAGAGAGGCTCTGATGGTTACTTCGCACTCCGTGGCTGCCGCTCGGCCACAAGGGGTGGTGTCACGGCGGCGCGGTCCGGTGCTGGAACGCGCCATCCTGGAGGCGGCCCTCGACCAGCTGAGCACGGTCGGCTGGAACGGTCTGACCATGGAGGGTGTCGCGGCCGGTGCGCAGACGGGCAAGGCCGCGGTGTACCGGCGCTGGCCCTCCAAGGAGGACCTGGTCGCCGAGGCCCTCCGGGCCGCGCTCCCGGCCCTGGGCGAGGCGCCCGATCACGGGAGCGTCCGCGAGGACCTCTACCAGCTGTGCCGGAGGGTGCGGGCGGCGATGTACTCGAAGCCCGGCTTCGCGCTGCGCGCCGTCATTCACGAATGCGACAGCGAGACCTCCGAGCGCTTCCAGGCGCTGATCGTCACCGGTGTCACCGACCCCTCGAAGCGGCTGCTGGAGGAGGTCATCCAGCGCGGGATCGCGCGGGGCGAGGTCCGCCCCGACGCACCGGGTGACCTGGTCTACGACGTCATCCCGGCGATCATGATGTACCGCGCGAAGGTGTGCGGGAGCGAATGGGGCGACGCCGAGATCGCCGAGATGGTCGACCGGGTGATGGTGCCGCTGCTGCGCCGCTAGCCGTCTCGGGCCGCATCGGTCCGCATCGGTCTGCATCGGGCCGCATCGGTCCGCGTCGGGCCGCATCGGTCCGCCTTGGGCGGGGCCCGTGTCCGGCTTCCGGCAGGCGCGGGCCCCGCTCGACGGGCGGTCCGGGCCCTCACCGGGAAGCGAGCCGGCCCCTGACGGGGGAGTCGGTCCAGGTACCGGCCTGAAACGGGCCGGAACCTGGCCGGAACCCGACCGCGATTCGGTCGGGTGTGGATCACCACGTGGAATCCGGGTACCGGCGGACGTATCCGTCGGCGTAACCTGTCTGGCGCCATGCCGTACGAACCACCCACCCACAGTGTCGAGCGATCGATCCGAGCCACCACCGGCGCCAAGATCATCGCCGGGGTCGACGAGGTCGGACGCGGGGCATGGGCCGGTCCCGTGACCGTGTGCGCCGCCGTCACCGGCCTGCGCCGGGCCCCCGCCGGACTCACCGACTCCAAGCTGATCACCCCCAAGCGGCGCACCGCGCTCGCCGTCGAGCTCCAGGGGTGGGTCACGGCGTACGCGCTCGGCGACGCCTCGCCCGCGGAGATCGACGAGCTCGGGATGACCGCGGCGCTCCGGCTGGCCGCCGTCCGCGCCCTGGAAGGCCTGCCGGTCCGCCCCGACGCGGTGATCCTCGACGGCAAGCACGACTATCTCGGCAGTCCCTGGCAGGTCCGTACGGTGATCAAGGGCGACCAGTCCTGCATCGCCGTCGCCGCCGCCTCCGTGCTCGCCAAGGTCCGGCGCGACGCGCTGATGGCGGAGCTCGAGGCGGAGGCCGAGGAGTACGCGGCGTACGCCTTCGGAGCCAACGCGGGCTACCCCTCGCCCATGCACAAGGCGGCGCTCGAGGAGCTGGGGCCCACCCCGTACCACCGGCTCTCCTGGTCGTACCTGGACGCGATGCCCCGCTGGCGGCATCTGAAGAAGGTCCGTCTCTCCGCCGAGGCGGCCGCGCTGGAAAGCGGGGGCCAACTCGGCTTCGACTTCTGACTTCCGGCCGCCGAATTCTCCGGAGGGACGCCTTGCCGGGTCCCGTCGGCAGAGCCCCTTCCGTGGCCGGGGCGCACCTGTGCGCCCACCCGCCGGAGCGTCCCGCGACGGCGTTTGATAGACATCCACTCATGCCTCTCATCCCCGAGGAGCCTCAGATTCACGAGAGTGCCCAGGGTCCCCGCGCGACTGCGGCCGCCGGCCGCCCCGTGCCGACCCCCCGACCCGTACCCGGCCCGCGTACCGCGGCCACCCCGCGACCCGGAGTTCCGGGCCCCGGTCCGGCCAGGCCCGCACCGCCGGTGCCGCGCCCGCAGCCCGCTGCGGGACCGACTCCCGCCGCGCGCCAGGAGAATCGTTCCGACCAGCGGTCCGGCGCCCAGATCCAGCTGATCCCCGCGTCTGCCGACGGCGCTCTGGACGCCGCCGAGGAGGCCTTGGACCTGCTGCTCGAATCCGGCCGCGCCCCCGGCGACGTGCTGGTGCTCACGACCGGTGAGCAGCACCCCTGGACGGCGCACGAGCTGTCCTTCGGTGAGGCCGCCTACTGGGCGCAGCAGGACGCCCGCGAGGACGTGTTCTTCGCGGACGCCACCGCCGTGGAGCGGGCCGCGGCCCGTCCCGTGGTGGTCGTGGCGGTCAACGGCGGTTCCGACGAGTCCGTCTCGCGCGCGCTGCCCGAGGCGCTCAACCGTGCCACCGCGCTGCTGGTCGTCTGCGGCGACCCGGAGCGCGTCAACGCCGCGCTCGGCGCCGGCGTCTGACCGACGCCCCACCCGGCACCCGGCTGCCCCTCCGCGGGCGGCCGGGCGGGCGCGCGTCACCTTGCGGGCCCCGTGCGGCCGGAAGCCGCGTGCCCCTGGCCGTGCGCCCGTCTTCGTACGGCAGGCGTTCCCTCCGGCGTGCGGCTTCCGGGCGCCTGGGCCGCCCGGGTGCCGGTCGGTCGACCGGTGGGTCCGCCGCGGCCGTCGTGCTTCAGCGTGCGGCGGCGCGGCGCAGTGGCTCCGGGGCTCCGCTCGCGATGCGCGGCACGAGCCGTTCGAAGCCGGACTCCTCGCCCAGCGGCATCGGGGGAGAGTCCGAACTCGGCCGGCGGCCGCCACGGCCCTCGCCGAGCACCTGCCAACCCCCTCGGGTCAGCGTGATGTACGCCCCGCAGCGCAGCCCGTGGAGCGTGCAGGCGTCCCGCAGCCCCCACATCCAGGCCCCGTCCTCCTCCGTCCAGCGCTCGTCGCCCTCGCGGCAGTAGAGCAGGACGGCCGTGCGCACCGGAGCGCGCCGGCGCAGGTCGTGCGGGATCACCCGGCGCAGGTGCGCGAGGAGCGCGTTGCGGAACTCCCAGCCGTCCGCCGGGGCGGACCTGCGGATGAACGAGGCGCTGGCGGCGAGCCGCTCCTCGTGGTCGAGGACGGCCACCACCGCGGTCGTGGGAGTGGGCAGATGCCGGGAGTGCAGGCCGCTGACGACCTCACGGGGGTTGCGCAGCAGCGGGATGCCGGCCGCGGCCCACTCCGCCGGTTCGAGCATCCGAGCGAGGCGGCTGGCCGACCCGGACGACGAGCTGATCGAAGCGGCTGAGGACGGAGCGAATCCGAGGGTCACGATCCTCCCTTCGGATACACGCCCGCGCACGGGCGGAATCGGGTGGTGAGAGCGCACCACGGCACGGTCCGACAGGACCGCGTACGAGCCGTGCGGGGCGGATTCCCAATTCTTCCTGGCCCGTGCGCGAGCGGCAACGAGCAATTGAGGCCGCTGACTGGAATGCGCCGGTATGACACTCATATCCCTGCCCAGTTGCCCATTGTTCACTCCCCGTTTCACCCCTGGACGGCGAGCACCAACGGGAACACTCCCTCCGCTCCCGCCCGGCGCAGCAGTCGCGCGGCCACCGCCAACGTCCAGCCACTGTCGGCGAGATCGTCCACGAGCAGGACCGGCCCGCCCGCCGAGGCCAGGCGCTCCGCGAGATCGCCCGGAACGACCAGCGCCCGCTGCAGTCCGACCACCCGCTGCGCGCTGTTGGTCCGGGAGATCCGCAGGTCCTCCGCCTCCGGTGCGTACTCCACCGTGCCGAGCAGCGGCATCCGCCCGATCTCGGAGATCCGCCGGCCGAGCGACCCCACCAGCCGGGGCTTGCGATGCGAGGCGACGAGCACGACACCGGCCGGCCGGGGCGGCGCGTCCGGCTCGCCCGAGGCCCAACCACCCGGCCCCTTCGCCCAGTCGGCGAGCACCCGCACCACCGCCTGCACCACGTCGTCCGGCACCTCGCCGTCCGGCGCCCCGTCGGCGAGCAGGGGGCGGAGCCGGTTGCCCCAGCCGATGTCCGAGAGGCGGCCGAGCGCGCGGCCCGCGTACGACTGCTCGCCGGCCGGGATACGGCCCTTCAGATCCACCCCGACGGCGGCGAGTCCGGTCGGCCACATCTTGCGCGGCTCCACCTCGACACCCGCCCGGCGCAGCTCCCCCTTCGCCGTGTCGAGCGCCGCGTCGGAGACCTTCGCGTCGAACCTGACGCCCGCGCAGTTGTCACAGCGACCGCACGGCGCCGCCGCCTCGTCGTCCAGCTGACGCCGCAGGAACTCCATCCGGCAGCCGGACGTCGCCGCGTACTCCCGCATGGCCTGCTGCTCGGCCTCCCGCTGCCGGGCCACCCACGCGTACCGCTCGGTGTCGTACACCCAGGGCTGCCCGGTGCTCTCCCAGCCGCCCTTCACCCGCTTGACGGCCCCGTCCACGTCGAGGACCTTCAGCATCGTCTCCAGCCGGGTCCTGCGCAGCTCGACCAGGGGCTCGAGCGCGGGCAGGGACAGCGGCCTGCCCGCCTGGGCGAGCACGTCCAGGGTGCGGCGCACCTGCTCCTCGGGCGGGAAGGCGACCGACGCGAAGTACTGCCAGATCGCCTCGTCCTCCTTGCCCGGCAGCAGCAGCACCTCCGCGTGCTCCACACCACGGCCCGCACGGCCCACCTGCTGGTAGTAGGCGATGGGTGAGGAGGGCGAGCCGAGGTGCACCACGAACCCCAGGTCCGGCTTGTCGAATCCCATGCCGAGCGCCGAGGTCGCGACCAGGGCCTTCACCCTGTTCGCCTGCAGGTCGTCCTCCGCCTGCTGCCGGTCGGCGTTCTCCGTCCGCCCCGTGTACGAGGAGACCGTGTGCCCGCACTGGCGCAGATGGGCCGTGACCTCCTCGGCGGCGGCGACCGTCAGCGTGTAGATGATCCCGGAGCCGGGCAGCTCGTGGAGGTGGTCTGCCAGCCAGGCCAGCCGGTGGGCCGCGTCCGGCAGCCGGACCACGCCGAGGCTCAGGCTCTCGCGGTCCAGCGGCCCGCGCAGCACCAGCGCGTCGGTGTCCCCGCCGGTCCCCAGCTGCTCGGCGACGTCCGCGGTCACCCGTGCGTTGGCCGTCGCCGTGGTCGCGAGCACCGGCACCCCCGCCGGCAGCTCCGCGAGCATCGTGCGCAGCCGCCGGTAGTCGGGCCGGAAGTCGTGGCCCCAGTCGGAGATGCAGTGCGCCTCGTCGACCACGAGCAGCCCGGTGGCCGCCGCGAGCCGCGGCAGCACCTGATCGCGGAAGTCGGGGTTGTTGAGGCGCTCGGGGCTCACGAGCAGCACGTCCACCTCGCCGGCCGCGACCTCCGCCTGGACCGTCTCCCACTCCTCCGTGTTCGACGAGTTGATCGTGCGGGCGCGGATCCCCGCCCGGGCCGCCGCCTCGACCTGGTTGCGCATCAGCGCGAGCAGCGGCGACACGATCACGGTCGGACCCGCGCCACGCTCGCGCAGCAGCGAGGTCGCCACGAAGTACACCGCCGACTTGCCCCAGCCGGTCCGCTGCACGACCAGCGCCCGGCGTCTGTCCGCGACGAGCGCCTCGATGGCCCGCCACTGGTCCTCGCGCAGTCTCGCCGTGCCCGTCGGGTCGGAGACGAGACGGGCGAGCACGGCGTCGGCGGCGGCGCGGAGGGCGGCGCGGTCTTCGGGGCGGTCTGCGTGGGTCATGCCCCCATGCAACCCGATGGGTCGGACAATTCGCGAACGAGCCGCCCTGCCTGTGGACAACTCGCCGCGGTCGTCACCGTGAGTTATCCACAGGGGTTTCGCGATCGACCGTGTTCGCGGGACCGTCCTGACCATGAACACGAACCACCACGAATCCCACGGCCCTTCCACGCCCCCGCAGATCACCCTGCGTGGCCCCGCCGAGCTGGCCGACGCGCTGCCGTTCATGCTCGGCTTCCACCCCAGCGACTCCGTCGTGCTCGTCGCGCTGCACGGGGAGAACGGGCGCTTCGGCGGCCGGGTCAGGCTCGGCATTCCGCGCGCCCCGCAGGAATGGCCCGAGACCGCGGAGCACCTGGCCGAATGCCTCGTCGAGGGCTCCACCCGGCACGAGGACCGGCCCGACTCCATCGTCGTCTTCCTCTGCCAGGACCCCGCGCCCGGCGAGACGGCACGCCGGGTCATGGAGCGGCTGCGCCCCTTCGCCCAGCGCCTGCGCATCGCGTGCGGCGAGCTGGACGTCCCCGTCCGCGAGGCCCTCTGCATCTCCGACGGCCTGTACTTCTCCTACTGCTGCCCCGACGCCCGCTGCTGCCCGCCGGACGGCACGCCCCTCGCCCTGTCCGGTACGTCGGTGATGGCGGCGTCCGCCGCCTACGCGGGAATCCAGGTGCGCGGCTCCCTCAAGGACATGGAGGCCCGGCTCAAGCCGCGGGAGTCCGCCGACGACGGGGCCGGGCACCGCGCCCAGCGCTCGGCGCTGGGCGAGGCGGCCGCCGTCCTCGTGCCCAAGATCCTCGACACCCCCGCGGGCCAGGGGCGGCAGGAGGTCCGGACGACCACGATCGAGCTCGCCCAGGCGCTGATCGAGCGCTTCTCGCGACCGCCGGAGAACCCGGCGCCGCAGGGTGCGGACGGCCTCGGCGAGATGCTGACGGGCCGGGCGGGTCTCGCGGCCGGCCGGGGCTATGCGTCGGCCGACGCCGCGGACGACGCACGCCTCACCCCCGAGGAGGCCGCCGCGCTCATCCTCGGGCTGCAGGACCGTGACACCCGCGACCAGGCCGCCGAATGGATGGAGGGCCCCGAGGCCGACGGCGCCCTGCGCCTGTGGCGGGCGCTGTCCCGGCGGTGCGTCGCCCCGTACCAGGAGTACGCGGCGGCCCCGCTGGCCCTGGCCGGCTGGGTCTCCTGGTCCAGCGGCGACGAGCCCTCCGCCCGGGTCGCCCTCAGCCTCGCCCTGGAGGCGGACCCCGAGTACCTCTTCGCCCGGCTGCTGCACCAGGCGTGCAACGAGGGCCTCGACCCGGAGTCGCTGCGCAGCTGCCTGCGGAGGGAGCGGGACGCGCGGGCCTCGGCGGCCGCGGATCCGGACCAGGGGGCGGAGCAGCCGGACGGCCGGGTGCCCGGCCAGGGCGGGCAGCGGTCCGCCGGGGGTCCGGGAGGGCGGGTCCCCTGTCGGGCTGCCGCGCCGCGGCCTCGGGGGGCCGCGTTGCGCGCCCAGCGGCGGCCGGGAGCGGGACGTGGGACCGCGGGGGCCGCCGGGGCGGTGCGGCGCGGGGCCACGGCGCCGCGGAGCGCGGCGGTCCGGCGGACCGGGCGGCGCGGGACGAGGAGCGGCGGGTGAGGCCCGTGACCCCGCGGGCCGCGGCGGCGTTCACCTGTGTGGCGGTTCCGCACGAGCCGGGCCGCCGCCCCGTCGCCGGAACCCCGGAGCGGACGAGCGGCTCCGAGCGCACCCGCCGCCCGGACCGGCCGATCCGCCCGGACCGCACAGAGAGCGCCACGCACCCCTCATGGCCCCCAGCTCCGCCCAGGCCCCCGGACCCCCCACCGGACCTCCGACCGCCTCCGGAGCCACCGGGGCGGGCCGCCCGGGCGAACTGCCCGCCGTGCACGACGCCCTGGTCGGCGTCGCCCTGCCCGCCCTCGCCGTCAGTGCCCGGCACGGTCAGCTCACGGGTGCCGGTCTCGAAGGCGTCTATCTCTCCGGCCGCCGGCTCCTCTCCCGCTGCGTCCTGCGCGTCGCCGGCCGCGAACCCGTCCCCCTCCAGGGCCGGTCGACCGGGGCGGACCGGGCCGAGTTCCTCGGCGTCGTGCGCACGCCCGCCGACACCGGGCCCGACCCCGGGCTCACCGTGGAGCGTTCACGGGAGGCGGACGGGACCGAGCGGATCACCCTGCGCAGCTCCGCGGCCCGTACGGTCCGGCTCCCCGTGGAGATCGCTCTGGGGACGGATCTCGCGGACCTGGGAGCGGTGGCGGCCGGGCGGTCGGGCCCCGAGCTCTCCGCGAGCGTCCACGGCACCGGACTCCGGTGGACCGGCCCCGACGGAAGCGCCACGGCGGTCACGGCGGATCCCCCGCCCAGCGACGCCCTCGCGGCGGCCGGGCTGCTCCGCTGGGAGGTGGACATCGCCCCCGCGGGCAGTTTCGTCCTCACCCTCCGGGTCCGCGCCGAACGGACCGCCCGGCATCCGGGCGCGGCCGGCGGCAGGCCCGGCGGGCACATCGTCGCCGACGCCGTCGCCGAAGGGGACGACCCCCGCCTCGGGGAGTTGCTGCGGGCCTCGATCGACGATCTGCGTGCCCTGCTCCAGCGCGACCCGGCCCATCCCGCCGGCGTGCATCTCGCGGCCGGGGTGCCCTGGCGCTGCGGACCCGTCACCGCCGAAGCACTCTGGGCGGCCCGGATGGCCCTCCCGCTCGGCACCCGGCTCGCCGCCACCACCCTGCACGCCCTCGCCCGGACCCAACTCCGGGGAACCGGCGCCGAATCGGGCCGCATCCCGGGGCCCCGCAGGGACGCGGGCCCGCACCTTCCGCCCCGCTGCACCGGGGTCGAGGCCACGCTGGCCTTTCCCGCCGTGCTCGCCGAGGCCAGGCGCTGGGGTCTGCCCGAGCAGGATCTCGCCGAGCTGCTCCCCACCGCGGAGCGGTGCCTGGAGTGGCTCCGCGGGGCCCTCGACGACAACGGCTTCGTCCAGGAGTCGGGGCCCGCCGGCCCGGCGCGGGCGGAGACCCAGGCCCATGCGCACCGGGCCGCCGAGCTCGGCGCGGACCTCCTCGACGCCTGCGGGCGGCCGGGCGCGGACGCCTGGCGCGAGTGGGCGCGGGCGTTGCGGGAGCGGTTCCGCCGCCGGTTCTGGCTCGACGACCCTTCAGGGGGGCGCCCCGCGCTCGCCCGTACGCCCGACGGACGCCTCCTGCCGTACCTGGGCGGCTGGGCGGGACACCTCCTGGACACCGGGCTCACGGCGGCGGGCCGGCACGCGCCGGGGCTGCTCGACAAGAGTCAGACCGAACGGCTCGCGCGGCTGCTGGCGGCTCCCGCGCTGGACTCCGGCTGGGGGCTGCGCGGCCTCGGCGCGAAGGAGCCGGGGTACAACCCGTTCGGCCACCGCTCCGGGGCGGTGCGGGTGCACGAGACCTCGGTCGCCGTCGCAGGGCTCGCCGCCGCGGGGTACGAGACGGAGGCGGCCGCGTTGCTGCGCGGGGTGCTCGACGCGGCGGCGGCCTTCGGGCACCGGCTGCCCGAGATGTACGCGGGGGAGCGGCGGACCTCCGGTTCCCTGCCCGTGCCGCACCCGGCCGCCTGCCGGCCCGCGGCCGTGGCGGCGGCGGCCGGGGTCCAGCTGCTGACCGTGCTGGTCGGCGTCCGGCCGGACGCGCCCGGTCGGACGGTCGCCCTGCATCCGCTCCGATCGGCTCCGCTGGGCGAGGTCCGGCTCTCGGGACTGCGGGTCGCGGGCGAGCCCTTCGCGGCGCGGGTCGGCAGGCTCGGGCTCGGCATGGTCGAGGAGGCCGCGCCGGGCCTCCAGCTCGGGGTGTGAGGCGGTGCGGTCGGCCGGGCGGGTGGCGCCGGGGCCGGGCGGGGCGGTGCCGTACGGGACGCCGGACGGCGGGGACAGCTGGGGCGGCGGAGACGGGGGTGACCGGGAAGAAGTGGGGGGCGATCCTTCCCACGGGCGTGTTTATCGTCAGGGAGACGACTATGATCGCCGCATGCCTCCCTACGACCCGTCGGCCTTTCCGCCCTTCGCCGTCACCGTCGATCTGGTCGTGCTCACCGTACGGCGTCACGCCCTGTGCGCACTGGTCGTGAAACGCGGAGAGCCGCCGTTCCAGGGACGCTGGGCGCTGCCAGGCGGGTTCGTCCGGGCCGACGAGGACCTCGACGGCGCCGCGGCGCGCGAGCTGGTGGAGGAGACCGGGCTGTGCGTGCACGACCCGGGCGCCCCCGGACCCGTGCCCGGCACCGGAGCGCACCTGGAGCAGCTGGCGACCTACGGGGCGCCCGACCGGGATCCGCGCATGCGTGTCGTCAGCGTGGCCCATCTGGCGCTGGCCCCCGACCTCCCGGCCCCGCGCGCGGGAGGCGACGCCAACAGCGCGCGCTGGGCGCCGGTGGAGGAGCTGCTGGGGCAGGACGGGGCCGGTGCGCACGGGCACGAGCCGGCGGAGCCGCTCGCCTTCGACCATGCCCGGATCCTGGCCGACGGAGTGGAGCGCGCCCGCTCCAAGATCGAGTACTCCTCGCTGGCCACGGCGTTCTGCCCGCCCGAGTTCACCGTCGGCGAGCTGCGCCGGGTCTACGAGGCCGTGTGGGGAGTGGCGCTCGACCCGCGCAACTTCCACCGGAAGGTGACCGGCACGCCCGGCTTCCTGGTGCCGGCCGGCGGCACCACGACCCGTCAGGGCGGCCGCCCCGCGCAGTTGTTCCGCGCTGGTGGGGCCACCCTGCTGAACCCGCCGATGCTCCGCCCGGAGGTCTGACGGGCGGTTCCCCGGCCGCCCCGAGCCACCAACCCTGCGCCAAAAGTCCGAAATAGGGCGTTATCTTGCTGGGATAGCCGCCCTGCCGCGGAGCGGTCTCACCTACCCGCGAGAGAAGCGATGCTCCAGGCCATCGGACTCACCAGCACCCCCCGCCGGGATCTCCCGCCCGCCGTGGACGATCTCACCTTCGAGGCCCGGCCGGGCACCGTCACCGCCTTGCTCGGGCCGGCCGGCGCCGGCAAGACCACCGCCCTGCGCCTCATGCTCCAGCTCGAACCGGGCCGTGGCGTCACCTACTTCCGGGGCCGTCCGCTGCACCGCGTCGCGCACCCGGCCCGCGAGGTCGGCGTCCTGCTCGGCGACGTCCCCGGGCATCCCTCGCGCACCCTGCGCAGTCAGCTGCGGATGCTCTGCGCCGCCGCCGGGGTGCCGGGCGGCCGGGCCGACGACATGCTCCAGGTGGTGGGCCTCACCGGCGTCCACGACCAGCGGATCGGCACCCTGCCGCGCGCCATGGACCGCCGACTCGGCCTCGCCTCGGCCCTGTTGGGCGACCCGCACACGCTGCTGCTCGACGAACCCGCCGCCGGACTCTCCGTACGCGAGAGCGCCTGGCTGTACGAACTGCTGCGCTCCCACGCCGACGAGGGCGGCACCGTCCTCTACACCACGACGGACCCCAAGGACGCCGCCCGCAACGCCGACCGGGTCATCGCCCTCGACGGCGGACGGCTCGCCGCCGACCAGGACGCGGCCGACTTCGCCCGCACCCGGCTCCGCCCCCGGGTCGCCGTCCGCACCCCCCACGCGGCCCGGCTCGCCGCCGTGCTCACCCAGGAGTCCCGCTCCGCCCGCCGCCCCGTCGAGGTGGTCGCGGAAGGCGGCAACCGCCTCTCCGTCTACGGCAGCGACTGCGCGACCGTCGGCGAGAGCGCCTTCCGCAACGGGGTGCTCATCCATCAACTCGCCGACGAGACCGGCGACGCCCGCCCGCTCGCCGACAGCCCCGGTCCCGAGGCCCCCGCTCCTCCTCGCGCCGTCGCCCCCGGCCCCGCCCCCGCCCCCGCCCCCGCATCCGAGAAGCCGTCGGCCGAGGGCTCCACCCGGCGTCCGCGCCGCGCCCCGCGCCGCTCGCCGCTGCGCCCCCTGCGCTACGAGCTCCGGCGCCTTCTCGGCGTGCCCTCCACGCCTCTCGTCGTCGCGGGCGTCCTGTTCGTCTCGGTCGCCCTCTCCGTACTGCTCGCCCGCAGCGGACGCACCCCGCTGCCCGCCGTCCTCGCCGGCTGGCCCGGGATCTCCCCGCTGCCGCCCGCCGCCCTCGGGGCCGGGCTGCTCGGCGCCTTCTCCTTCGGCGAGGAGTACCGCTACCCGGTGCTCACCACCGGGCGCGGCACGGTCCCGCGCCGCCTCGGCCTGCTGCTCGCCAAACTCGCCGTCGCGGCGGGCGTCGGGGCGGTTCTGGCCGTCCTGGTCGTGGTGGCCGATCTGGAGGCCCTGCGCCTCGTCTACGGCGGCGAGTTGATCCCCGTGCCGAAGAACTGGGCGAGCCTGTGCGCGAATTGGTTCGGGCTCGTGGCCGGCTGCGCATGGGCCGGGGTGCTCGGCGCCGGTGTCTTCCGGGCCGCCGCGGCGGGCGTCGCCGCCGTGCTCGCCGTGCCGGTGGTCTTCGCCCCGCCGCTGCAGAGGGTCCTCGCGGGCGCGTCCGGCCGGTCGGTCGCGGGACTTCCGGCCCGGCTGCGCGAGTTCGCGCGCATCGAGTGGTCCTCGGCCGCCGACCGCTGGCTCCTGGGGGCGCTGCGGGTGGTCGGGCAGCCCGTAGGGGTGGCGCTCGCGCTGACGTTGACGGTCCTGCTCTGCGCCTATGTGTTCACCGGCCTTCGCAGTAGGGCTCGTTGGTGATCACAACCGGATGGAAAGCTTCCGCTTTACCGTCAACTCCCTTAAAAAGAGCCCGTTATGTCCGATTAATCGTCAATTGTGTAGGGGGTGCCGATCACCCTTTCGTGTGCTTTTCACCAAAGACCTCAAGGGTCACGAGAGGCACGCCGACAAAGGATGCGTGAGTACCCTTGCGCACACGATGATGACCGCCGCCCGCTCCGTCGACTCCGGCCTCGGCGCCCCGGGCGATCTCGACCGCTACCCCTACGCGGAGGCTCCCGGAGCCGACCGCGTCGGCCCGCCCTCCTGGGAGGGGGCCGAGTCCGACCTCGGCCGCGTCGGCCGCAGGACCGCCGGCAGCCGCGGCCGCGGACTGCACGGACAGCTCGTCCAGCAGCTCGGCCAGATGATCGTCTCGGGCGACCTCGGCGCCGACCGCCCCCTCGTACCCGAGGAGATCGGCCAGCGCTTCGAGGTCTCACGCACCGTCGTCCGCGAGTCGCTGCGCGTGCTGGAGGCCAAGGGCCTGGTCAGCGCCCGCCCCAACGTCGGCACCCGGGTCCGGCCGGTCAGCGACTGGAACCTCCTCGACCCCGACATCATCGAGTGGCGCGCCTTCGGCCCGCAGCGCGACGACCAGCGCCGTGAGCTGAACGAGCTGCGCTGGACCATCGAGCCCCTCGCCGCGCGGCTCGCCGCCGGTCACGGTCGTGAGGACGTCCAGCAGCGCCTCGCCGACATGGTCGAGATCATGGGGCACGCCTACGCCCAGGGCGACGGCATCACCTTCTCCCGCGCCGACGCCGAGTTCCACGCCCTGCTGATCCAGCTCGCGGGCAACCGGATGCTGGAGCACCTCTCCGGCATCGTCGCCGCCGCGCTCCAGGTGTCCGGCGCCCCGGCCACGGCCTGCGACCGCCCGGGCGAGGCCTGCCTCGCGCACCACGCCCGGATCGTCGACGCGCTCGCCGCCGGTGACGCCCACGGTGCCGAGACGGCCATGCGCCAGCTGCTGACCGTCCACCCCGAGGTGGAGCGTGTCGTCCCGGCCCCCCGCGAGCACTGACCCGCGCGCCGTGGCGCCGCCGGGACGCCCTGTCGCGTGCCGCCGGACCCGAGCGGAGACCGGAGCGGGCAGCTGCTCCCGGCTGCGCCAGGCTCTGGCGGCACGGAGGGGCGCGCGGGGCGGATCGTGGCGAACGGGCCGATCGCGTCGACTCAGGATGATCACGTAGATCCGGCTGATCGGGCAGATCGAGTCACCTTCCGACCGTTTCGTTCAATAATGGGCGTAAATGGGGTGTGACTCGGGCCACGCGGATTGGGCGTAACACTCCTCGAAGCCGCGCGATGACCTAAGAGGTGACAGCCGAGGAAGGAATACAGACGCCGCTCAGGGCGCTGTGCAGTTCCCCGGTCCAGCCCGCGCCGTCGGCACATTTCCGGCCGACGGTCGTCGGCTCCAGCCTGATCCAGGGCTGGGCCGGAAGCCGTTTTCCATCGTTCCGAGAGGTTGTTCGTGTCGGCCAGCACATCCCGTACGCTCCCGCCGGAGATCGCCGAGTCCGAGTCTGTGATGGCGCTCATCGAGCGGGGAAAGGCTGATGGGCAGATCGCCGGCGATGACGTGCGTCGGGCCTTCGAGGCTGACCAGATTCCGCCAACCCAGTGGAAGAATGTTCTGCGCAGCCTCAATCAGATCCTCGAGGAAGAGGGTGTGACGCTGATGGTCAGTGCAGCGGAGTCGCCGAAGCGCGCCCGCAAGAGCGTCGCCGCGAAGAGCCCGGCCAAGCGCACCGCCACCAAGACCGTCACCGCCAGGACGACCGTGACGAAGACCGTCGCGGCCGCCACCACGGCCCCGGCGGCCGAGAGCGCTGACCCGTCCGACGAGGCCGGCTCGCCCGCCAAGAAGGCCGCCGCCAAGAAGACCGTCGCCAAGAAGGCGGTGGCCAAGAAGGCCGTCGCCAAGAAGACGGCCGCCAAGAAGACGTCCAAGAAGGACGACGAAGAGCTGCTCGAGGGCGAGGAGCTGCTCGAGGACGTCGCGCCCGGCAAGGACGAGGAAGAGGCCGAGGGCGAGAGCAAGGGCTTCGTCCTGTCCGACGAGGACGAGGACGACGCGCCGGCGCAGCAGGTCGCCGTCGCCGGTGCCACCGCGGACCCGGTGAAGGACTACCTCAAGCAGATCGGCAAGGTCCCGCTGCTCAACGCCGAGCAGGAGGTCGAGCTCGCCAAGCGCATCGAGGCCGGTCTGTTCGCCGAGGACAAGCTGGCGAACTCCGACAAGCTGGCCCCCAAGCTCAAGCGCGAGCTGGAGATCATCGCCGAGGACGGCCGCCGCGCCAAGAACCACCTCCTGGAGGCCAACCTCCGTCTGGTGGTCTCCCTGGCCAAGCGCTACACCGGTCGCGGCATGCTCTTCCTGGACCTGATCCAGGAGGGCAACCTCGGTCTGATCCGCGCCGTCGAGAAGTTCGACTACACCAAGGGCTACAAGTTCTCCACGTACGCCACCTGGTGGATCCGTCAGGCGATCACCCGCGCGATGGCCGACCAGGCCCGCACCATCCGTATCCCGGTGCACATGGTCGAGGTCATCAACAAGCTCGCCCGTGTGCAGCGCCAGATGCTCCAGGACCTGGGCCGCGAGCCCACCCCGGAGGAGCTGGCCAAGGAGCTCGACATGACCCCGGAGAAGGTCATCGAGGTCCAGAAGTACGGCCGTGAGCCGATCTCGCTGCACACCCCGCTGGGCGAGGACGGCGACAGCGAGTTCGGTGACCTCATCGAGGACTCCGAGGCGGTCGTCCCGGCCGACGCGGTCAGCTTCACGCTGCTGCAGGAGCAGCTGCACTCCGTTCTCGACACGCTCTCCGAGCGTGAGGCCGGCGTCGTCTCCATGCGCTTCGGTCTCACCGACGGGCAGCCGAAGACGCTCGACGAGATCGGCAAGGTCTACGGCGTGACCCGTGAGCGGATCCGTCAGATCGAGTCGAAGACCATGTCGAAGCTGCGTCACCCGTCGCGTTCGCAGGTCCTGCGCGACTACCTCGACTGATCCTCGCCGACGAGGTGTGAAGGGCCCGGCTCCCCGTGAGGGGGGCCGGGCCCTTCGTCGTGCGCGTGCGGGGAACGCGGCCGTGGACGACTCTGGGTGAACCGACATCACCGGAGAGTCAGGAGGCTTCATGCGTCGTCCCATCGCCCGAGCAATGACCGGTGTCCTGGGCCTGATCGCGGCGGCGGGGCCGCCGCTGGCCGCCGCCGTGCCCGCGGCCGCCGACAGCGTCGTCGTCGGCGGGCAGCCGGCCCGGATCGCCGACGCCCCATGGGTCGTGGCGCTGTCCAGCCGTGACCGGTTCGGGGGTACCCGGGCGGGGCAGTTCTGCGGCGGGGTGGTCGTGGCGCCGACCAAGGTCCTCACGGCGGCCCACTGCCTGGGCCGTGAGGCCCTCGGAGGCGAGCCCTGGCAGGTGCCGGACCTGAAGGTGATCGCGGGCCGCACCTCGCTGCGCGGGCACGGCGGGCAGGAGGTGCGCGTCTCCGGAACCTGGGTGAACCCCGACTACGACTCGTCGACCAACTCGGGCGACCTCGGCATCCTCACCCTGGAGAAGGCGCTGCCGGACTCGTATGTGATCGCGGTGGCGACGCCCGGTGACCCGGCGCAGGAGCCGGGGACGGCGGCGGACGTGTACGGCTGGGGCGACACGACCGGGAGCGGCACGTACGCGATGTCACTGCGCTCGGCGCGGGTACAGGTGCTCCCGGACGCGGCCTGCGAGCGCGCGTACCCGGGCGGTGTCGGCGTCTCGTACCGCGGTGACACGATGCTGTGCGCGGGAGATCCCCAAGGGGGCAGGGACGCCTGCCAGGGCGACAGCGGCGGCCCGCTGGTGGCCAAGGGCCGGCTGATCGGCCTGGTGTCCTGGGGGAGCGGCTGCGGGCAGGCGGAGAACCCAGGGGTCTACACCCGGGTGTCCGCGGTGCTGCCGCGGCGTTTCTGACGGTGTGGGAGCCGTCGTGGTGACGGTGTGAGAACGGGCGGTCACCCCCCTTGTACCGCGGGGGTGACCGCCCGTCGGCCGGTCGTCAGGAACCGGCTCCTGGCTCGTCGCGGATGAGAAGCGTCAGTGGTCGTCGCCCATCGTGCGGGCCGGCACGTCGGTGAGCCGGTCCGTCTCGTCCTGTATCTCTGCGGCGATCTTCTTGAGTTCCGGCTCGAACTTGCGGCCGTGGTGGGCGCAGAAGAGCAAGTCACCGCCGCTCGTCAGAACGACGCGCAGGTATGCCTGGGCGCCGCAACGGTCGCAGCGGTCAGCGGCCGTCAGGGGGCTCGCGGGGGTCAGAACAGTAGTCACGTCGCCTCTTCTCTAGCTCGACGAGCTGTCGTACCAGGGTCAACATCCAACCAGGCCGAAAACGTTCCCGCTCGTGGCTTTTCCTCGAAACTTCTTCCCAAGGTGGCTGTCTGCTGCCGGTTGGCGGCGAATGAGCCGTATTGCTTCGCTCTACGGGTTTCGCATTGCTGTGTGTGGTCGCATCCTCCCGGCGGGTTGCCGGTTGTTCATGAGGACGTGCCCGAACCCTAAATGGTTCATGCCTGGAAGGGAACGTGATGTTCGCGTCACCCCATCGAGGGATCGAACATCCATGCGACGCTGGACTAGCATGAGGAAACAGGGTGGGTGGCGTTACAACGGCTCTACCAGGCATCGGTACCCTCTGACCGGTGACCGAGGCCGGGCCTTACCCCACCGGGCCAGTTTTCAAATTCAGCGAGGAGCGAACCGCGTGACCGCCGAGACGTCCGTGCCGTCCAGTGCGCTGCTGACCGCAGACCGTGACGGTTCCAACTACACCGCGCGGCACCTGCTCGTCCTGGAGGGGCTCGAAGCCGTCCGCAAGCGACCCGGTATGTACATCGGGTCCACCGACAGCCGCGGCCTGATGCACTGCATCTGGGAGATCATCGACAACTCGGTCGACGAGGCCCTCGGCGGCTACTGCGACCACATCGAGGTCATCCTCCACGACGACGGCTCCGTCGAGGTCCAGGACAACGGCCGCGGCATCCCGGTCGACGTCGAGCCGAAGACCGGGCTCTCGGGCGTCGAGGTCGTCATGACCAAGCTGCACGCCGGCGGAAAGTTCGGCGGCGGCTCGTACGCGGCCTCGGGCGGTCTGCACGGCGTCGGCGCCTCCGTGGTGAACGCCCTGTCGGCCCGCCTCGACGTCGAGGTCGACCGGAACAGCGCGACGCACATGATCTCCTTCCGTCGCGGCGTCCCCGGGATCTTCACCGAGCAGGGCCCCGACAGCCCCTTCGACCCGTCCAGCGGCCTGCGCAAGGGCAAGCGCGTCCCCAAGACCCGCACCGGTACCCGCATCCGCTACTGGGCGGACCGGCAGATCTTCCTCAAGGACGCCAAGCTCTCCCTGGAGACGCTGCACCAGCGCGCCCGCCAGACCGCCTTCCTCGTCCCCGGCCTCACCATCGTCGTCCGCGACGAGCGCGACCTCGAAGGCGTGGGCAAGAGCGAGGAGACGTTCCGCTTCGACGGCGGCATCAGCGAGTTCTGCGAGTTCCTCGCCCAGGACAAGGCCGTCTGCGACGTGCTCCGCCTCACCGGCCAGGGCACCTTCAAGGAGACCGTCCCGGTCCTCGACGACCGCGGCCACATGACCCCCACCGAGGTCACCCGCGAGCTCGGCGTCGACGTCGCCCTGCGCTGGGGCACCGGCTACGACACCACGGTCAGGTCCTTCGTCAACATCATCGCCACCCCCAAGGGCGGCACCCACGTCTCCGGCTTCGAGCAGGCGATCACCAAGACGGTGAACGAGGCGCTGCGCTCCGCCAAGATGCTGCGCGTCGCCGAGGACGACATCGTCAAGGACGACGCCCTGGAGGGCCTCACCGCCGTCGTCACGGTCCGCCTGGCCGAGCCGCAGTTCGAGGGCCAGACCAAGGAGGTGCTCGGCACCTCCGCGGCCCGCCGGATCGTGGCCAACGTGGTGGCCAAGGAGCTCAAGGCCTTCCTGACCTCCACCAAGCGCGACGCCAAGGCCCAGGCCCGTGCCGTCCTGGAGAAGGCCGTCGCCGCCGCCCGCACCCGCATCGCGGCCCGCCAGCACAAGGAGGCGCAGCGCAGGAAGACCGCCCTGGAGTCCTCCTCGCTGCCGGCCAAGCTCGCCGACTGCCGCAGCGACGACGTCGAGCGCAGCGAGCTCTTCATCGTCGAGGGAGACTCCGCGCTCGGCACCGCCAAGCTCGCCCGCAACAGCGAGTTCCAGGCCCTGCTCCCGATCCGCGGCAAGATCCTCAACGTCCAGAAGTCCTCCGTCTCCGACATGCTCAAGAACGCCGAGTGCGGAGCGATCATCCAGGTCATAGGAGCGGGCTCGGGCCGCACCTTCGACATCGACGCCGCGCGGTACGGCAAGATCGTGCTCCTCGTCGACGCCGACGTCGACGGCGCCCACATCCGCTGCCTGCTGCTGACCCTCTTCCAGCGCTATATGCGCCCCATGGTCGAGGCCGGCCGGGTCTTCGCCGCCGTGCCGCCGCTGCACCGCATCGAGCTGATCCAGCCCAAGAAGGGCCAGGACAAGTACGTCTACACGTACTCGGACGGCGAGCTGCGCCAGACCCTGCTCGAGTTCCAGCGCAAGGGCGTCCGTTTCAAGGACTCCATCCAGCGCTACAAGGGCCTCGGCGAGATGGACGCCGACCAGCTGGCGGAGACCACGATGGACCCGCGCCACCGCACCCTGCGCCGGATCAACATCGGCGACCTGGACGCGGCCGAGGGCGTCTTCGACCTCCTCATGGGCAACGACGTGGCGCCCCGCAAGGAGTTCATCACCGGCTCCGCGGCGACCCTGGACCGCTCGCGCATCGACGCCTGACGCCTCTTCGCCGCCTCCGGCACCGCCCCTGACCGGCCCGCCCGATATGCCTATCGGACGAGCCGGTCAGGCGCATCGGGGCATCCGTCACCTAATGGGGTGAAGAGCGGCGGGAGAAGAGTCCGGGATCTTCCCGCTCTGTCCATCCTTGGGCACGCGGCCGAAACGGTCCGCTGACAAGGAGATGTTGACCGGTGGAGAAGCAGGAAGGGCGCGACCCCGCTCCGGTGCGGATGGACGACCCCTGGTACGACGCGCTGGCCGCCGGCTGGGGCGAGCACGGAGAGGCCGAGGCACGCGCCGGGGGAGCGCCCGGCGGCCTCCCCCGCCAGCAGGCCCGCAGCGCGGCCGAGATCTATCTGGAGGTCCAGCGCAGCCCCGCCTTCCAGGAGGTGCGCAGCCGCTACCGCAGATTCGTCTTCCCGGCCGCCGCCGCGTTCATCCTCTGGTACCTCGCCTACGTCGTCGCCGCGACCGTCGCCCCCGGCCTCATGGCCCGGCCGGTCGCCGGAGCGGTGAACGTGGCGATGGTCGCCGGACTCGGCCAGTTCGCCACCACCTTCCTGCTGACCTGGGCGTACGCCCGGCACGCCCGGTTGCGCCGGGACCGCGCCGCCCTCGAACTGCGCTGGGACACCCAGGAGATGACCAGAGGGGTGCACCAGTGACCCGAGACCACCAGACCCTGGCGCTGCTGCTGTTCAGCGTCTTCATCGCGGTCACCCTCGGCATCACCACCTGGGTCGGCCGCAACCGGCAGGGCTCGGCCGAGGAGTTCTACGCCGGAGGCCGGCTCTTCTCGCCCATGGAGAACGGATTCGCCATCGCCGGCGACTACATGTCCGCCGCCTCCTTCCTCGGCATCTCCGGGCTGATCGCCCTCTTCGGCTACGACGGCATGCTGTACTCCGTCGGCTTCCTCGTCGCCTGGCTGGTCGTGCTCCTGCTCGTCGCCGAACTGGTCCGCAACTGCGGCCGGTTCACCCTCGCCGACGTGGTCGCCGCCCGGATGTCGGAGCGCCCCGTCCGCATCGCCGCCGGAACCTCCTCCGTCACCGTCTCGGTGCTCTACCTCGTGGCGCAGATGGTCGGCGCCGGAAGCCTCGTCGCCCTGCTGCTCGGCGGCACCAGCGATGCCGCCCGCTCCTGGACCGTGATCGGCGTCGGCGCGCTGATGGTCGTGTACGTGTCGCTCGGCGGCATGCGGGCCACCACCTGGATCCAGATCGTCAAGGCCGTGCTCCTGATGGCCGGCACGATCACCCTCACCGTGCTCGTGCTGCTCCGCTTCCACGGGGACTTCGACGAGCTGCTGACCACCGCCGCCGACCGCAGCGGCCACGGCCGGGCCTTCCTCGCCCCCGGGCTCCGTTACGGCGGCGACTGGACGGCCCGGGTGGACTTCGTCAGCCTCGGCCTCGCGCTCGTCCTGGGCACCGCCGGCCTGCCCCACATCCTGTCCCGCTTCTACACCGTGCCCACCGCGCGGGCCGCCCGGCGCTCCGTCGTCTGGTCCATCGGCCTCATCGGCTGCTTCTACCTGATGACGATCGTCCTCGGCTTCGGCGCGGCCGCCCTGGTCGGCCCCGACACCGTCCGGGCCTCCAACAGCGCCGGCAACACCGCCGTACCTCTCCTCGCCCTCGACCTGGGCGGCGGTGCGGGCTCCACCGGCGGCACCGTCCTCTTCGCCGTGGTCGCCGCCGTCGCCTTCGCCACGATCCTCGCCGTCGTCGCCGGGATCACGCTCGCCTCCTCGGCCTCCGTCGCCCACGACCTCTACGCCTCGCTGCGCCGCCGCCACGCCAAGCAGTACAGCGAGGTGGCCGTCGCGCGCTGCGCCGCCGCCGGGATCGGAGTCGCCGCGATCGGCCTCGGTCTGCTCGCCCGCGACCTCAACGTGGCCTTCCTCGTCGGACTGGCCTTCGCGGTCGCCGCCTCCGCGAACCTCCCGGTGCTGCTCTACTCGCTGTTCTGGCGCCGCTTCACCACCCGAGGCGCGGTCTGGGCGGTGTACGGCGGGCTGATCCCCGCCGTCCTGCTCGTGCTGGTGTCGCCGGTCGTCTCCGGAAGCCCGGAATCCCTGTTCCCCGGCGTCGACTTCCAGCTGTTCCCGCTGCAGAACCCCGGCGTGGTCTCCATCCCGCTCGGCTTCCTCGCGGGCTGGCTGGGCACGGTCACCTCTCCGGAGCCGCCCGACCAGGCCCGGCACGCCGAGACGGAGGTACGGGCCCTCACGGGCGCGGGGGCGGTCTGAGACCCCGGCGCCCGCCTCAGCGGCTCGCCGAGGCCGCCCACTCGTAGCGGTGCTCGGGGCGGCCCGTCTCGCCGTACTTCAGGGAGAGGCGGACCCGGCCGGTCCGCTCCAGGAGCTTCAGATAGCGCTGGGCGGTCTGCCGGCTCACCCCGGCCCGCTCGGCGATCTCCTGTGTCGACAGCGCGCCCTCCGCGGCGAGCAGCACCTGCCGCACCAGCTCGGCCGTCGTGGGGGAGTGTCCCTTCGGCAGCTCGGGCGCCACGGCGCCCGCCGCGAGCGCCCCGAAGATCCGGTCGACCTCGGCCTGTTCGGCCTCCCCGCCGCCCTCCAGGGTCCGCCGCAGCGCCGCGTACGCCTCCAGCTTGGCCCGCAGCCCCGCGAAGGTGAACGGCTTGACCAGGTACTGCAGCGCTCCATGGCGCATCGCCGCCTGGACCGTCGCCACGTCGCGGGCCGCCGTCACCATGATCACGTCGCTGGGGTGCCCGAGGGCGCGCAGCTCGCGCACCACCGCGAGGCCGTTGCCGTCGGGGAGGTAGTGGTCGAGCAGGAGCAGGTCCACCGGGGTCTCGGCCTCGGCGAGCCGCGCCAGGGCCTCCGCCGCCGAGTGGGCGACGGCCGCCACCTCGAAGCCCGGCACCTTGGCCACGTACGCGGCGTTGATCCGGGCCACACGGACGTCGTCGTCGACGACCAGGACGCGGATCACGGCGCCTCCCCGGACGGGGCGGGCAGCAGCGGCTCGGCCTCGTTCAGCGCCTCGGGCAGGACGACGGTGAACTCCGCGCCCCCGTCCGCGCCCGCACCGACCCGGGCACTGCCGCCCCGGCGCTCCGCGAGCCGGCGCACGAAGGCCAGGCCCAGGCCGCGCTTGCCGTGCGCCGGAGGCTCCTTGGTCGTCCAGCCCTCGGTGAAGATCAGCTCGCGCCGCTCGGCCGGCACGCCCGGGCCGCTGTCCGCGACCCGCAGGACGACCGTGCGTCCCTCGGCCACCAGCTCCACCTCGACGCGTGCGTCGAGAGTGCCGGAGGCGGCGTCCAGGGCGTTGTCGACGAGGTTGCCGACGACCGTGACCAGCTCACGCGGATCGACCAGGCGGTCCGGCAGCAGCGAGCCGGGGGCGATGCGCAGCGAGACGCCCCGCTCGGCGGCCACGGTCGCCTTGCCGACGAGCAGCGCGGCGAGCAGCGGATCACGGATCTTCTCGGTGACCTGTTCGGCGGTGGTGCGGTGCACCCCGACCACCTCGTCGATGAATTCGGCGGCCTCCTCGTACATCTCCAGTTCGAGCAGGCCGAGCAGGGTGTGCATCCGGTTGGCGTGTTCGTGGTCCTGGGCGCGCAGGGCGTCGATCAGACCGCGCGTCGAGTCCAGCTCGCGGCCCAGCCGCTCCAGCTCGGTGCGGTCGCGCAGGGTGGCGACGGCGCCCCCGTCGTGGGTGGGCATCCGGTTGGCGATCAGCACCCGGCTGCCGCGGACCGTGACCAGGTCCTCGCCGGTGGCGCGGCCGGCGAGCACGTCCGCGGTACGGCCGGAGCCCAGGACCTCGTCCAGCGGGCGCCCGGTCGCCTCGGGGCCGAGCCCGAGCAGCCGCTGGGCCTCGTCGTTCATCAGCCGGATCCTGCCGGAGCGGTCGAGGGCCACCACGCCCTCGCGGATGCCGTGCAGCATCGCCTCGCGCTCGGCGAGCAGCGCCGAGATATCGGAGAAGGCCAGGTCGTGGGTCTGCCGCTGGAGCCTGCGGGAGATCAGGTAGGCGGCGAGCGCGCCCGCCGCCAGGGCGCCGCCGGCGTACGCGAGGAGGCCGGGGATCGCGGCCAGGAGCCGGTCGCGGACGCTGTCGTACTCGATGCCGACGGACACCGCCCCGACGATCTCGCCCCTGCTGTCCCGCAGCGGCGCCTTGCCGCGTGCGGAGCGCCCCAGGGTGCCGCTGTCGATCTCCATCACCTCGTGGCCGGCGAGCACCTCGCTCGGGTCGGTGGAGACGGTCCGGCCGATCTGTGCCGGGTCGGTGTGGGACCAGCGGATCCCGCGGGTGTCCATCACCACCACGTACTCGGCGCCCGTCGACCGCCGGATCCGCTCCGCCTCCGCCTGCACCGGCCCCCGGGACGTCGGCGGGGTCGACACCAGGTCGGCGGCGAGCCTCGGGGAGGCCGTGGTGTGGGCGATCGCGAGGGCCCGGCGCATCGCCTGGTCGTCGAGCTGGGCGCTCAGCGGCGCCAGGAAGAGGCCGGTCGCCAGCACGGTCACACCGGCGGCGATGGCCAGCTGCATCAGCAGGACCTGCGAGAACATCCGCCGCGGCCACCCGAACCTGCGCCGGCGGACGGGAGGCCGCGCGGGGCTGGTGACGGCGGGACTCATGCCGGAAACCGTACGGGGACGAGGGCGCCGACCGGAAATGCCGCTGCCCGGATCCCTGGGGCGGCCTGCCTATCCTGGGGGCTTCGCGCGCGCGGGCACCGACGGCTCGCGCAGGACCGACTGCCTGGAGGAAAGACCCTTGACCACCCAGCAGATCCCCGTCGTCGTCCTGGCCGGGTTTCTCGGGGCGGGGAAGACGACCCTGCTCAACCATCTGCTGCGCAGCGCGCGCGGAACGCGGATCGGGGTCATGGTCAACGACTTCGGCGACATCGGCATCGACGCCATGACCGTCGCCGGCCAGGTCGGCTCCACCGTCTCCCTCGGCAACGGCTGTCTGTGCTGCGCGGTCGACGCGAGCGAACTCGACGAGTACCTGGAGGTGCTGACCCGGCCCGAGCTCCGCCTGGACGTGATCGTGATCGAGGCCAGCGGTCTCGCGGAGCCGCAGGAGCTGGTGCGCATGCTGCTGGCCAGCGAGAACGAGCGGATCGTGTACGGAGGTCTGGTCGAGGTGGTCGACGCCGCCGAGTTCTCCGCCACCCGCGCCCGGCACCCGGAGACCGACCGGCATCTCGCCGCGGCCGACCTGGTCGTCGTCAACAAGGCCGACCGGGTGCCGGCCGAGGAGCTGGGCACCGTGCGGGAGACGGTCGTCGGACTCGCCCCGCGGGCGGCGGTGGTCGAGGCGGCGCACGGGCGGATCGACCCGGAGCTGCTCTTCGACCGGGTCGTGCCGGAGGACGAGATCGAGGGACAGATGTCCATCGAGGACATCCTCTACGGGGAGGACGGCGCGGAGGCCGGGCACGCCCACCCGCACGCCGCCTACGACACCGTCTCCCTGAGCACGGCGACGCCGCTGGACCCGCGTCGGCTGATGGCCTTCCTCGACGGGCGCCCCGAGGGTCTCTACCGGCTCAAGGGCTTCGTCGACTTCGGCGCCGCCGACGCGGCCAACCGCTACGTCGTCCATGCGGTCGGGCGCTTTCTGCGCTTCCGCCCCGAACCCTGGCCCGAGGGCGAGGAGCGGCTGACCCAGCTGGTCCTCATCGGGACCGGCATCGACGCGGAGGCCCTGCGCAAGGAGCTCGCGGGCTGCGAGCAGAACGGCCCGGGGGACGTCCCCGACGAGCACGCCATGTGGGGCGTCCTGCGGTATGTGCCCGGCAACGAGGAGGAGCCGGAGGACACCCTCTTCTAGGCCCCCTTCCGGCCCCGCGCTTCCCGCCCCTCTCCTAGCCCCGTGCCCCGACGGGGGCGGCGCCCACCGCGGCGAGGTAGCCGTCCAGGCCCTCGGCGTCGGCGCCGGCCCAGCCCACGTACCCGTCCGGGCGGATCAGGAACAGGCCCGTGCCGTAAGCCTCGTACGCGTCCAGGCGGGCCGTGCGCACCAGGTCGCCCGCCGGGACGGGGAGCGGGACGCCGACCGCGAGCAGCGTGAAGTGCGGGCCCCGGAAGAGGTCGAAGAGCCGGCCGTCGCCGCACGGGCCGTCCGGGGCGCGGTCGCCCGCGCGCAGCGCGTCGTCGGCGAGCCCGGTCCGGGTCTCCACGGCGAGGGCCGAGTCCCGGTACCCGAGGGCGAGCTGCTGGACCTCCTCGCCGCGCTGGGTGCCTTCTCCCTCGGAGCTCGCCCGGTGGAGACGCGTGGTGATGCCGAGGACCTGGGCGGCGACGGGAAGCCGCTCGGCCTCGTAGGAGTCGAGCAGCGCCTCCGGGGCGCCCCGCCGCAGCACCTGGCCGAGCTTCCAGCCGAGGTTGTAGGCGTCCTGGATGCCGGTGTTCAGGCCCTGGCCGCCCGCGGGGGAGTGCACATGGGCAGCGTCCCCCGCGAGGAACACCCTCCCGTCGCGGAACCGGTCCGCCATCGCCGCGCGGGCACGGAAGTCGGAGGCCCACAGCACGTCGGCGACGTCCGACTCGGCGAGCGGTGTGCGCTCGGCGAGGAGCCGGCGCACCGCGTCGGGGGCGGTGTCCACGGCGGCCGACTCGTCGTCGAAGGTGACGACGAGCTGGAAGTGGTCGGCCCCGGGCAGCGGGCACAGCGCCACTCCGCCGCCCGGCGCCTGCGGCCAGACGTGCCAGTTGGCGCGGTCCACGACCGCACCGGGGGCGAGGCGGACGTCCGCGACGAGCATCGGGCGGGGGTCGACGGTCTCGCCCGTCATGCCGATGCCGAGCGCCTTGCGGACGGTCGAGCGTCCGCCGTCGGCCGCCACGAGGTAGGAGGCCCGCACCGTCTCCCCGGTGGAGAGCTCCGCCTCGACCGAGTCCTCGGACTGGCGGAACCCGGTGAGCGCGGCGCCGAACCGGACGTCGCCCCCGAGCTCCCGCAGGCGTGCGTACAGCACTTCCTGGGTGCGGGACTGCGGGATCAGCAGGATGTTGGCGTACGGCACCTGCTCGGTCGGCTCGGAGCGCGCCATCATGTCCCACTCGCCCTGCCGCTCGGCGCCGTCCCAGGCCCGCATCCGCGGGTAGAGCGAGCCCGCCGCCAGGATCCCGGGCAGCGCGCCGAGGTCGTCGAGCACCTCCTGGCTGCGCGGCTGGATCCCCTTGCCGCGCGAGCCGGGGAAGAGCCGGTCCGCCTTCTCGACGAGCAGGGCGCGCACGCCCCGGCGGGCCAGGTCGATCGCGAGCACGAGCCCGGTGGGCCCCGCTCCGACGATGACGACGTCCGTCTCCGCGGTCTTGCTGGTCTCCATGGCGTTGCCTCCCGTGTCCGCGCCCCTGGGCGCTGCCCAGTCCTTAACGACGTTAAATTCCGACCTCCCGAGGATCTCTTTAACGCTGTTAAGTTGTCAAGGGGATACCGTGACGAGGTGGCGACCAAGAAGACGAACCGGCTGGACCCCGCATCAGTGGCGGAGACGGCCCTGAGCCTGCTGAACGAGCGGGGCCTGGAGGGGCTGACGCTGCGCGCGATCGCCCAGGAGCTGAACGTCCAGGCACCCGCGCTCTACTGGCACTTCAAGAACAAGCAGGCGCTGCTCGACGAGATGGCGACCGTGATGTACCGGCGGATGGTCGAGGACCCCGAGGCCCGGCCGCCCGGCGACCTCACCTGGCAGGAGCGGATCCTCGCGGTCAACCGCGGCCTGCGCGCCGGACTGCTCCGCTACCGCGACGGCGCCAAGGTCTACAGCGGCGCCCGCTTCACCGGGACCGACTTCGCCGCGGACATGGAGCTTCAGCTGGGCTCGCTCGTCGACGCGGGCTTCTCACTGCACCAGGCGGTGCGCGCCAGCACCACGGCGTACATGTTCACCCTCGGCTTCGTCACCGAGGAGCAGGGCAGCGAGCCGGTGCCGGGCCAGCCGCGCGAGGGCTTCGACGTCGAGCGGCGCGCCGAGCGGCTCGCGGACTACCCGCTCGCGGCGGCCGCCGGGCCCGCGCTCTTCTCCGACTACGACAACGGCTTCGAGGAGGGGCTGCGCCTGATCATCGCGGGGATCGAGGCCGTCTACGCCCCCACCGGCGCCCGCCCCGCCTGATCCGGACGCGACCCGGCACGAAGGCCCCCTGTCCCGCGCGACCGCGCGGGACAGGGGGCCTTCGTCCGAGGTAGGGCTAGCCGATCGGGCCGGCCACGACGTCCACCGGCTTCGCCAGGGGCGTGCCCGAGCCGTCGCGGCGCGGGTCCGGGTCCGGAAGCTCGGAAGGCATGCCGTTCTTCTGGGCGGCGTGGGCCGGGACGGCACCCGCCCAGGCCAGGACGAGCACGTCCTCGCCCTTCAGGAAGCGCTGGCAGCGCACACCACCCGTGGCGCGGCCCTTGCGCGGGTACTGGTCGAACGGGGTCAGCTTCGCCGACGTGCCGGCCGAGGCGTCCAGCGTGCCGGTGGAACCGGCGACCGTGAACACCACGGCGTCCGCCGCCGGGTCCACCGCGGTGAACGAGATGACCTCGGCGCCCGCCGCCAGCTTGATGCCCGCCATGCCGCCCGCGGGCCGGCCCTGCGGGCGCACCTGAGAGGCCGGGTAGCGCAGCAACTGGGCGTCGGAGGTGATGAAGACCAGATCCTCCTCGCCGGTCCGCAGCTCCGTCGCACCGACGATCCGGTCGCCGTCCTTGAGGCCGATGACCTCCAGCTCGTCCTTGTTGGCCGGGTAGTCCGGCACCACGCGCTTGACCACGCCCTGCAGCGTGCCGATCGCGAGGCCCGGCGAGGTCTCGGCCAGCGTGGTCAGACAGACCACCGTCTCGTCCGCCTCCAGGGAGAGGAACTCGGACAGCGGCGCCCCGCCCGACAGGTTCGGCGCGGCCGCCGTGTCGGGGAGCTGCGGGAGGTCGATCACGGCGATCCGCAGCAGGCGGCCGGCCGAGGTCACCACACCGACGTCGCCGCGCTGGGTGGCCGCCACCGAGGAGACGATCGCGTCGTGCTTGACGCGCTTGGCCTCCGGGTCCGCGGGCGGCACCTCCGCCGTCGCCGTACGGGCGAGCAGACCCGTGGAGGACAGCAGCACCCGGCAGGGGTCGTCCGCGACCTCGAGGGACGCGGCCGCGACCGGGGCGCCCGCCGACTCCAGCAGGACCGTGCGCCGGTCGGTGGCGAACTTCTTCGCGACCGCGGCCAGCTCCGCCGAGACCAGCTTGCGCAGCTCGGCGTCGGACTCCAGGATCCCGGTCAGCTCGTCGATCTCGCCGGTGAGCCGGTCGCGCTCGGTCTCCAGCTCCAGTCGGTCGAACTTGGTGAGCCGGCGCAGCGGGGTGTCCAGGATGTACTGCGTCTGGACCTCGCTCAGGGAGAAGCGCTCCATCAGGCGCTCCTTGGCCTGCGCCGAGTTCTCGCTCTCCCGGATCAGCCGGATGACCTCGTCGATGTCGAGGAGCGCGACGAGCAGGCCCTCGACCAGGTGCAGCCGGTCGCGCTTCTTGCCGCGGCGGAACTCGGAGCGGCGCCGGACCACGTCGAAGCGGTGGTCGAGATAGACCTCCAGGAGCTCCTTGAGGCCGAGCGTCAGCGGCTGGCCGTCGACCAGGGCCACGTTGTTGATGCCGAAGGACTCCTCCATCGGCGTCAGCTTGTACAGCTGCTCCAGGACCGCCTCCGGCACGAAGCCGTTCTTCACCTCGATGACCAGGCGCAGGCCGTGGTTGCGGTCGGTGAGGTCCTTGACGTCGGCGATGCCCTGGAGCTTCTTGGAGCCGACCAGGTCCTTGATCTTGGAGATCACCTTCTCCGGACCGACCGTGAAGGGCAGTTCGGTCACGATGATGCCCTTGCGGCGGGCCGTCACCGTCTCCACCGTCGCCGTCGCGCGGATCTTGAAGGTGCCGCGGCCCGTCTCGTAGGCGTCCTTGATGCCGGACAGGCCGACGATCCGCCCGCCCGTCGGCAGGTCGGGACCCGGCACGAAGCGCATCAGCGCCTCCAGGTCCGCGTTCGGGTACCGGATCAGGTGGCGGGCGGCCGCGATGACCTCGCCCAGGTTGTGCGGGGGCATGTTGGTCGCCATGCCGACCGCGATGCCCGAGGCGCCGTTCACCAGCAGGTTCGGATAGGCAGCGGGGAGCGCGACCGGCTCCTGCTCCTGGCCGTCGTAGTTCGGCGCGAAGTCGACCGTGTCCTCGTCGATGGACTCGGTCATGAGCAGCGCGGCCGGGGCCATCCGCGACTCCGTGTACCGCATGGCGGCCGGCGGGTCGTCGTTGCCGAGGGAGCCGAAGTTGCCGTGGCCGTCGACCAGCGGGAGGCGCATCGAGAAGGGCTGCGCCATGCGCACCATGGCGTCGTAGATCGACGCGTCACCGTGCGGGTGCAGCTTGCCCATGACCTCGCCGACGACACGGGCGCACTTGACGAAGCCGCGCTCGGGCCGCAGGCCCATCTCGCCCATCTGGTAGACGATGCGGCGCTGCACGGGCTTCATGCCGTCGCGGGCGTCGGGCAGCGCGCGCGAGTAGATCACCGAGTACGCGTACTCGAGGAAGGAGCCCTGCATCTCGTCGACGACGTCGATGTCGAGGATTCGCTCCTCGAACGCGTCGTCCGGCGGCGGTGTCTTCGTGCTGCGGCGGGCCATCGCGGCTGCGGCTCCTTCACCAACAAGGTTGATCTGACGCGGACCATTGTGGACCGTCCCACTGACAACGTGGACCGCGACCCGGGCCTGAGCGCGGGCGCGGTCACGAGCGCGCCCCGATCGCGACCCGGAAGAGGGACGTCGGGCGGACACGGGAACTTCGCCAGGTGTCGGCGCGCTTGCATACAGTGGCAGGACTTTTCCACATCGCGATCGAAGGGACGTACATGCCCATGGGTCACACGGCCACGGCCGAGGCCGGCTCCGGCGGCCTGACAGCGACCGAGCACCGGCTGGCCAACGGCCTGCGCGTGGTGCTCTCCGAGGACCACCTGACCCCGGTCGCCGCGGTCTGCCTCTGGTACGACGTCGGCTCGCGCCACGAGGTCGCCGGCCGCACGGGTCTCGCCCACCTCTTCGAGCACCTGATGTTCCAGGGCTCGAAGCAGGTCCACGGCAACGGCCACTTCGAGCTGGTGCAGGGCGCCGGCGGCTCGCTCAACGGCACCACCAGCTTCGAGCGCACCAACTACTTCGAGACCATGCCCGCGCACCAGCTGGAGCTCGCCCTCTGGCTGGAGGCCGACCGCATGGGCTCGCTGCTCGCGGCCCTGGACGACGAGTCCATGGAGAACCAGCGGGACGTCGTCAAGAACGAGCGCCGCCAGCGCTACGACAACGTGCCCTACGGCACCGCGTTCGAGCGCCTGACCGCCCTCGCGTACCCCGAGGGCCACCCGTACCACCACACCCCGATCGGCTCCATGGCCGACCTGGACGCCGCCACCCTGGAGGACGCGCGGAACTTCTTCCGCACGTACTACGCGCCGAACAACGCGGTCCTCTCGGTCGTCGGCGACATCGACCCGGCGCAGACCCTCGCCTGGGTGGAGAAGTACTTCGGCTCCATCCCCGGCCACGACGGCAAGCCCGAGCCGCGTCCCGGCGAGCTGCCCGAGGTCATCGGCGGGCAGCTGCGCGAGGTCGTCGAGGAGGAGGTGCCGGCCCGCGCGCTGATGGCCGCCTACCGGCTGCCGCACGACGGCACCCGCGCGTGCGACGCCGCCGACCTGGCCCTGACGATCCTCGGCGGCGGCGAGTCCTCCCGCCTCCACAACCGCCTGGTCCGCCGCGACCGCACCGCCGTCGCCGCCGGCTTCGGCCTGCTCCGGCTGGCCGGCGCGCCCTCGCTGGGCTGGCTGGACGTCAAGACCTCCGGCGGTGTCGAGGTGCCGCAGATCGAGTCGGCCGTCGACGACGAGCTGGCCCGCTTCGCCGCCGAGGGCCCGACGCCCGAGGAGATGGAGCGCGCGCAGGCGCAGTTGGAGCGCGAGTGGCTCGACCGGCTCGGCACGGTCGCCGGCCGCGCGGACGAACTGTGCCGTTACGCGGTGCTGTTCGGCGACCCCCAGCTGGCGCTGACCGCCGTGCACCGGGTCCTCGACATCAGCGCCGAGGAGGTGCAGGAGGTCGCCAAGGCCAAGCTGCGCCCGGACAACCGCGCGGTCCTGGTCTACGAGCCGGTGAGCGCCGACAGCGACGAGGAAGAGGGAACGGACCAGTGACCGACGCTGCCGCGTCTTTGACGAGCATGACCTTCCACCCGCAGCCCCGGCCGGGCCAGGCCAAGCCCTGGGCCTTCCCGGCCCCGGAGCGCGGCGCGCTGGACAACGGCCTGACCGTGCTGCGCTGCCACCGCCCCGGCCAGCAGGTGGTGGCCGTCGAGATCTCCCTCGACGCCCCGCTGGACGCCGAGCCCGAGGGCCTGGACGGCGTCGCCACGATCATGGCGAGGGCGCTGTCCGAGGGCACCGACCAGCACACCGCCGAGGAGTTCGCCGCCGAGCTCGAGCGGTGCGGCGCCACCCTCGACGCGGCCGCCGACCACCCGGGCGTCCGGGTCTCCCTCGAGGTCCCGGTCTCCCGGCTGCCCAAGGCTCTCGGTCTGCTCGCCGAGGCCCTGATCGCCCCCGCGTTCGAGGAGTCCGAGGTCGAGCGCCTGGTGCGCAACCGGCTCGACGAGATCCCGCACGAGACGGCCAACCCGGCCCGCCGCGCGGCCAAGCAGTTCTCCAAGGAGCTGTTCCCGGCGTCCGTGCGCATGTCCCGGCCGCGCCAGGGCACCGAGGAGACCGTCGCCGCGATCGACGCCGCCGCGGTCCGCGCCTTCTACGAGGCGCACGTCCGGCCCTCCACGGCCACCGCCGTGGTCGTCGGCGACCTCACCGACGTCGACCTCGACAAGGTGCTCGCCGAGACGCTGGGCGCCTGGACCGGCACCCCGGCACAGCCGCGGCCGATGCAGCCCATCACGGCCGACGACACCGGCCGGGTCGTCATCGTCGACCGCCCGGGCGCCGTCCAGACGCAGCTGCTCATCGGTCGCGTGGGCGCCGACCGGCACGACCGCGTGTGGCCGGCCCAGGTGCTCGGCACGTACTGCCTGGGCGGCACCCTCACCTCCCGGCTGGACCGCGTCCTGCGCGAGGAGAAGGGCTACACCTACGGCGTGCGGGCCTTCGGCCAGGTGCTGCGCTCCGACGGCCAGGGCAACGGCGCGTCGATGCTCGCCATCAGCGGCTCGGTCGACACCCCCAACACCGGTCCGGCACTTGACGACCTGTGGAAGGTGCTGCGCACCCTCGCCGCCGAGGGCCTCACGGACGCCGAGCGCGATGTCGCCGTGCAGAACCTGGTGGGGGTCGCGCCGCTCAAGTACGAGACGGCCGCCTCCGTTGCGGGCACCCTCGCCGACCAGGTCGAGCAGCATCTCCCGGACGACTACCAGGCGCAGTTGTACGCGCGGCTCGCCGAGACGGGCACCGTGGAGGCGACCGCGGCCGTGGTCAACGCCTTCCCGGTGGACCGGCTCGTGACCGTGCTCGTCGGTGACGCGTCGCAGATCGAGGAGCCCGTGCGGGCCCTCGGCATCGGTGAAGTGACGGTCGTGACCGGCTGATTGAGCCGCTGTCACGCCAATGAGGGGCCCCGACGACCTGGTTCGTCGGGGTTCTCCTTTTTGTCCGTATTGCCGATAACTAATACCTAATGCCCTGTGGCATGTCTTACAAACGCGCGTGTCTGTTTGGCGATTGACTGAAGATCGGCCTAGCGTCGGTCCGGCTGTCCGCCCGTTGTACTACGCCGCATCCGCGGCAACGGACAGTCATCGCCGAGTCCCCGAAGGCGCGAGCCTGGGGAGCCGGGGACCCATATGAAGTCCCTGGGGTGAATCGGACGCCTTCGCCAGTGCG
The DNA here is from genome assembly GCF_044386705.1 of Streptomyces sp. NPDC020422. Classification (NCBI taxonomy): domain Bacteria; kingdom Bacillati; phylum Actinomycetota; class Actinomycetes; order Kitasatosporales; family Streptomycetaceae; genus Streptomyces; species Streptomyces sp. NPDC020422. The sequence continues at coordinate 130,506 of NZ_JBIRVJ010000012.1, read as the reverse complement.
GAGGGGTCCGTAGGAGACCTTCCTGCTCCGAACCCGTCAGCTAACCCGGTAGGCGAGAGGGAAGGAAAGGATCAGCCACTTCATGGCGTTCACCCGTGCCACCGGGAAGCATCGTGGACCGAGCCGACTGGCGCGTCGCGGCGTGGGTATCGCCGGTGTGGCGACCCTGGCGACCACCGGCGTCATCGGAACCCTCGCCTCCCCGGCGCTCGCCGCCGACACGGAGCCCGCGTCCCCCGAGGACACCGGCCTCACGCAGGTCGTCACCGCCGAGTCCCTCGCCGACCGGGTCGACGCCCAGGCCGCCGCCCAGGAGAAGGAGGCCGTCGAGGCCGCCGCCCGGGTCAAGGCAGCCGCCGAGGCGAAGCGCAAGGCCGAGGCCCGCGCCAAGGAGATCCGTGCCGCCAAGGAGCGCGCCGCCCGCGAGGCCGAGCGCAAGCGCCTGGCCTCCTTCCAGCTCCCCGTGGCCGGCTCGTACGTGACCACCGGCTACAAGACCGGCGGCTCGCTCTGGTCCTCCGGCAGCCACTCCGGCATCGACTTCCACGCCGCCTACGGCAGCACCGTCGTCGCCGTCGGTTCCGGCACCGTCGTCGAGGCCGGCTGGGGCGGTGCGTACGGCAACAACATCGTCATCAAGATGAACGACGGCACGTACACCCAGTACGGCCACCTCTCCTCGATCGGCGTCTACGTCGGTCAGCACGTGACCCCGGGCGAGCAGATCGGCGTCTCCGGCTCCTCCGGCAACTCCACCGGCCCGCACCTCCACTTCGAGGCGCGCACTAGCCCCGAGTACGGATCGGACATCAACCCGATCAGCTACCTCCGCGCGCGGGGCGTCAACGTCTGACGTGTGAATCCTGTGAAGAAGTCCCGGCTCGAACGAGCCGGGACTTCTTTTTTATGCCTGTATTACCGGGCGGCATCGGAAATTCCGGCGTCCTGCAATAGAGTCGCCGAACAGGCGCCACTCGACGGGGTTTCGCGCGGATTAATACGGAGGTCGGACATGCGTGTTCCCGCGCACTCGGTATGCACGGCGATCCGGGACGACATCGTCTCCGGGGTCTTCCCACGCGGTGCCCGGCTGACGGAGGAGCAGCTAGCCCGTCGGTACGGGGTCTCCCGCGTCCCGGTCCGCGAGGCCCTGCGCACCCTGGAGTCCGAGGGCTTCGTGGTCACCCGCCGCCATGCCGGCGCCCATGTCGCCGAGCCCACCGAGCAGGAGGCGGCCGACCTGCTCGACGTGCGGACCCTGCTGGAGCCGCTGGGCGCCGCACGGGCCGCCCAGCGCCGCACCGAGGCCCACCTCAAGGTGCTGCGCGGCCTGGTCAGGCTGGGGCAGGAGCGGGCCAGGAGCGGCCAGGGCGAGGATCTGCGCTCGCTGGGCGCCTGGTTCCACGAGACCCTGGCCCAGGCCTCCGGCAGCCCGCCGCTCACCGCGCTCCTCACCCAGCTGCGGCACAAGATCGCCTGGATGTACGCGGTCGAGCCCGACGGCAAGCCCGTGGAGGCCTGGGCCGAGCGCGGCGCGATCGTCGACGCCGTCGCGCGCGGCGACGCCGAGCGGGCCCGCGCGCTGACCGCGCTGCACGTCGAGCGCGCCCTGCCGCTGTACCGGCCGAAACGGCCCGAGCGCGCGCGTGTGAGGGTTTCGCAACATGTCGTAAACACCGCGGGTCCGCGGAATTAACGCCGGCACCGTATACAAGAGGAAGGTAATGGGGAGGCGCAATTCGCGCTGCTCGAATTCGACGTTCCCTCGGTTCCCCTTCCGTGGCGCGCCGGTGCGCGCCCGTATCGGCCGGGAAATGCAAAGAGCCGCACCCACCGGAATTCCGGCGGATACGGCCCTTCGTGTGATCCGTCGTCGGGGAGGAGACGGGTCAGACGGTCTCGGGGAGCTCCTCGAGACCCTCGGCCACCAGCTTCGCGAGGCGGTCGAGCGCGGCCTCGGCGCCATCGGCGTCCGAAGCGAGCACGATCTCCTCGCCGCCCTGGGCGCCCAGGCCGAGCACCGCGAGCATGGACGCGGCGTTGACCGGGTTGCCTTCGGCCTTGGCGATCGTCACGGGGACGCCGGCGGCCGTGGCGGCACGGACGAAGATGGAGGCGGGGCGGGCGTGCAGGCCCTCGGCCCAGCCGACGTTGACGCGGCGCTCAGCCATGGTGGTTGCCCTTCAACTTTCAGCGGTTGTCTAGACCAGTCTCTCACGGGTCGCGAGATGCTCGTGCCGACCTTCGGCCCCAGTCGCACGGCCGTAAGGCCCGCCCTGAGGTGCTCCCTACCTTGCCCGGCGGGCACCCGCCGCGCGACCGGTGCCACTGTCGGACCCCGGCCGTAGTCTTGCCCCATGCAGAGCGCGTCGGAACAGTCGGAGCAGCCGGAGCACGCGTATCCCGATCACTGGGAAGCGGACGTGGTGCTCCGTGACGGCGGCACCGCGCGCATCCGGCCCATCACCGCCGCCGACGCCGAGCGCCTGGTCAGCTTCTACGAGCAGGTCTCGGACGAGTCGAAGTACTACCGCTTCTTCGCGCCCTACCCGCGCCTGTCCGCCAAGGACGTGCACCGCTTCACCCACCACGACTTCGTGGACCGGGTGGGACTCGCGGCCACGGTGGGCGGGGAGTTCATCGCCACCGTGCGCTACGACCGGATCAACGCCCAGGGCCGCCCCGCCTCGGCCCCGGCCGACGAGGCCGAGGTCGCCTTCCTCGTCCAGGACGCCCACCAGGGACGCGGCGTCGCCTCCGCCCTCCTGGAGCACATCGCGGCGGTCGCGCGGGAGCGCGGCATCCGGCGGTTCGTCGCCGAGGTGCTGCCCGCCAACACCAAGATGATCAAGGTCTTCACGGACGCCGGCTACACCCAGAAGCGCAGCTTCGAGGACGGATCCGTCCGCCTCCACCTCGACCTCGAGCCCACCGACCGCTCGCTGGCCGTCCAGCGCGCCCGCGAGCAGCGCGCCGAGGCCCGGTCCGTGCAGCGCCTCCTCGCCCCCGGCTCCGTCGCCGTGATCGGCGTGGGCCGCGCCCCCGGCGGCGTCGGCAGGACCGTCCTGCGCAACCTCCTCGACGCCGGGTACACCGGCCGCGTCCACGCCGTGAACAGCGCCCTGGGGGAGGGGCGGCACGAACTGGAGGGCGTCCCCGCCTTCCGCAGCGTCGCCGGCATCGGCGAGGCGGTCGACCTCGCCGTCGTCGCCGTCCCCGCCGAGCGCGTCCCGGAGGCCGTCGCCGACTGCGGCGAGCACGGCGTGCGCGGCCTGGTGGTCCTCTCCGCCGGATACGCGGAGAGCGGGGCGGAGGGGCGCGAGCGCCAGCGCGCGCTGGTGCGCCAGGCCCGCTCGTACGGCATGAGGATCATCGGGCCGAACGCCTTCGGGATCATCAATACGGCCGAGTCCGTCCGGCTGAACGCCTCGCTGGCCCCGCAGATGCCGGCCGCCGGCCGCATCGGGCTCTTCACCCAGTCCGGCGCCATCGGCATCGCCCTGCTCGCCGGGCTGCACCGGCGCGGCGCCGGGCTCTCCTCCTTCCTCTCCGCGGGCAACCGGGCCGACGTCTCCGGCAACGACCTCCTCCAGCACTGGTACGACGACCCCGCGACCGACGTCGTCCTGCTCTACCTGGAGTCGATCGGAAACCCGCGGAAGTTCACCCGGCTCGCCCGCCGCACCGCCGCCGTGAAGCCCGTCGTGGTCGTCAAGGGCGCCCGGCACAGCGGCAGCGCCCCGCCCGGCCACCGCGTCCCGGTCACCCGCATCCCGCACGCCACGGTCTCGGCCCTGCTGCGGCAGGCCGGTGTCATCCGCGTCGACACCGTGACCGAACTCGTCGACGCAGGCATCCTCCTCGCGGACCAGCCCCTGCCGGCCGGACCCCGCGTCGCGATCCTCGGCAACTCCGAGTCCCTCGGGCTGCTCACCTACGACGCCTGTCTCACCGAGGGCCTGCGCCCGCTGCGCCCCCTCGACCTGACGACCGCCGCCACCCCCGCCGACTTCCGCGGCGCGCTCGCTGCCGCCCTCGCGGACGACGCCTGCGACGCCGTGGTCGTCACCGCCATTCCCTGGGTCGGCGAGAACGGCGCCACCGAGTCCGGCGACGGCGAGGTCCTGGCCGCCGCCCTCCGCTCCGCCGTCGCGACCGCCCCCGGCCCGGCCAAGCCGGTGGTCGTCGTCCACGTGGAGATGGGCGCCCTGGCCGACGCCCTCGCGGAGGCCACCCGCACGCGGCCGCCGGGCCGGACCACGCAGACGGTCCGGGAGCCCGAGGCGAAGCCCGCGTCCGCACCTGGATCCACACCCGTATCCGCGCCCCCACCCGTATCCGCGCCCCCACCCGTATCCGCGTCCCCGTCCGTATCCGCGCCCCTGGCCCCGCCCGCCCCCGCGACTCACGCCGAGGGAGAGCCGAGGGAGCCAGGAGGACCGGGGGAGCAGGGAGGACCGGGGGAGCCGGGGGAGCCCGGGGAGCCGTTCACGGGCGGCGCCATCCCCGCCTACCCCGCCGCCGAACGGGCCGTGCGGGCCCTCGCCGAGTCCGTGCGCTACGCGCAGTGGCGCCGGCAGGCCGCCGCCGACCCGGGACGGGTGCCGGAGTTCGACACCATCGACGAGAACGGGGCCGCCGCCCTCATCGAGCGGGCACTCGGCCAGGAGGGCGCCGACACGCGCGGAGTGACCCTCGGCGTCGAGGACACCCTCGGGCTGCTCGGCCGGTACGGGATCGACGTCCTGCCGACGCTCCCCGCCCCCACCCCCGACGAGGCCGTCCGCGCCGCCGCCCGGCTCGGCTTCCCCGTCGCCCTCAAGACCACGGCACCGCACCTGCGCCACCGCCCCGACCTCGGCGGCGTACGGCTCGACCTGGCGACCGAGCAGCAGCTCCGCACCGCGTACGCCGAGCTCACCGAGACCCTCGGCAAGCCCGAGGAGCTCCAGCCGGTCGTCCAGGCCATGGTCCCGCGCGGGGTCGACACCGTCGTGCGCTCCGCCATCGACCCCGCCGTCGGCGCAGTCCTCTCCTTCGGCCTGGCCGGGGCCGCCTCCGAGCTCCTCGGCGACATGTCCCACCGGCTCGTCCCCGCCACCGACCGGGACGCCGCCGAGCTCGTCCGCTCCATCCGCACCGCGCCGCTCCTGTTCGGCTGGCGCGGCTCCGCCCCCGTCGACACCCCGGCCCTCGAAGAGCTGCTGCTGAGGGTCTCCCGGTTGGTCGACGACCACCCCGAGGTGGTCGCCATCTCCCTCGAACCCGTCGTCGTCGCCCCCCGCGGACTCTCCGTCCTCGGCGCGACCGTCCGCCTCGCGCCGCCCCCGCCCCGCACGGACCTCGGCCCGCGCCGCCTCCCGAGCTACTAGGAGCGCCCGATGACCGAGCCGACGAGCCCCGCGGGAGGGCGGGAGGGGGGCCCGCAGCCCCGTAGGATGGAGTCCATGGCAAAGACCGGTACGACGACCCAGGGGCTGCGCGCGGCGATCGAGCGCAGCGGCTACTACCCGGCCCTCGTGGCCGAGGCGGTGGAGTCCGCCGTAGGCGGCGAGGCCGTCTCGTCGTACGTGGTGCACCAGGAGACCACCTTCGACGCCAACGAGGTCCGTCGCCACGTCACCGTCCTGGTCCTGACGGCCAACCGCTTCATCGTCAGCCACACCGACGAGCAGGCCGCCGACACCAGCTCGCCGACGCCGTACGCCACGACCTCCACCGAGTCCGTGAAGCTCGACCGGATCTCCTCGATCGTCGTCAGCCGCGTCGTCGCCAACCCGGAGTCGTACACCCCGGGCACGCTGCCCCGCGAGGTCGTCCTCACCATCGGCTGGGGCGCCGTCTCCCGCATCGACCTGGAACCCGCCGCCTGCGGCGACCCCAACTGTGACGCCGACCACGGCTACACGGGCAACGCCACCGCCGACGACCTCAGCCTCAGGGTGAGCGACGCCGGCGACGGCCCGGACACCGTCCGCCAGACCCTCGCCTTCGCCCAGGCGCTCTCCGAAGCCACCGCGGCCACCGCGGTCACCCGCTGATGGTCCAGCCCGCCGCCGTCGCCCAGGGGTGGCCGGACGAACCCGTCCCGCTGGACCCCGCCACCGCACCGCTCCCCGAATACGGCAGCGGCTCCCTCGGCGACCTGCTCCCGACGCTCGTCGCCGGACAGGGCGTCACCGACTGCGACGCCCGGATCGCCGAGCTCGCCCCCGCCGACCGCAACTGCGTCTTCCTCATCGACGGGCTCGGCTGGGAGCAGATCAAGGCCCACCCCGACGAGGCCCCCTATCTGACCTCCCTGCTGGCGAGCTCCCGCGGCGGCACCGGCCGCCCGCTCACCGCGGGCTTCCCGGCCACCACGGCGACCTCGCTCGCCTCGGTCGGCACCGGCCGGTTCCCCGGCGCCCACGGCCTGCCCGGCTACACGGTGCGCAACCCCGAGACCGGCGAGCTGATGAACCAGCTCCGCTGGAAGCCCTGGACCCCGCCGCGCGCCTGGCAGCCGTACCCCACGGTCTTCCAGCTCGCCCACGACGCCGGCATCCACACCGCCCAGGTCTCCTCGCCGATATTCCAGGACACCCCGCTCACCAAGATCGCACTGAGCGGCGGAACGTTTCACGGCAGGCTCTCGGGCGAGGAGCGGATGGACTTCGCCGCCGAGCAGCTGGCCGCCGGCGACCGCTCGCTCGTCTACACGTACTACAGCGAGCTCGACGGCGCCGGACACCGCTTCGGCATCGCCTCCGACGCCTGGCGCGGCCAGCTGATGTTCGTCGACCGGCTGGTCCAGCGCCTCGCCGAGCAGCTCCCGCCCCGCTCGGCGCTGTACGTCACCGCCGACCACGGCATGGTCGACATCCCCTTCGACGAGGACCACCGGATCGACTTCGACGAGGACTGGGAGCTGCGCGCAGGCGTCGCCCTCCTCGGCGGCGAGGGCCGCGCCCGGCACGTCTACGCCGTCCCCGGCGCCGCGTCGGACGTCCTCACCTGCTGGAGCGAGGTCCTCGGCGACCGGTTCTGGGTGGCGAGCCGGGACGAGGCCATCGCGCTCGGCTGGTTCGGCGACCGGGTCGACGAGCGGGTGTACGGGCGCATCGGCGACGTGGTCGCCGCCGCCCAGGACGACCTCGCCATCACGGCCTCCGTCAACGAGCCGAACGAGTCCGCCATGGTGGGCATGCACGGGTCGATGACCGCGGCGGAGCAACTCGTGCCGCTGCTCGAAGTACGCTCCTGAGTCGTCGGGCGCAGCCCCCCGGGCACCGTGTCCCGCGTCCCCGCCGCCCCCGCCGTCCCCTTCCGTCCCCGCCGTTTCCCTCCGACCCGAAAGGTCCCCGACCTCCCATGCCCGAGCTGGTGTTCTTCTCCGGAACGATGGACTGCGGAAAGAGCACCCTCGCTCTTCAGATCGAGCACAACCGGTCCGCCCGCGGACTCCAGGGCATGATCTTCACCCGGGACGACCGAGCGGGCGCGGGCAAGCTCTCCTCCCGGCTCGGTCTCGTCACCGACGCCGTCGAGGCCGCGGAGGGCTTCGACTTCTACGCGTATCTGGTCGCCCATCTGTCGAAGGGCGGGCGCTGTGACTACGTCATCGCCGACGAGGCGCAGTTCCTCGCGCCGGAGCAGATCGACCAGCTCGCCCGGGTCGTCGACGACCTCGAACTCGACGTCTTCGCCTTCGGCATCACCACCGACTTCCGGTCGAAGCTCTTCCCCGGCTCGCAGCGGCTCGTCGAGCTCGCCGACCGGGTCGAGGTGCTCCAGGTCGAGGCCCTGTGCTGGTGCGGCGCCCGCGCCACCCACAACGCCCGCACCGTCGGCGGCGAGATGGTCGTCGAGGGCGCCCAGGTCGTGGTCGGCGATGTGAACGCGGGGGACGAGGTCGGCTACGAGGTGCTGTGCCGCCGCCACCACCGGCGCCGGATGACGGCCGCCTCCGCCCGCGCGGCCGCCCTCTCCCCGGACGTCCTGCCGGTCCCGCAGAGCTGAACCGCCCGCACGGGAGTCAGTCGGGGACGGCCCGGAAGCGGCGTCGGTACTCCATGGGCGTCGTGTCGAGGCGCCGGCGGAACGCCCGGATCAGGGTGTCCGTCGTGCCGAACCCGCAGAGGGTCGTGATCCGTTCGAGGGTCGCGTCGGTGGACTCCAGCTGGTTGCGCGCCCGCTCGACGCGCGCCGACTCGATGTAGGCGCTCGGGGTCATGCCGAGCTCGGCCTTGAAGATCCGGGTCAGCTGCCGCTCGCTGATGTGGGCGCTCGCGGCGAGCTCCGCGAGGGTGAGCGGCCCGCTGATGTTGCGGGTGATGTAGTGCCTCAGGTCCTCGATCCGGCGGGTGGTGGAGACGGGTTCGAGGGGCACGCTGAACTGGCTCTGCCCGCTGGGCCGCTTGAGGTACATCACGAGCTGGCGGGCGACCCGCAGCGCCGTCGTCTCGCCGAAGTCGTCGGCGACCAGGGCCAGCGCCAGGTCGAGGCAGGAGCTGATGCCCGCCCCCGTCCACACGTCGCCGTCGCGGATGAAGATCGGGTCGGCGTCGACCTCGACCGCGGGATGGTCGGCGGCCAGCTGCTGCGCGGTCGACCAGTGGGTGGTGGCGCGCCTGCCGTCGAGGAGCCCGGCCGCCGCGAGGATGTGCGCCCCGACGCAGACCGAGGTCACCCGCCGGGTGCGCTCGGCGAGCTTGCGCACCCATCCGACGACCTCGGGGTCGACCAGGGCGTGGACCCGGCGCCGGTCGTCCACCTCGACGGCTCCCGGCACCAGGAGGGTGTCGATGGGGCGCTCGGCCACCTCCTCGAAGGTGACGTCCGGGAGGACCCGCACCCCCGCCGAGGTGGTCACGGGGTCCATCGTCCCGGCGGCGAGCAGCACCTGATAGCCCGTCGCCTCGTCCGTCTCGCGCCGCAGGAGGGCGAAGACCTCCGGCGGACCGGTCACGTCGAGCAGGTCGACGCCCTCGAAGAGGACGATGACGACGAGGCGTCCGACGGTGCCGCTCATGAGTTCTCCGCCCCGGGGTGCGCACATGCAGGGTGATGTCCGGATCTGCATGTTAGGGGACGTGAACGACACCTCGCACGGGCTGTTCACCTGAGGTGCGCCCGGGGACCTCCTCCCGCTCGGGCTGGGGTCGCAAGACTCGGCGGTAATGCCCTTCTACGACGATCAGACCGCCGTGACCGCCGTGACCGCCGTGACCGCTGTGACTGCCGTGATCGCCGTGACTGCCGTGATCGCCGGCCGAACCGCTCCTGGAGGACGTGTGCCACCCGCTGCCGAGACCGTGTCCTCCCCGTCCCGGCTGAGGCTGCGGGCTGCGGCGGGTGCGGGCCTGCTCACCGGTCTGCTCTTCTGCCTGGCCGGAGCGCTCGCCGGCAGCTACCCGTTCGGATCCAGGACCCGCAACATCGTGGACCTGGGCCAGCAGTACCTGCCGTTCCACGCGTACTGGAGGAAGCTGATCGTGGGTCAGACCCACGGTGACCTCTTCCTCAATTGGACATCGGGTTTCGGTTCCAACTTCCTCGGCGACTTCGGCACCTACCTGAGCAGTCCCTTCGATCTGCTCGTCGTCCTCTTCCCGGCCGACCGGCCCGAACTCGCCCTGTACGTCATCACCGCCGCCAAGATCGCCACCGCGGCGGCGGCGATGGCCGCCCTGCTGCTGATCCTGCGCCGCGGGCCCTGGCCGGTGGCGACGGTCCTCGGCACCGCCTACGCCCTCTCCGGCTGGACGTTCAACTACGGCGCCACCGTGCCGATGTGGCTGGACGGCCTGGTCGCCTTCCCGCTGCTCTGCCTCGTGGGGGAGTGGGCCCGCGACGGGCGCCGACCGGTCCTCGGTCCGCTGGTCGTCGCCCTCGCCTGGTTCGCCAACTTCTACACCGCCTACATGGCGACCATCGGCGCCGCCGTCGTCCTCGCCGTCCGCCTCCTGACCACCGACCCCGCCGGGACCACCGACCCCGCCGCCACCACCGACCCCGCCGGGACCACCGACCCCGCCGGGACCGCCCTCAGGACCACCGGGGGCACCGGCAGCGCCCGCCGTCCCCGGCTCGCCGCCCTGCTGAGAGCAGCCCGCAGCGTCCTCATCGGCATCGGGCTCGCCGCCCCGCTCGTTCTCGTCATCTTCCTCGCGACCCGGACGGCGGACCCGACTCCGCCCACCGCCTTCACCCCCGCCGCCTGGACCGACGTCCTCGCCCGCCTCCTGCCTGCCACGGCGAGCGTCGCCACCCCGGCGCTCTTCATCGGCACGCCCGCCCTGGCGCTCGCCCTCACGCTGCCCTTCAACCGTGCCGTCGGGGCCCGCGTACGGACCGGGTGGACCGCGGCGATCGTGCTGGTCGCGCTGTCCCTGCAGTGGGAGCCGACCCATCTGCTCTGGCACGCAGGCGCCTCCCCCAACGGCATCCCGTACCGCCAGACCTTCGTCCTCTGCGGGCTGCTCCTCATCGCCGCCTGGCTGTCCACGGCCCAGGGGCTGCCACGGCCGGCGGCGCTCCTCGGCGGTGGTGCGCTGCTCGCGGGCGCCGCCTGGGCGGCCCGCGGCAGCGCGGACATCGACCGCTGGACCTACCCCGCCGTCGCCGCGGCCGCCGCCCTGGCCGTGCTCGCCGCCGTCGCCGCCCTGCTCGCCGGCCGCCACCGCACCGGAAGGGCGCTCCCCGTCCTCGCCGTGGTGCTGCTCCTCGCCGCCCAGGCGGGGGAGACCCTCGTCACCGGCAAGCGCATCGAGGAACAGCAGCTCGCCAAGGTCTCCTGGGCGCCCCGGATCGGCCCCTGGCACACCGACATGACCCGCGCCGTCGCGGAGAAGGACGCCTGGCCGCGGCACCGCACCGATCCGGGCGAGGTCCCCGGAGGCAACGACGTCCTCCTCGTGGGCGGCGAGGGCGCCGACTACTACAGCAGCCTCACCGCCGACACCTACTCCCGCACCCTCGCGGGCCTCGGCTTCGGCTACTACGCCAAGGGCCGGCACCCCGTCAGCCTCGACAACCCGGTCACCGACGCGATCTTCTCCATCGGCACCCGGATGCGCTCCACCCCCGAGGCCCCCCTCGCCGTCGACCGGCAGCCCCGGGCCGCGATCACCGTCACCGACAGCCCCGTGCCGCCGCTCGTCACCGTCCACCCCGAGACGCCGCCGAAGAACGACGGCGCCGACTCCGCCTTCGGGCGCCAGGAACGGCTGCTCGGGCATCGCGTGTACGACGTCCCGGACGCGCCGCTGGACGGCGCCACGCTCACCGCGCGCTGCCCCGCCGGCTCGCAGGTCTGGTTCTGGGCGCCCGAGTTCCAGGGCAGCGCCGCCCTCGAAGGGCGCCCGCCCGTCGAGTTCGCGGGCAAGCTGCCCTCCGTGCTCGCCCCCATGCAGCCGCTCGGCACCGTTCCGGACACCGGCACGCTACGGATCGCCGTGCAACCCAAGGCAAGCCCCAAGGTGAGCTCCGAGGCAAGCCCCAAGGCGAGCCCCACGGCGAGCTCCGAGGCAAGCCCCAAGGCGAGCTCCGAGGCGAGCCCGAAGGCGAGCTCCAAGGCAAGCTCCACGGCAAGCCCCAAGGCGGGCCCCCAAGCCGGCGCCAGGCCGCGTCTCAAGCTGCCCGAGCATCCCGTCGGCTGCCTGGTCCAGGAACGCCTCACCGCCGCCGTACGGCAGCTCACCGCCACCGGTGCGACCGCCGTCCGCACCACCGGCCACACCCTCACCGCCGAGCTGCCGCCCGGCAGCACCGGCACCGCCGTCCTCGCCGTGCCCCGCGTCTCCGGCTGGCGCTGCGCCGCCGGCGACGCGCCCCTGGCACCCGCCCGCAGCCGCCTCGGTCTCGTCGCCGTCCCCCTCGACGGCCGGGCCACCTCGGTGACCTGCTCCTTCCGGCCGCCCGGCATCAAGCTGGGCGGCGCCGTCGGCGCGACGGCCCTCGCCGCGCTCCTGGCCACCGCCTGGCTCCATCGGCGTCGCGGCCGGGCACCCGCAGGACGGCAAGAGTTCACCGCCCGTGCACGCCCGGCTCGTTCAGCCGAGAAGAGCGCTGTCTAATCTGCCCGCCAGTACCGATGAGCGAGTTGGGGATCCCCGAGTGCCGAAACTGTCCGTCGTCGTGCCCTTCCACAATGTCGGGCCCTACGCCTCCGACACCCTGCGCAGCCTCGCGGACAATGCGGACGCAGACACGGAGTTCCTGCTGGTCGACGACCATTCCACGGACGAGACGCCCGATCTCCTCGACCGTTGGAAGGACCGCATTCCGCAGGCCAGGGTCATCCGCCACGAGACGAATCTCGGCGTCGCCCAGGCGCGCAACACCGGAATCGACGCGGCCACCGGCGACTACCTCACCTTCCTCGACGGCGACGACTGGTACGCCCCCGGCCACCTGGCCGCCATGACGGCCGGGATCCACCGTCTGGGCTGCGACTTCGCCCGTACCGACCACGTCCTGTCGACCGCGGCGAAACGCGAGATCCGCTACGCGCCGGCGAAGACGCGCGACGCCGTGATGGACCCCAGGGACGGAATCGCGCCCGCCAGCATGGTGACGATGGTCGATTACCCGTTCGTCCCCTTCGGCATCTACAGCGCACGTCTCTTCCAGAACGGCGCCTCGCGATTCGAGACGAAACTGCGCACCGCGGAGGACCGGCTCTGGATCTGGCGGCTCCACCTCAACGCCCGTACCTATGCGGCGCTTTCCCTGCACGGGGTCTTCTACCGCCGCGGCGTCACGACCTCGCTCACGCAGATCACCGACAACCGGCAACTGGACTTCATCCCCTCCTACGACCTGCTGCTCGAAGAGGTCTCCCGCGACCGCGACGCCGACCGCTTCCTGCCCAAGGCCGTCCGCACCTACTGCGCGATGATCGCCTTCCACATGGCGAAGTCCGACCAGTACGAGTCGGCCGTGGGCAAACGGCTCCGACGCGATGTGACCGACGCCCTGCGCAGGATGCCCCAGCAGGTCCTCGACGACACCCTCGCGACGATGGACACGCCCCGCAGCACCCTCCTCAGGAGCCTGCGCGACACCGGAAGGCCCGCCTGACCATGCCGACCACCGACCGCGTCCAGATCTTCCAGGTGTCGACGCTCTACGGGGCCGCCACGGTGGCCGCCGCGATCGACGCCGGACAGTTCGGCGCCCCCGGCGACGCGCGGCGCCTGCTGCTCGTCTCGAACAACGCCGAGATCCCCGAGACCGCCCTCCGCCTCGACGCCATGACCGGCTACGAGCGGATCGCCGCCCGCTTCGACCGGATCGCCGACTGGAACGAGACCATCCACCCGCACCACCCCGGTACCTGGTCGCCCCGCCCCGAGGAGACCCCCCTGTGGCAGCGGGTCCTCCGCACCGCCTGGGGGCTCGGCACCGCCACCGTCGAGGTCGTCGTCGAGTCGATCCAGGTCAACCCCGCCAAGGCGCTCGCCGCCGTCTTCGCCGAGAGCACCCTCCAGGTCTACGCCGACGGGCTCATGAGCTACGGCCCCACCCGCGACGACCTGCCCCAGTCCCTCGCCTGCCGCATCCACCGCGTCCTCCACCTCGACCTGGTGCCGGGACTGCGCCCGCTGCTGCTCACCGAGTACGGGGTCGGCTCCGAACTCGTCCCCGACGGAGCCTTCCGGGCGGTGCTGCGGGAGATCGCGGAGGCGGCGGAGGACGACGCCGGACTCGCCGCCGCGGCCGCCGCCGAGCCCACCGCCCTGATCCTCGGCCAGTACCTCGCCGTCCTCGGCATCCTCACCGCCGACGAGGAGGAGGAGCTGCACGGACGGATGCTGCGCGGAGCCGCCGCCGCGGGGCACCGCAGCATCGTCTTCAAGCCGCACCCGACCGCCCCCGCGCGCTACTCGCGGGCCCTGCACGAAGAGGCCGCCCGCGCGGGAGTCACGCTCACCGTCCTGGACGGCCCGCTGCTGGCCGAGACCTTCTACGAGCGCTGCCGGCCAAACCTCGTCGTGGGGTGTTTCTCCACCGCTCTGTTGACCGCGGCCGTCTACTACGGCGTGCCCGTCGCCCGCGTCGGCACGGAGACGGTCCTCGCCCGCCTCACCCCGTACCCGAACAGCAACCGCATCCCGCTGGCCGTCGTCCACCACCTCCTGCCCGACCTGGAGACCTGTGCCGCACCGCGCGTTCCCGGGGCGGCACCCGAGGACCTCGCCCCGCTGGTCCGCGCGGTCGGCTACTGCATGCGGCCCGCCGCCCACCCCGGGCTCCGGGAGGAAGCGGTCCGCTATCTGTCGGAGCACGAAGGGAGCGGGGCCGGCGCGCTCCACTTCCCGCCGGAGCGCCTGGTGGAGTTGGACGTGCGGATGCCGGTGCGGCCCTAGGCGTCCGCCCCGGCCCGGCAGCGGGGGCCCTAGGCGTCCGTCCCCGGCCCGGGAGCGCGGGGCCTAGGCGTCCGCCCCGGCCCGGCAGCGCGGGGACTAGGCGTTCCGCTCCGCCGACCGCACCAGCGTGAACACCGCCCCCTCCGGGTCCGTGACCAGGGCGAGGCGTCCCGCGGTGCCCTCGCGGGGCGGGCGCAGGACCTGGCCGCCCAGTTCGGCGACGAGACGGGCCGCCGCGTCCACGTCGTCGACCTCGAAGTACGTCATCCAGTGAGCGCCCCGGTCGCGGGGCAGCGCGGTGCCCACGCCGTGCAGGGAGGCGACCGGGCGGCCGTCGAGGTGCAGGGTGAGGTAGTCGAAGTCGGCCGAGACGACCGGCTCGACCTCGTACCCGAAGATCGACCGGTAGAACTTGCCGACCGAGGCCGTCTCGTACGTCAGGAGCTCGTTCCAGACGGGTGTCCCGGGCGGTCCGGCCGTGGCCGTCCCGTGATGGGCCTCGGCCTGCCAGACGCCGAAGACGGCGCCCGCCGGGTCGGAGCAGATCACCAGGCGGCCGGCCTCGCCCGCCTCCAGCGGGCCGACCGCGACCGTGCCGCCGCAACAGCGGATGGTCTCCGCCGTTTCGTCGGCGTCGTCGGTGGCCAGATACGTGGTCCAGGCGACCGGCAGATGCCGGTCCGGGGGCAGCTGGCCGATCCCGGCCACCTCCCGGCCGTCGAGCAGCGCGCGGACGTAGGGCCCGAGCTGCTGCGGGCCGGGCACGAACTCCCAGCCGAACAGAGCCGCGTAGAACTCCTGCGTCGCGTCAAGTCCATGCACCATCAAGCTCACCCAACAGGGTGTACCGGGTGGGCGCCGAGTCGCCTCGGTCATCGTCTTCGTCTCCTCGCCAGTAGCCGTACGAGGTGGGGCCGGCGGGCCGCACTGTGGCTCCCCGGCGGGGTCCTGCCCGCCGTCCGCCCGTCGTACACGCGGACCGGTCGCGCCCTCCGTGCAGATCGTTGCACCGCGAAGCGTGCCGCGCGCCCCGGAGGCGGGTGTGCCGAGAGGCCTTTCTCAGGGGGCGGGCTGCGCGAGGATGGCACCCATGAAGCCCATCATCTCCGCAAGCGAACTCGTGAGCGAGTCGGCCGGGACGACGCCGCCGGTCCTTCTGGACGTCCGCTGGACGCTCGGCGGACCGCCCGGGCGGCCCGAGTACGAGGCCGGCCACATCCCCGGAGCCGTGTACGTGGACCTGGACGCCGAACTCGCGGGCCCGCCCGGAAGCGGCGGCCGGCACCCGCTGCCGGACGTCGCCGCCTTCGGCGCCGTCATGCGCCGCGCGGGTGTCTCGGGTGACCGCCCCGTCGTCGTCTACGACGGCGGTCTCGGCTGGGGTGCCGCCCGCGCGTGGTGGCTGCTGCGCTGGGCGGGCCACCCGGACGTCCGGGTCCTGGACGGCGGCCTGGCCGCCTGGACGGGGGAGCTCTCGAAGGACACCCCGGCTCCCGAGCCCGGTGACTTCACGCCGGCACCGGGGGCCCTCGGGCTGCTCGACGCGGACGCCGCGGCGTCCCTGGCCCGCTCGGGCCTGCTGCTCGACGCGCGGGCCGCGGAGCGCTACCGGGGCGACGTCGAGCCGATCGACCGGGTCGGCGGTCACATCCCGGGGGCGGTCTCGGCCCCGACGACGGAGAACGTGGACGCGGACGGGCGTTTCCTGCCCGCGGAGGCCCTCGCGGCCCGTTTCGCCGCCCTGGGCGCTGCCGAGGCCCCCGAGCTCGCGGTCTACTGCGGCTCGGGCGTCTCCGGCGCCCACGAGGTCCTCGCCCTGGAGATCGCGGGATTCCGCGCCGCCCTCTACGCCGGCTCCTGGTCCGAGTGGTCTTCCGACCCGTCCCGCCCGGTGGCCACGGGCCCGGACCCGCAGTAGCCGGAGCGATGGCTGAACCCGGATGGCCGGTAGCCGGTACGCCGTAGCCGGTACGCCGTATGAGGAAGGGGCCCGCGCCGTTCGACGGCGCGGGCCCCTTCCTCATACGGGAAGCGTCAGTCCTGCTTCTTCCTCCGTGTGCCGAAGACGATCTCGTCCCAGCTCGGCACCGCCGCACGGCGGCCGGGACGGACGCCGTCCGCTTCCGCCTGGCGGTCGGTGGTGCCGGTGAGGCGGTCGCGGTGGCCCGAGACCGCGCGGGGCATCAGCACGTCCGCGTAGGCCGAGCCGGCCCCGGCGGAGGCGGCGGGAGCCGGCGGCTCCTCGGCCTCGACCTCGTCGGAGGGCTCGGTGTCGGTCGGCTCGGGGACGACCATGTCGCCGCGGAAGCTCGGGACCGCCTCCAGGAGGCTGGTCAGGGAGTCGCGCTCCTCCTCCGGTTCGGGAGCCGGCGCGGGCGCCCGCTCCAGCTGCCGGTCGAGCGCGCGGTCCAGCGGCCTGTCCCGGGGCAGCCGGGCGATCCGCGGGACGAACGGGAAGCTCGGCTCCGGCACCGCGGCGAGGGTGTCGTCGGTCTCGCCGATCAGCGCCCGCGCCTCGTCGTCGACGGCCTGGACGAGCCGCCGGGGCGGGTCGTACGTCCAGCTCGCCGTGTGCACCTCGCCCGCGACGCGGTAGACGAGCAGCACCTCCCAGGTGCCGTCGTCACGGCGCCAGGAGTCCCACTGCACGGTGTCCTTCTCGGCGCCGCGCAGCAGCAGCCGCTCCTGCACCGCCTCGCCGAGCTGAGGTCCGGTGTTCTCGCCGGGCCGGCGCACGGGGGTCTTGCGGGCCCGCTCGGCCATGAACGCGCGCTCGGCGAGCACGGGGCCCTCGAAGCGCCGTACCCGGTCGACGGGGATGCCGGCGAGCTGTGCGACCTCCTCCGCGGACGCACCCGCACGTATCCGTGCCTGGATGTCGCGGGGGCGGAGGTGGCTCTCCACCTCGATCTCGATCTGGCCGAGCCGCGCGCGGTCGTTGCGCACGGCGGCTCGCAGCCGCTCGTCGATCGGAAGCGTGTACTCCGTGCTGTCAGCAGCCTTCAGCACCAGTCGTGTGCCGTCGTTCGAGACGGCCACGACACGCAGTTCGGGCATGGGAACCTCCCGGGTGGTGCCTGCCGACGTCACGTGCGTCGCTGCTTCCGCTAGTCGAGTGTGGCCTGCCCGGGTGCAGCCTGCCACAACCCTGCCGAGTTGCCCGGCGTGTCGGGCCTGGACCCTGGAACGCCGTTATGGCACGGTTACCCTTTTGCGACGCAGAGTGACCGAACGTCACGCTGTGTCGCGGGTGCCCGTACGGTGCCGTGGCGCCGTCGGTTCGAGTGCCACCTTCGGCCCCCTTCCGTCGATTCCGGACACCCGTGGGGGAATCCGGACCCAGGGTTCGCCACAGTACTCCATTCGGGCCACCTGGGTGGACCGGCGCGCCGCCCAACTTCTCGGGGGGTACGGGAGTTGAGTCTCCGCGATCTCCCCCCGTGCGTGTCCCTCTTCACAGAACCACCAGAAACGGAACTAATCCCTTCGTTCGTTTGTCCCTTCTGGGTGCACGGTGGAACGAATGAACAAGCAGGGGTTGGACATGCGTCACACGCCGGATTCCGGCACGGCGGCCAAGGAAGAGAAGAAACGATTCGACCTGAGCGTGGCTCAGGTCTCGGGCAGTGCCGTCGCGGCGGTGGTGGCCGCCAAGCTCGCGTCCACGCTGGGCGTCTACGGCACCATCCTCGGCGCCGGTGTGATCAGTGTCATCGCCACCTGCGGCGGCCCCCTGCTCCAGCACCTGTTCAAGCGCACCGGCGAGCAGATGCGCGAGGCCACCGCCGCGACGCGGCCGAAGACGGCACACGCCGCCTCGGCACCGGCTTCTCACGCCGAGCGGCCGTACAGCGAGGAGTTCGGCGAGCCGACCACCCACGGCACCCGCATGAGGGGCTGGAAGCGCTCCGCCGCCGGTGCCGCCGCGGTCTTCCTGATCGCGATGGGCGGCATCACCGCGTACGAGCTGACCTCCGGTCAGGACCTCAGCGGCACCAAGGGCACCACGACCTTCGGCTCAGCCGTGCGCGGCTCCGGCGCCGGCCAGGGCCAGGAGCGGCCGGACCAGGGAGGCACCCCGTCCTCGACGCCGAGCGAGGACGGGCGGCAGCAGCGCAAGGACGGCGGGACCGCGACGCCGGACACCACCCCGACCGGCCGGCCGACCCCGGACGACCCGGTCACGCCCACCCCCACGCCGACGCCCTCCCGGTCGACCGAGCCGACCGACGGCGGTACGACCCCGCCTCCGACGCCGCCGCCGACCACCCCGCCCACGGCCCCGCCGACCGCCGAGGCGCCGGCCGCCGGCGGAGCCGAGTGACCGTCAGTCGCCCAGAACGCGGCGGAGGTAGTCGTTGGCGAACCGCCGGTCCGGGTCCAGCCGGTCGCGCAGCGCCGTGAACTCGCCGAAGCGCGGATAGGCCTTCTCGAAGTAGGCGGCGTCCCGGGTGTGGACCTTGCCCCAGTGCGGCCGGCCGCCGTGCGCGGTCATGATGCGCTCCACCGCGGTGAAGTACCCGCGGTGGGGCGTCCCCCTGTAGAGGTGCACGGCGATGTACGCCGACTCCCGTCCCGAGGCGGTCGACAGCGCGATGTCGTCGGCGGGCGCCGTGCGCACCTCCACCGGGAAGCTCACCTTCAGCGGCGAGCGCTCCACCATCGCCTTCAGCTCGCGCAGGGCCGCCACGGCCGCCTCGCGCGGGAGCGCGTACTCCATCTCCAGGAAGCGCACCCGGCGCGGCGAGGTGAACACCTTGTACGGGATGTCGGTGTACGTACGGGCCGACAGGGCCCGGCTGGAGACCTTCGCGATCGAGGGGATCAGCGGCGGTACGGCCCGGCCCACGGCGCAGGCGACCTGGAAGATCCCGTTGGAGAGCAGCTCGTCCTCGACCCAGCCGCTCAGCCTGCCGACCGGGGCGGCGGGGCCGGCGCTGCGGTTGTTGCGCTTGGTGTTGCAGTTGTCCGTGTGGGGGAACCAGTAGAACTCGAAGTGCTCGTTCTCCGCGTGCAGCGCGTCGAACTCGGAGGTCACCCGGTCGAAGGACATCGGCTCCTCCCGCGCGGTGAGCAGGAAGACCGGCTCCACGGCGAAGGTGAGGGCGGTGACCACACCGAGCGCGCCGAGGCCGATCCGCGCGGCCGCGAAGACCTCCGGGTTCTCCGTCGGGGAGCAGGTCATCAGCCGCCCGTCGGCGGTGACCAGTTCGAGCGCGCGGATCTGCGCGGCGATCGAGGCGGAGTCGCGGCCGGTGCCGTGGGTGCCGGTGGAGGTGGCGCCGGCGACCGTCTGCTCCATGATGTCGCCCATGTTCGTGAGCGACAGGCCCTCCCGGGCCAGCGCCACGTTGAGCCGCTTCAGCGGGGTGCCGGACTCCACGGTGACGGTCATCGCCTCGCGGTCGATCCGGCGGATCCCGGTGAGCAGATGGGGCCGGACGAGCACGCCGTCCGTCGCCGCGATCGAGGTGAAGGAGTGGCCGGTGCCGACCGTCTTCACCCGCAGCCCGTCCTCGGCGGCCCTGCGCACGGCGTCGGCGAGCTCCTCGGCCGAGGCCGGGCTCACCTCCCGCACGGGGCGGGAGGTGACGTTCCCCGCCCAGTTACGCCATGTGCCGCTCGTCGTCCCGCTGTTCCCCCACCGCTGTGCTCGGCTCTCGCCCACTCTGCCCCTCCCGCGTCGGCGCCGGCGTGCGCAGCCGGCGGTAGCCCAGGAGTGCCACCGCGACCGCGAGCGCACCCGAGGCGACGGGCACCACGTACCCCGCCTCCGCCCCTGAGGCGTCGACCACCCAGCCGGCGGCCGAGGAGCCGAGCGCCACGCCGATCGCGAGGCCGGTCCCGGTCCAGGTCATGCCCTCGGTCAGCTGGGTGCGCGGTACGTGCGCTTCGACGAGGGCCATCGTGGTCACCATCGTCGGCGCGATGGACAGGCCCGCGACAAAGAGCGCCACGGCCAGCAACGGCAGGTTCCCGGCCAGTAGGAGGGGGATCATACTCACGGCCATCGCGCAGACGCCGACGAGCCAGCGGACCGACGGCTCGCCCTTGAGGTGGAGCAGCCCGAAGACGGCGCCGGCCACGCAGGAGCCCAGCGCGTAGACGGCGAGGACCAGGCTCGCGGCGGCCTTGTGGCCCTGCTCGTCGGCGAAGGCCACCGTGACGACGTCGACCGAACCGAAGATCGCCCCGGTGGCGACGAAGGCCAGCGCGAGGACCTGCAGACCGGGGGAGCGCAGGGCGGATCCGCCGCTCTGGTCGGTATGGGGGTGCGGGGCGGGCTCGGTGGCGCGCTGGGCGGTCAGCCAGAAGACGCCGAGGGCGAGGAAGACGCCGGCGAGCAGCGGCCCGGCCTCCGGGAACCAGATGGTCGACAGGCCGATGGAGATGATCGGGCCGAAGATGAAGCACACCTCGTCGACGATCGACTCCCACGAGTACGCCGTGTGCAGGCGCCGGGCCTCGCCGCGGTAGATGTTCGCCCACCGGGCCCGGGTCATCGCGCCGACGCTGGGCACGCAGCCGACGAACGCGGTGAACAGGAACAGGGTCCAGTCCGGGGCCTTCTGCTGGACGCAGAGCAGCAGGCCCGCGCCCGCGGCGAGCGAGATCAGGGTGGCCGGGCGCAGCACCCGGCGCTGGCCGTAGCGGTCGACCAGGCGGGAGATCTGCGGGCCGAGCACGGCGGCGGAGGTCGCGAGGGTCGCGGACAGCGCGCCGGCGAGTCCGTACCGGCCGGTGACCTGCGAAATCATGGTGACGATGCCGATGCCCATCATGGACAGCGGCATCCGGCCGAGGAAGCCGGCGAGGGAGAAGGCCGTGCTGCCGGGGGCCGCGAAGATCGCGCGATAGGGACTGGGCAAGGGGATCTCCGGGCTTCGTGCAGGGACGCGGCTCACACGTGTCGGCGGAACACGTGTAATTAATAGCTAAAGCCTACGGTGTTGAACTGCTCCGGTCACCCACTTTTTCGGTCGGGGCACGCCACCGGCTGTCAGAGGCGGGTGGGAAGATCGGTGCCATGTCCGACGAGCTCGATCCCGCCCCGTACGACGCCCTGCTGCTGCTTTCCTTCGGTGGCCCGGAGGGTCCGGACGACGTGGTCCCGTTCCTGGAGAACGTGACCCGCGGCCGTGGCATCCCGAAGGAACGGCTGAAGGAGGTCGGCCGGCACTACTTCCTCTTCGGCGGCGTCAGCCCCATCAACGACCAGAACCGCGCGCTGCTCGACGCCCTGCGCGCGGACTTCGCCGAGGCCGGTGTGGACCTGCCGGTCTACTGGGGCAACCGGAACTGGGCGCCGTACCTCACCGACACCCTGCGCGAGATGGTCACCGACGGCCGGCGCCACATCGCCGTCCTCGCCACCAGCGCCTACGCCTCCTACTCCGGCTGCCGCCAGTACCGGGAGAACCTGGCCGACTCCCTCGCCGAGCTGGAGGCGGAAGGGCTCCCGCTGCCCCGGGTCGACAAGCTCCGGCACTACTTCAACCACCCCGGCTTCGTCCGCCCCATGATCGAGGGCGTCCTCGCCTCCCTCGACGAGCTCGACCCCGCCGTCCGGGACAAGGCGCACCTCGCCTTCACCACGCACTCCATCCCGGACTCCGCCGCGGACACCTCCGGACCCCTCGCCGACCACGGCGACGGCGGCGCCTACGTCAAGCAGCACCTGGACGTGGCCCGCCTGATCGCCGACGCCGTCCGCGAGGAGACCGGCGTCGAGCACCCCTGGCGGCTCGTCTACCAGTCGCGCAGCGGCGCCCCGCACATCCCGTGGCTGGAGCCGGACATCTGCGACCACCTGGAGGAACTCCACCAAGCCGGGGCGCCCGCGGTCGTCATGGTCCCCATCGGCTTCGTCTCCGACCACATGGAAGTCCTCTACGACCTCGACACCGAGGCCACCGCCAAGGCCGCCGAGCTCGGGCTGCCCGTGCGGCGCTCGGCGACCGTCGGGGCCGACCCCCGCTTCGCCGCGGCCGTGCGCGAGCTGCTCCTGGAACGCGCGGCGACCGAGCGCGGCACGCGCGTCGAGCGCTGCGCGCTCGGCGCACTCGGACCCTCCCACGACCTCTGCCCCATCGGCTGCTGCCCCGCCCGCGCGGAACGCCCCGCCGCCGCCGGCGCCGACAGCCCGTATGCCTAAGGAGCCCCTCTCGTGACCGATCCCCTCGTGACCGACCCGTTGCTGCGAGAGCTGCTCGACCTGGCCCTGGAGGCCGCGCGCCGGGCCGGCGCGCTGCTGCGCGACGGGCGGCCGGACGACCTGGCCGTGGCCAAGACCAAGACCAGCCCCATCGACGTCGTCACCGAGATGGACATCGCCGCCGAGAAGCTGATCACCGGCTTCCTCGCCGAGCACCGCCCCCAGGACGGCTTCCTCGGCGAGGAGGGCGCAGCCAGCCCCGGCACCAGCGGGATCCGCTGGGTGATCGATCCGCTGGACGGCACGGTGAACTACCTCTACGGCCTGCCCACCTGGGCCGTCTCCATCGCCGCCGAGCGCGACGGGGAGAGCGTCGTCGGCGTCGTCGAGGTCCCGCTGCGCGGCGAGACCTTCCGCGCCGTCCGCGGCGGCGGCGCCTGGCTGGGCGACCGGCGGCTCGCCGTCCGCCCCTCCCCGGAGCTCGACCAGGCCCTGGTCGGCACCGGCTTCGCGTACGTCCAGACCCGCCGGGCCCACCAGGCGGACATCGCCCAGCGGCTCATCCCGCGCGTCCGCGACATCCGCCGCGGCGGCTCCGCCGCCATCGACCTGTGCGACGTCGCGGCCGGCCGCCTCGACGCGTACTACGAGCGCGGCCTCAACCCCTGGGACCTGGCCGCGGGCGATCTCATCGCGCGTGAGGCGGGCGCCCTGACCGGCGGCCGGCCGGGCGAGCGCGCCTCGGGCGAGCTGGTCCTCGCCGCCTCCGAGGGGGTCTTCGGGCCTCTGCAGGCCTTCCTGGAGGAGGCCGGGGCCTGGCACGACTGACGGCCGTCCAGCGGACAGGGGTGGGCCCCCGGAGTCGACGACTCCGGGGGCCCACCCCTGTCCGTCCGGGGGATCAGGCGCAGGCCGCGCCGACCTCCACGCCGTGCTCGGCGGCCAGGCGGTGCAGGTCGTCCAGCTCGGCCTGCTCGACGTCAGCGAGGAAGTCGTCGCCCGTCTCACGAGCACGCGTGAGGTCGGACTGAGCGGTCCTGATGCGGTGCAGCAGCCCTGCGGTGAAAGCGTCCATCGTGCGCCCCCTCGTCGTGGGTCGTTGGCACGGGGAGTGCCGGGGGTGGGTGGATCACACACTGCTACCTCTGGGGGACAGAGAGCGGTAGGTGGCGTGCCACCTACAGGGCGTGATCGCGGGGTGTGCAGTCGTCCTCCCCAGACCTTTCCTCACAGAAACCTCAACTGGCCCGTGAATCAGGTGAATTCTTCCCTGAGCCATCGGAGGGACACGCCCCGCGACCGGCCCCCGGGGCCCCGCACCGCCGTCTTACAGCCGGTTTACGCGCGTTCGGGGCAGGATGGACACGCACAGTCAGTGCGCAGAACCGCCCGTCCACGCCCAGGACCAGGGCACCCAGGAAAGGACTTACAGACGTGCGCGTACTCGTCGTCGAGGACGAGCAGCTGCTCGCCGATGCGGTGGCCACCGGACTGCGCCGGGAGGCCATGGCCGTCGACGTCGTGTACGACGGCGCCGCGGCCCTGGAGCGCATCGGGGTCAACGACTACGACGTCGTCGTGCTCGACCGGGACCTCCCGCTCGTCCACGGCGACGACGTCTGCCGGAAGATCGTCGAGCTCGGCATGCCCACCCGGGTCCTGATGCTGACCGCCTCCGGCGACGTCAGCGACCGGGTCGAGGGACTGGAGCTGGGCGCCGACGACTACCTGCCGAAGCCCTTCGCCTTCACCGAGCTCACCGCCCGCGTGCGGGCCCTGGGCCGCCGCACCACCGTGCCGCTCCCGCCCGTCCTGGAGCGCGCCGGCATCAAGCTCGACCCCAACCGCCGCGAGGTCTTCCGCGAGGGCAAGGAGGTCCAGCTGGCACCCAAGGAGTTCGCCGTCCTGGAGGTCCTGATGCGCAGCGAGGGCGCCGTCGTCTCGGCCGAGCAGCTCCTGGAGAAGGCCTGGGACGAGAACACGGACCCGTTCACCAACGTCGTACGCGTCACCGTGATGACCCTGCGCCGCAAGCTCGGCGAGCCCCCGGTCATCGTCACCGTCCCCGGCTCCGGATACCGGATCTGACCCGATGGCCCAGACCCCGGCGCCCCTGAACGCGCCCCCGAAACCGACCTGGGACCCCCGCGACCCGGTCAGGCCGCTGCTGCGACCGACCATCCGGATAAGACTCACGCTGCTGTACGGCGGAATGTTCCTGATCGCCGGCATCCTGCTGCTGGCGATCATCTACCTGTTCACCGCGCAGGCCCTGCGGGACAGCACCTCCCAGCTGCCCTTCAAGGTCGTCAGCGGCACCGTCCAGCCGACCACCGACTGGTGCGAGCTCCCGGAGAAGTCCACCGGAGAGCAGCTCAACAACGCCGTCACGATGTGTCTGCGGCACCAGAGCGACCTCGCCCTCGACGACCTGCTGCGCCGCTCCCTGTTTGCCCTGCTGGGGCTGAGCATCATCGCCTTCGCCTTCGGATACGCGATGGCGGGCCGGGTGCTCTCCCCGCTGGGCCGGATCACCCGGACCGCCCGCCAGGTGGCCGGATCGGATCTGTCCCGGCGGATCGAGCTCGACGGCCCGGACGACGAGCTCAAGGAGCTCGCGGACACCTTCGACGAGATGCTGGAGCGCCTGGAGCGGGCCTTCAGCGCCCAGCAGCGCTTCGTGGCCAACGCCTCGCACGAGCTGCGCACCCCGCTCGCGATCAACCGCACCCTGCTGGAGGTCCAGCTCTCCGACCCCGGCGCGCCGGTGGAGCTCCAGCAGCTGGGCAAGACGCTGCTGGCCACCAACGAGCGCAGCGAGCAGCTGGTCGAGGGCCTGCTGCTGCTGGCCCGCAGCGACAACCAGATCATCGAGCGCAAGGCCGTGGACCTGGCCGAGGTGGCCTCCCGTGCCATCGACCAGGTGCGTTCGGAGGCCGAAGCCAAGGGCGTGGAGCTCCGCGGCGAGCGCGCCCCGGCGGTCGTCCAGGGCAACGGCGTCCTGCTGGAGCGGATCGCGCTGAACCTGGTGCAGAACGCCGTCCGGTACAACATCCCGGAGGGCGGCTGGGTGGACGTCACGACCGAGACCCAGAACGGCCAGGCGGTCCTGGTGGTCGCGAACACGGGCCCGGTGGTCCCCGCGTACGAGATCGACAATCTTTTCGAGCCATTCCGGCGCCTGCGGCAGGAGCGCACCGGGAGCGACAAGGGCGTCGGCCTCGGCCTGTCGATCGCGCGGTCCGTCGCTCGGGCCCACGGCGGCCGTATCATCGCGGAGCCCCGCGAGGGCGGTGGCCTCGTGATGCGTGTCACTCTGCCGATCTGACACACTGCACGAGCCGACCGGATCTGTTCGCTTTGCGCGGAATTTCCGGTTCTCGTTCCTGAGACGATCCTGTGTGATCGATCACAGGAATGGGTGTCCGACCCCCCACTCTCCGTGATCGCGAATTCCCGCAAAAAACCCGGAAAAGTCCGGGTTTCCGGGGGTCCGAAAGGCGGGAAGTACACGGGGTGGCGCCCGTGAGGGACGGCCGACGGACCGTGTACGGTCCGGTTCGCCACCCAAAGCCGCTCACTCGTGAGAGGGCGGATTGGGTGTCGATTGAGTAACAGACCTTGATGTGAGGCAAAATCTCCGCCTCGGGTCGGGCACAAGTCCGGCCTCTCACGCGTTACGTGCGCTGGAGACACCGCAAACCACCCAGAGGGGGAGAGCGACATGGCAACGGATTACGACACCCCACGCAAGACCGACGACGACGTCGACTCGGACAGCCTTGAAGAACTGAAGGCCCGCCGGAACGACAAGTCCACCTCGACCGTCGACGTCGACGAGTTCGAGGCCGCCGAGGGCCTGGAGCTGCCCGGCGCCGACCTCTCCAACGAGGAGTTGGCCGTCCGGGTCCTGCCCAAGCAGGCCGACGAGTTCACCTGCATGAGCTGCTTCCTCGTGCACCACCGCAGCCAGCTGGCGCGGGAGAAGAACGGCCAGCCGATCTGCCGCGACTGCGACTGAGATCGAGTGGCCGTGGCAGGCGACACACCGTCTCGGAAGCGGCGGCTCCGGCTTCCTGGGAAGTCGGAGGCGTACCGGGGCGGCTCAGGCTCGGCAGAGGACCCTCAGCAGGGCTCCTCGGCCGCGCACTCCGCCCCCCTGCCCGCCTTTGGCGCACGTGACGACGGGCGAGGCCCCACGGCCTCGCTCGAAGCAGCACAGGCGCCGCCCCCGGGCGACCACTCGCCCGTCCCGCAGGAGCGGGGCGACGGGACCAAGCGGAGCGCCCTGCGGCGCGTCGCCAACCCGGCGCGCCTCCAGCTGGACCGCATCAAACTCGACAGCGCCCGCATCGAAGCCGTACGGCGCGGTGTGAAGCGCGGTGGCCAGGGAGCCAAGGCCGGCATCGGCTACCTCGCCGACCGGGTCATCGAGCTCGCCCCCCGGGTCCCCGTGCGGGACCTGGCGACCCTGCGCCGGCACTTCCCGGGGCTCGGCCCCGAACAGATCGCCGACAAGCTCGTCACGGGCGCGTCCAACGCCAGCGCCACCGTCGGTGCCGGCATCGGCGCCGCCGCGATGCTGCCGGTGCCGCCCGCGATGCCCGCGGAGCTGGCCGCGGAGATCACCGGCGTCGCCGCCATCGAGCTGAAGCTCATCGCCGAGCTGCACGAGGTCTACGGACTGCGCCCGCCCGGCAACCTCACCCAGCGCTCGACCGCGTACCTGACCTCCTGGGCCGAGGAGCGCGGCATCGACCCCACCAAGCCCACCACGGTCAACGCTGCCCTCGGCGGCCAGCTCAAGCGCGAACTGCGCCAGCAGATCACCAAGCGCCTGGTGCGCAACCTGCCGAACCTCACGCCGTTCATGGTGGGCGCGGCCGTCGGCGCGGTCATGAACCGGCGCGACACCAGAAAGCTCGCCGCGCACATCCGCAAGGACCTGCGCGGCCGCCAGATCCCCTGGGACGCCCTCCCGCCGCTGCCCCCGCTGGAGCAGCCGGAGAACCCCAAGGAGATCGACTTCTAGGCGTCCTGGGCCTCCGGCGCCTCCTGGGCTCCCCGCGCCTCGTCGCGGGCCGCCTCCAGGGCCGCCACGAGGCCCTCCGGGTCCCGGCTGGACAGGTAGACGTACGGCGTCGGGTCCGCCGGGTCCGTCACCTCGACCCGCACCGCCGTGGGCACGTAGCTGCGCATCAGCATGAACGCGCGCGGATCCGCCTTGTACGTGCGCCAGGCGCGCGCCTCCTCGGCGTCCAGGACCTCGGGCGCCCCCAGCGCCGACACCGGGATGCGCGCGTCCCCCGCGACCAGCGAGCCGGCCACCACCCGGATCCGGGCCGAACCGTACGAGGACACCGCGACCGCGGCGAGCGCCCCCGCGGCGATCAGTCCGCCGAGCGTCGGGACCGTGCCCAACGGGAACATGATCAGACCGCCGGAGACGCCCAGCAGGGCCACGATCACCCACCAGGAACGGGGCGCGGTGAGGCGCTCGTCGAAGCTCGGAGCCAAGGAGTGTGCGGAAGGCTGCATGCCTTCCAGCTTGGCATGGCGAGACCGGCGCCCGGCCGCGCGGGTAAGGTCTGCGCCTGTGACTGGAACATCTGCCGCTCTCACGCCGCCGGCCGACGCCATACCGCCGGTACGCCACCCCGACGCGCCCGCCCCCGGCGAGCTGCTCGGCGCGCACTACGCGCAGTGCTTCGGCTGCGGCGGCGGACAGCCCCACGGGCTGCACCTGGCGGCGCGGGCGGGCGAGGGCGTGACCGTCACCGCCGAGTTCACCGTGACCCCCGACCACCAGGGCGCCCCCGGCCTCGCGCACGGCGGCGTGCTCGCCACCGCGCTCGACGAGACCCTCGGCTCCCTGAACTGGCTGCTGCGGGTCATCGCCGTCACCGGCCGGCTCGAGACCGACTTCGCGCGGCCCGTTCCGGTCGGCACCGTGCTCCACCTGGAGGCCGAGGTCACCGCGGTGCACGGCCGCAAGATCTACTCGACCGCCGTCGGCCGGATCGGCGGGCCCGAGGGTCCCGTCGCCGTCCGCGCCGACGCCCTCTTCATCGAGGTGAAGGTCGACCACTTCATCGACAACGGCCGGCCGGAGGAGATCCAGGCCGCCATGTCCGACCCCGACCAGGTCAGGCGCGCCCGCGCCTTCGAGGTGAACCCCTGATGCGCAATCCCGTCGACGTACTCATCCGCCGTGTGGACCCGGAGGTGCCGATCCCGGCCTACGGGCACCCCGGCGACGCCGGAGCCGATCTGGTGACCACCGAGGCCGCCGTGCTGGCCCCCGGAGAGCGGGCCGTGCTGCCCACCGGGGTCTCCATCGCGCTGCCCGACGGCTACGCCGCCTTCGTCCACCCCCGCTCCGGCCTCGCCGCCCGCTGCGGCGTCGCGCTCGTGAATGCCCCGGGGACGGTCGATGCCGGGTACCGTGGAGAGATCAAGGTGATCGTGGTCAATCTGGACCCGCGCGAGAGCGTGCGGTTCGAACGTTTCGACCGGATTGCCCAACTGGTCGTCCAGCAGGTCGAGAAGGTGCGCTTCCACGAGGTGGCGGAGCTTCCCGGCTCGGCGCGGGCCGAGGGGGGCTTCGGGTCCACCGGCGGTCATGCCGCCGTGGACGGCACTACGGGTGGGAATCGATACGCTTCGGTCGTATCCGACCGGGAAGGACAGTGACGTGTTCGGACGTCGCAAGAAGAGCGGTGCCGCTGAAGACGCAGCGGGCGAGGCCGAGCAGGTCGTCGACGCGGTGAACGAGGACGAGGCGGACGCGGCTCCGCGCCGCGTGAACCTTCCGCCCGCGCCCCGGCCCGACGGTCCCTGGGACATCTCCGAGGTCACCACGCCCGAGGAGGGCCGGGTGGACCTGGGCGGCATCTTCGTGCCCGGAGTCGAGGGCATGGAGCTGCGCGTGGAGGTGGCGGGCGACGCGATCGTCGCGGCCACCGTGGTCCTGCGCGACAGCGCCGTGCAGCTCCAGGCGTTCGCCGCCCCGAAGAACGAGGGCATCTGGGGCGAGGTCCGCGAGGAGATCGCCGGCGGGATCACCCAGCAGGGCGGCGCCATCGAAGAGGTCGAGGGCCCGCTGGGCTGGGAGCTGCGCGCCCAGGTCCCGGTGCAGCTCCCCGACGGCAACCGCGGCGTGCAGCTCGTGCGCTTCGTGGGCGTCGACGGGCCGCGCTGGTTCCTGCGCGGCGTGATCTCCGGCCAGGGCGCGGTGCAGCCCGAGGCCGCCGGTCTGCTGGAGCAGATCGTCCGGGACACCGTGGTCGTCCGTGGCGACGGCCCGATGGCCCCGCGCGACCCGATCGTCCTCAAGCTGCCGAACGACGCCCAGATGGTGCCGGACGGCGTGCAGCAGGAGGACCAGGCCGGCTCCCGGTTCTCCGGCGGCATGGGTCAGCTGCAGCGCGGCCCGGAGATCTCCGAGGTCCGCTGACGTACCGCCCCGCCAGGGGCAAGGGTTTTCCACAGCCGCGGCCGGTGCGACCGGCCGCGGCTTTTCCACAGGCCTGGCAGCCGCCCTTCCGCTGTGCCCATACTGACGGCGCACACGTTCGATCGAGGGGGGCACCACGGTGAGTGAGAGCAACGCACGGACCGGCACGGCCGTGATCGACGACCCGGCCGGCACGCCGATGGTCCGGGTGGAGAACCTGAAGCGGTCGTACGGGACGGGCGAAGCGGCCGTCCACGCCCTGCGCGGGGTCTCCTTCGACATCCCGCGCGGCGAGCTGGTCGCCCTCAAGGGCCGTTCCGGATCCGGCAAGACCACGCTGCTCAACCTGGTCGGCGGCCTCGACGCCGCGGACGAGGGGCGCATCGTCATCGACGGCACCGACCTCGCCGACCTCGGCGAGGAGGGGCTCCTGGAGCTGCGCCGCGACCGGATCGGATTCATCTTCCAGTCCTTCGGGCTCATACCGATCCTGACCGCCGCCGAGAACGTCGGCGTGCCGATGCGGCTGCGCAAGGCCGATCCGAGGGAGCGCGAGGAGCGGGTCGCCCTGCTGCTCGCCCTGGTGGGCCTCGCCGACCACGCGGCCCAGCGGCCCGGGGAGCTCTCCGGCGGGCAGCAGCAGCGCGTCGCCATCGCCCGCGCCCTCGCCAACCGGCCCGCCCTGCTGATCGCCGACGAGCCGACCGGGCAGCTCGACGCCGAGACCGGCCTCGCGGTCATGGAGCTGCTGCGGGCCGTCGTGCGCAGCGAGGGCTGCACGGCGCTGGTCGCCACCCACGACTCCCAGCTGCTCGGCCTGGCCGACCGCGTCCTCGAGCTGCGCGACGGCGAGATCGTCGAGCACTGAGCCGACGGCCCCCGTGGGGGCGTCAGGATCACGTCAATACGGCCCTGACCTCCCGCACCCGTGCGGAATGTCCGTTTGGCTGGACGTAAGGTCGAGCCATGGGACGCGGCAAGCTACGGATCTACCTGGGGGCGGCGCCGGGCGTCGGCAAGACGTACGCGATGCTCTCCGAGGGGCATCGACGCGTCGAGCGAGGCACGGACTGCGTGGTCGGGTTCGTGGAGCACCACGACCGGCCGCGCACGGAAGTGATGCTGCACGGCCTCGAACAGGTGCCACGGCGGCAGATCGACTATCGGGGCACCACCTTCCCCGAGATGGACCTGGACGCGGTCCTCGCCCGGGAGCCCGCCGTCGCGCTGGTGGACGAGCTCGCCCACACCAATGTGCCGGGCTCCCGCAACCCCAAGCGCTGGCAGGACGTGGAGGAGCTGCTGGCGGCGGGGATCGACGTCATATCGACGGTCAACATCCAGCATCTGGAGTCCTTGGGCGACGTGGTCGAGGCGATCACGGGGGTGCGGCAGCGGGAGACGGTGCCGGACGAGGTGGTGCGCCGGGCGGACCAGATAGAGCTGGTCGACATGTCGCCGCAGGCGCTGCGGCGGCGGATGGCGCACGGCAACGTCTACAAGCCGGACAAGGTCGACGCGGCCCTCTCCAACTACTTCCGCCCCGGCAATCTGACGGCGCTGCGCGAGCTGGCGCTGCTGTGGACGGCCGACCGCGTCGACGAGTACCTGCGCCAGTACCGCGGCGAGCACAACATCCAGTCCACCTGGCAGGCCCGTGAGCGGATCGTCGTCGGCCTGACCGGCGGGCCCGAGGGCCGCACCCTGATCCGCCGGGCCGCCCGGCTCGCGGAGAAGGGCGCGGGCGGCGAGGTCCTCGCCGTCTACATCTCCCGCAGCGACGGCCTCACCTCGGCCTCGCCGAAGGAGCTCGCCGTCCAGCGCACCCTCGTCGAGGACCTGGGCGGCACCTTCCACCACGTCATAGGCGACGACATCCCCGCGGCCCTGCTCTCCTTCGCGCGGGGTGTCAACGCCACCCAGATCGTCCTCGGCTCCAGCCGCCGCCGCTCCTGGCAGTACGTCCTCGGCCCAGGCGTCGGCCAGACCGTCGCCCGGGACTCCGGGCCCGACCTCGACGTCCACATCGTCACCCACGAGGGGGCCGCCAAGGGCCGCGGCCTGCCCGTCGCCCGCGGCGCCCGGCTCGGCCGCGCCCGGATCGTGTGGGGCTGGCTCGTCGGCGTCGGCGGCCCCGCGCTGCTCGCCCTGCTGCTCACCCATGTCGACGCGAACCTCGGGCTCGCCAACGACATGCTGCTCTTCCTGGCCCTGACCGTCGCGGCCGCCCTGGTCGGCGGCCTGCTCCCGGCCCTGGCCTCGGCCGCCTTCGGTTCGCTGCTGCTCAACTGGTTCTTCACCCCGCCGCTGCACCGGCTGACCGTCGCCGACCCCAAGAACATCGTGGCCATCGCCGTCTTCTTCGGCGTCGCCATGTCCGTGGCCTCCGTGGTCGACCTGGCCGCCCGCCGCACCCACCAGGCCGCCCGGCTGCGCGCCGAGTCCGAGGTCCTCTCCTACCTCGCCGGCAGCGTCCTGCGGGGCGAGACGAGCCTGGAGGCGCTGCTCGAACGGGTCCGCGAGACCTTCTCGATGGACTCCGTCGCCCTGCTGGAGCGCACCGGCGACCTCGAACCGTGGACCTGCGCGGCGAGCGTCGGCACGGGCACGGTGGCCCGGCCGGAGGACGCCGACGTCGACATGCCCGTCGGCGACCATCTGGCGCTCGCCCTGACCGGCCGGGTGCTGCCCGCGGAGGACCGGCGGGTGCTCGGCGCCTTCGCCGCCCAGGCCGCCGTCGTCCTCGACCGCCAGCGGCTCGTCGACCAGGCGGAGGAGGCCCGCAAGCTGGCCGAGGGCAACAAGATCCGCACCTCGCTGCTGGCCGCCGTCAGCCACGACCTGCGCACCCCGCTGGCCGGTATCAAGGCCTCGGTCTCCTCCCTGCGCTCCGACGACGTCGAGTGGTCCGAGGAGGACCGGGCGGTCCTGCTGGAGGGCATCGAGGACGGCGCCGACCGCCTGGACCACCTGGTCGGCAACCTCCTCGACATGTCCCGGCTCCAGACCGGCACGGTCACCCCGCTCATCCGCCCCACCGACCTGGACGAGGTCGTGCCGATGGCCCTCGGCGGCGTCCCCGACGGCAGCGTCGAGCTCGACATCCCCGAGACGCTCCCGATGGTCGCCGTCGACCGCGGCCTGCTCGAACGGGCCGTCGCCAACATCGTCGAGAACGCGGTCAAGTACAGCTCCGACGGCGTCCCGGTCGCCGTCGGCGCCAGCGTCCTCGGCGAGCGCCTCGAACTGCGGGTGACCGACCGAGGACCCGGCGTCCCCGACGAGGCCAAGGACGGCATATTCGAGCCGTTCCAGCGCTTCGGCGACGCCCCGCGCGGTGCCGGAGTGGGCCTCGGGCTCGCCGTCGCCCGCGGCTTCGTCGAGGCCATGGGCGGCACCATCACCGCCGAGGACACCCCGGGCGGCGGGCTGACCATGGTCCTCACCCTCCGGACCGCCGGGCCCCCGCCGCCGGACACCGCGGCCCCCGCGATGCCGGCGCACATCATGACGTGACCCCGGCCCCGCCCCGCGGCCGCACCCTTCCCGGGCGGCCCCGGACTCCGTACCCGTAGCCTCACCCGCCCCGCACATCCCCCGGCCCCACGCCCCGTACCAACGACAAGGAAGGCCCCCCTTCATGACCCGGGTCCTCGTGGTCGACGACGAACCTCAGATCGTCCGCGCCCTGGTGATCAACCTCAAGGCGCGGAAGTACGAGGTCGACGCGGCCCCCGACGGCGCCACCGCCCTCCGGCTCGCCGCCGAGCGCCACCCCGACGTCGTCGTCCTCGACCTCGGACTGCCCGACATGGACGGCGTCGAGGTGATCAAGGGCCTGCGCGGCTGGACCCGGGTGCCGATCCTGGTGCTCTCCGCCCGGCAGACCTCCGACGAGAAGGTCGAGGCGCTCGACGCGGGCGCCGACGACTACGTCACCAAGCCCTTCGGCATGGACGAGCTGCTGGCCCGGCTGCGCGCCGCGGTCCGCAGGGCCGAGCCGGTCGGCGGCGGCGAGGACGGCGTCGTGGTCGTCGAGACCGCGGACTTCACCGTCGACCTGGCCGCCAAGAAGGTCCACCGCGACGGCAAGGACGTGCGGCTGACCCCGACCGAGTGGCACCTCCTGGAGGTCCTGGTCCGCAACAGCGGCCGCCTGGTGAGCCAGAAGCAGCTGCTCCAGGAGGTCTGGGGGCCCTCGTACGGCACCGAGACGAACTACCTCCGGGTCTACATGGCGCAGTTGCGGCGCAAGCTGGAGCAGGACCCTTCGCACCCGCGGCACTTCGTCACCGAACCGGGCATGGGGTACCGCTTCGAACACTGACTCCGGTGCCGGGTTCCGTGTCGGCGGGGGCCGGTACGCTTTCTGTATGAGTGCTGCACCGCGTACAGAGAAGCCGGCAGGGCGGTTCCGCCGGATGCTCGACCGCCTGTCCACCTCCCAGGAGGAGCTCGAGTCGGTCGAGCTCCAGGAGGACTCCGCAGCGTCGGGGTGCACGCGCATCAGCGACTGCTCCGACCGCCAGATAGTCAAGGTGACTGGTACGTTGCGGACGGTCACCCTGCGTCCCCGGGCCGGTGTGCCCGCGCTGGAGGCCGAGCTGTTCGACGGCACGGCGCCGCTGGACGTGGTGTGGCTGGGCCGCAGGTCCATCGTGGGCATCGAGCCGGGCCGTAAGTTGATCGCCTCCGGCCGGATCTCCATGAGCCACGGCCGGCGGGTCCTCTTCAATCCCAAATACGAGCTCCGACCGCTCGGACAGGAGTAGCCGGTGACGTCAGTCGACAAGCCGACCACCGAGAAGCCCATCCCCGACCAGGACGCCCGGGCCGACAAGGCGGTGACCGAGGCCGCCCTCTTCGAGGCGTTCGGCGGAGTGCGCGGCATGGTGGAGACGGTCCTGCCCGGCCTGCTCTTCGTCACGATCTACACGATCAACAAGGACCTGCGCTCCTCCGCGATCGCCGCCCTCGCGGTCTCGCTCGTCCTCGTCGCCGTCCGGCTGATCCGCCGCGACACCCTCAAGCACGCCTTCAGCGGTGTCTTCGGCGTCGCCTTCGGCGTGGTCTTCGCGATGATGACGGGCAACGCCAAGGACTTCTACCTGCCGGGCATGCTCTACACGCTCGGCCTGGCCCTCGCGTACATCGTCACGACCCTGGCCGGCGTCCCGCTGATCGGCCTCATCCTGGGGCCGGTCTTCAAGGAGAACCTCTCCTGGCGGACCCGGAACCCGGGCCGGAAGAAGGCGTACGCCAAGGCCAGCTGGGCCTGGGGGCTGATCCTGCTCGCCAAGTGCGCGATCCTCTTCCCGCTGTACTGGTGGGCCGACACCACCCAGCTCGGCTGGGTCCTGGTCGCCCTGAAGATCCCGCCGTTCCTGCTCGCGGTCTACCTGACCTGGGTGTTCCTGGCCAAGGCGCCGCCGCCTATCGACGTCTTCGCCGAGATGGAGGCCGAGGAGAAGGCGGAGAAGGCCCGCAAGGCCGCCGCCCAGGGGCACACGGACGCGTGAGCCTTACTCCTCTGCCGTAAAGCTGCCGCAAAGGGGCCCGGGACCGTCACAGGTCCCGGGCCCCTTGCCACGTACAGGTGGGTGTACGGGTCAGCTCTCCGTCGTCTCCCGGCGGACCGAGAGCAGGTCCTCCAGCTGCTCCTCGCGCGCCTGGGTGGCCACGAACAGCAGCTCGTCGCCCGCCTCCAGGGTCTCCTCCGCGCTCGGCGTGAGGACCCGCGAGCCGCGGATGATGGTGACCAGCGAGGTGTCCTGCGGCCAGGCCACATCGCCCACCGCGGTGCCCGCGATCGCGGACTCCGGCGGCAGCGTCAGCTCGACCAGGTTGGCGTCGCCGTGGCTGAAGCGCAGCAGCCGGACCAGGTCGCCGACGCTCACCGCCTCCTCTACCAGGGCCGACATCAGACGCGGCGTCGAGACGGCGACGTCCACGCCCCACGCCTCGTTGAACAGCCACTCGTTCTTCGGGTTGTTGACCCGGGCGACCACCCGCGGCACGCCGTACTCGGTCTTGGCGAGCAGCGAGACGACGAGGTTCACCTTGTCGTCGCCGGTCGCCGCGATGACGACGTTGCAGCGCTGCAGGGCCGCCTCGTCGAGCGAGGTGATCTCGCAGGCGTCGGCCAGCAGCCACTCGGCCTGGGGCACCCGCTCCACCGAGATGGCGGTCGGCGCCTTGTCGATGAGCAGGACCTCGTGCCCGTTCTCCAGGAGCTCGCCCGCGATGGAACGGCCCACGGCGCCCGCGCCGGCAATAGCGACACGCATCAGTGACCGCCCTCCTCGGGACCCTCGGCGAAGGCCGCCTCGACCTTGGCGATCTCGTCCGTCCGCATCATCACGTGGACGAGGTCGCCCTCCTGCAGCACCGTCTGCGAGGTGGGGAGAATCGCTTCGCCCAGTCGGGTGAGAAACGCCACGCGCACCCCGGTCTCCTCCTGGAGCCGGCTGACCTTGTGGCCGATCCACGCGGTGGAGGTGTGCACCTCGGCGAGCTGCACACCGCCGCTCGGGTCACGCCACAGCGGCTCGGCGCCGGACGGCAGCAGCCGCCGCAGCATCTGGTCGGCGGTCCAGCGGACCGTCGCGACGGTCGGGATGCCCAGGCGCTGGTAGACCTCGGCGCGCCGCGGGTCGTAGATCCGGGCCGCGACGTTCTCGATGCCGAACATCTCGCGCGCGACCCGCGCCGCGATGATGTTCGAGTTGTCGCCGCTGCTCACCGCGGCGAAGGCGCCGGCCTCCTCGATCCCCGCCTCGCGGAGCGTGTCCTGGTCGAAGCCCACGCCCGTGACACGGCGGCCGCCGAACCCCGAGCCCAGACGGCGGAAAGCCGTCGGGTCCTGGTCCACGACCGCGACCGTGTGGCCCTGCTGTTCCAGGGTCTGCGCGAGAGCGGCTCCCACTCGGCCGCAGCCCATGATGACGATGTGCACGTCCCCTTACCCCGCACTCCTGATCGCCTTGCTGACCTGCGAAAACACGCTTCTCACAACTTTCCTGGCCCCATCGGCCACGTAGCTCGGTCACCGTGGTCGCCCCGGAGGGCGGCCATGACCCGGCCCGGTCGGCCCGGGCCGTGGCGGACGCGCACCGACGTGCTGTCCGGTCCGAGCTTATGCGGCAACGATGGCCGGGACCTCACGCAGCCCTCGTTAGGAAACCGTCAAGGCGACGTCATGCCCGCGTCAGTAACGGGAGCGGGTACTCGCGCCCGCCTCTGCGGAGGTGGTATCCAGGGAGATTCCGTGCGGATCGGGGGTGCCGGTCGGCGCCGCCCTTTTCGAACGCTTACGATCCTCTGCGTGTCCAAACTGACCGACGTGCCCAAACGGATCCTGATCGGGCGGGCCCTGCGCAGCGACAAGCTCGGCGAGACCCTGCTCCCGAAGCGCATCGCCCTCCCCGTCTTCGCCTCCGACCCGCTGTCCTCGGTGGCGTACGCCCCGGGCGAGGTCCTTCTCGTCCTCTCCGTCGCAGGCCTGTCGGCCTACCACTTCAGCCCGTGGATCGCACTGGCCGTCGTGGTCCTGATGTTCACGGTCGTCGCCTCGTACCGGCAGAACGTGCACGCGTACCCCAGCGGCGGCGGCGACTACGAGGTGGCCACCACCAACCTCGGGCCGAAGGCCGGACTCACCGTCGCCAGCGCGCTGCTCGTCGACTACGTCCTCACCGTCGCCGTCTCGATCGCCTCCGGCATCGAGAACCTCGGCTCCGCGGTGCCGTTCGTCGTCGAGCACAAGGTCGCCTCCGCCATCGCGGTGATCGTGCTGCTCACGCTCATGAACCTGCGCGGGGTGAAGGAGTCCGGCGGCCTCTTCGCCATCCCGACGTACGTCTTCGTCTTCGGCGTCTTCGTCATGATCATCTGGGGTGCCTGGCGCGGTCTGGTCCTCGACGACACCATGCGCGCGCCGACCGCCGGCTTCGAGATCAAGGCCGAACACCAGGGTCTGGCCGGATTCGCGCTGGTCTTCCTGCTGCTGCGCGCCTTCTCCTCCGGCTGTGCGGCGCTCACCGGCGTCGA
This sequence comes from Streptomyces sp. NPDC020422, assembly GCF_044386705.1. Classification (NCBI taxonomy): domain Bacteria; kingdom Bacillati; phylum Actinomycetota; class Actinomycetes; order Kitasatosporales; family Streptomycetaceae; genus Streptomyces; species Streptomyces sp. NPDC020422. The sequence continues at coordinate 92,492 of NZ_JBIRVJ010000012.1, read as the reverse complement.
GGCCATCTCCAACGGCGTGCCCGCCTTCCGCAAGCCCAAGTCGAAGAACGCCGCCACCACGCTCGCGCTCATGGGCGGCCTGGCCGTCACCATGTTCTGCGGCATCATCTTCCTGGCCATGGCCACCGACGTCCGGATGGCCGAGAAGCCCGCCACGGACCTGCTGAACAACGGCGTGCCGGTCGGCGAGTCCTATGTCCAGGACCCGGTGATCTCCCAGGTCGCCGCCGCCGTCTTCGGCGACGGAACGTTCTTCTTCATCCTGCTGGCCGCCGCCACCGCGCTCGTCCTGTTCCTGGCCGCCAACACGGCGTACAACGGCTTCCCGCTCCTCGGCTCGATCCTCGCCCAGGACCGCTACCTGCCCCGCCAGCTGCACACCCGCGGCGACCGCCTCGCCTTCTCCAACGGCATCGTGCTGCTGGCCGGCGCCGCCGCCCTGCTCGTGTGGATCTACGGGGCCGACTCGACCCGGCTGATCCAGCTGTACATCGTCGGCGTCTTCGTCTCCTTCACCCTCAGCCAGATCGGCATGGTCCGGCACTGGAACCGGCACCTGCGGACCGAGAAGGAGCCGGCCAAGCGCCGCCACATGATCCGCTCCCGCGCGATCAACGCCTTCGGCGCCTTCTTCACCGGCCTCGTCCTGGTCGTCGTCCTCGCCACCAAGTTCACCCACGGCGCCTGGGTCGCCCTGCTCGGCATGGTGATCTTCTACGCGACGATGACCGCGATCCGCCGGCACTACGACTCCGTCGCCGAGGAGATCGCCGCCGCCGAGGAGCGCCCCGACGAGTACGTGCGCCCCTCCCGGGTCCGTTCCGTCGTCCTCGTCTCCAAGCTGCACAAGCCCACGCTGCGCGCCCTCGCCTACGCCAAGCTGCTGCACGCCAACGAGCTGGAGGCGCTCAGCGTCAGCGTCGACCCGGCCGAGACCAAGGCGCTCAAGGAGGAGTGGGAGCGGCGCGGCATCAACGTGCCGCTGAAGATCCTCGACTCGCCCTACCGCGAGATCACCCGGCCGGTCATCGAGTACGTGAAGAACCTCCGCAAGGAGAGCCCGCGCGACGCCGTCTCGGTCTACATCCCCGAGTACGTGGTCGGCCACTGGTACGAGCACCTGCTGCACAACCAGAGCGCCCTGCGCCTCAAGGGCCGGCTGCTCTTCACCCCGGGCGTCATGGTGACCTCGGTCCCGTACCAGCTCCAGTCCTCCGAGGCCGCGAAGAAGCGGGCGAGGAAGCGCCAGGAGTGGAACGCCCCCGGATCGGTCCGCCGCGGACCGGTCGAGAAGGGCGGCGCGAAGGTACCGGCCGAGAAGAGCAACTAGACTGGTGGGCTGCCGTCCAAACGGCAGCCCACTTCTTCCTTTCCCTTGGAGACTCCCCGCCATGCAGAACACCCCTGTTTCGTCGTTGGTCGGGGAGGAGTACGAGGTCGAGGTCGGCCCCGTGGCCCACGGCGGTCACTGCATCGCCCGCACGGAGGCCGGCCGGGTCCTCTTCGTCCGGCACGCGCTGCCCGGCGAGCGGGTCCGGGTCCGGGTCACCGAGGGCGAGGAGACCTCCCGCTTCCTGCGCGCCGACGCGATCGAGATCCTGGACGCCTCCAAGGACCGCGTCGAGGCGCCCTGCCCCTTCGCCGGCCCCGGCAAGTGCGGCGGCTGCGACTGGCAGCACGCCAAGCCGGGCGCCCAGCGCCGGCTGAAGGGCGAGGTCATCGCCGAGCAGCTGCAGCGCCTGGCCGGGCTCACGCCCGAGGAGGCCGGCTGGGACGGCACGGTCATGCCCGCCGAGGGCGACAAGCTCCCCGCGGGCGAGGTCCCACAGTGGCGCACCCGCGTCCAGTACGCGGTCGACGAGTTCGGCCGGCCCGGCCTGCGCCGGCACCGCTCCCACGAGGTCGAGGTCATCGACCACTGCATGATCGCCGCCGAGGGCGTCTCGGAGCTCGGCGTCGAGAAGCGCACCTGGGAGGGGATGGAGTCGGTCGAGGCCATCGCGGCCTCGGGCTCGAACGACCGCCAGGTCATCCTCACCCCGCGCCCGGGCGCGCGGCTGCCCCTGGTGGAGCTCGACAAGCCGGTCTCCGTGATGCGCGTCGACGAGAAGGACGGCGGTGTCCACCGCGTCCACGGCCGCGCCTTCGTCCGCGAGCGGGCCGACGAGCGCACCTACCGCGTCGGCAGCGGCGGCTTCTGGCAGGTGCACCCGAAGGCCGCCCAGACCCTCATGCTCGCCGTGATGCAGGGCCTGACCCCGCGCAAGGGCGAGACCGCCCTCGACCTCTACTGCGGCGTCGGCCTCTTCGCCGGCGCCCTCGCCGACCGCGTCGGCGACGCGGGCGCCGTCCTCGGCATCGAGTCCGGCAAGCGCGCCGTCGAGGACGCCCGCCACAACCTGGCCGGCTTCCCGCGCGTCCGCATCGAACAGGGCAAGGTCGAGTCGGTCCTCCCGCGCACCGGCATCACCGAAGTGGACCTCATCGTCCTGGACCCGCCCCGCGCGGGCGCCGGCAAGCAGACGGTCCAGCACCTGGCCAAGCTGGGCGCCCGCCGCATCGCCTACGTCGCCTGCGACCCGGCGGCCCTCGCCCGCGACCTGGGCTACTTCCGCGAGGGCGGGTACCGGGTGCGGACGCTGCGGGCGTTCGATCTGTTTCCGATGACGCACCACGTGGAGTGCGTGGCGATCCTGGAGCCGGTTAAGTAAGGGCTCTGACCTGGGGTTTTGTGGGTGCGCGGTATGTGCGGTGTGGGCGTTACGGGCGATATCTTGACGCTGAGATGACGCTCGTGACGCCCATTTGACGCTCGTTCTGATGGGATGTCAGGTCAGGGCTGGGTTGCTCAGGTCGTTCCCCTCCCTGTCCTGCTGACTACGCAAGGCGTCTTCTACGTCCACTGGGTGGCGCTGGGCGTTGTGGCGGCTTCCCTACGGCTGAGAGCCCCGTCCCGCGTGTGTTTGGATGCCGCACGCGCTCCTCTACGAGCCCTCGGTTGCCCGTTCCGCCATGGGCGTCCAGGTGCTGATGGCCAAGGCGCGGGGATGCCCCCGGGTGGCGAGCGCCGCCGTCACCCGCTCGACCGCGCCGTCGACGGTCTCGTGTTCCCAGATGCGGAGGGGCAGCCAACCGATCAGCGTGAGGTGGGCATCGGTCTCCTCGTCGCGGCGGGCGTTGCCCCGAAGCTTCTGCCGCCACCACTCCGCGTTGTGCCGGGGCGCGTGCAGGTGACTCGGGCAGGCGTGCCAGAAGCAGCCCTGTACGAACACGGCGGTGCGCCACTTCGTGAACGTAACGTCGGCGCGGCGACGCGGCATGCCGACGATCGGCAGGTCCACGCGGTAGCGGAAGCCCAATGAGTGCAGAGCCCGGCGAAGCGCAAGCTCCGGAGCCGTGTCCCGGCTTCGCTGAGCGACCATGACCCTCCGCGCGTTGGCATCGCGCGGCGCCGGCGTCCCCCTGCGGCGTTCCTGAATTCTCACGTCTGATCAACCATCGGGGTGCCTCGCCGTTACGGGCGTCGTACCGGTGATCCGCCCGGGCCGTTCACGACCGCTGCTCATGCTGCGACCGAACTCGGCATCGTGCTCCTTCCCGGTTTCACCGAGGGGTTGTGGGCAGCGGTCGGACGTGATTGTGCGACGGGCAGGCCTCAGGAGCCGGATAGCAGCGTCGTGACCGTGGATTGAACGAGTTGGGCCGCCGCGAGGACGCTGGGGATGGCTCCGGGCCGACCACGCTGAAGATCTGGGGCGGACACAGAGGGGAGTCATCTTCAGGCCGAATCGAGTGCTTGGGGGCGGTCGGCGGCCGTCCCTGAACTTCCTCCGAAGCTTGGGAGTCGGACACGCGGTCCCACGTGCCGGCTGTGCCGCTCCTCCGATTGTCATTGAGGAACTGTGCGTAACCGAAGAAAGCTTTCCGTCTTGCTCTTCGTAGGACTCGACCTGCGGCCAAGTGCTTAGAAGGCACTTGGTGGATCGGGAAGGATCATCCCTCTGACCTGCTGTTTTTCCCTTAGGCTCAGTGAGCTGGCCCGGATTTCCGGCGTTCTCGGGACGGACGACTCGCAAGGGAGCCGGCGGGGTTGGTGCGTCACACGGAGAACAGGTCGCCCTGGACGAAGTCGACCACATGCCGCTGGGGGTAGAACAACCCGAGCAGCATGAAGGTCCGCGGGTGGGCGGCGATGTTGCCAACGAAACAGTGCACGGCCTTGCCCGGGGTCACCATGCGGTCGAACCATCTTTCGCGCAGCTTGTCCAGGACGGCTCGCTCGCCGTACTTCTGGAGGAACTTCCGGTAGGACTGTCCGGCCTCCCAGTCCTTGAGCCCCATGCGGTGTCCGGGGCAGTCATCGTCGACGCAGCGCAGGCGGTAGCGGAACTCGTACGGGACCCAGTCGAGGCGCTGTAGATCCTGGTCGAAGAGATCCAGCTGGTCTGCGAGTGCGGCCTTACCCGCCGGCCACGGCTCCGCCGCCTCCAATCGGAAGTCGGTGATCTCTGCCGGACGGAACACACCGAGTGACGTTCCGTTCGCCTCCTGGTCACGCTTGATGGCGCACAAGGAGCGAGCGACCAGTGGTTCGATGTGTGCATACCGCTGCTTCCAGCCGTCGGAGGTCGGTAGATGATCGACGACGCTCAGCGTTTCGAGGTTGGGGCGCAGGCTCTCGGGACGTCTGTCCTTGGGGTGAGGCCGGACATCGACCTCGACGATCGAGTACTTCTGGAACTGGGCCTCCTGCTGCAGGAGACGGAAGGGGACCGGGAAGAGGCGCACGTGCTGTGGCGTTCCCTGATCCAGCCGGATGCCTGCGACGCAGCTCGTCTCTCGGTACTTGGATGAGAGCTCCGGGTACGTCTTGACGGTGATCATGATTCGAGCCCGTTGCCAGTTCTCGGCCACGCTTCCCCCTTCGATGAATCGCCCCGATTCAGATGGGAAAGGAGGGACGGCCCCCGGTCAAGACCGCAGACATGGGGAACCGTTGATCTCAGGCCAGCGGTCGCACATCTACCGAGGTCCGCTTTCGGACGGTGTCCAGAACGACCTTCCGGTGGCATCGCTCCTCGTCCTTTTCGAAGCACAACACCGCGACGCGTGACTGGGCGGCGTGCTCGGCCAGGCGGTCGAGGTCCGACTGTGCTTCGTCCGACCGCAACACGCTTCGGAAGCGGGCCCGTCCCACGCTCACGCGACCGTCCCAGAAAGGAGCCCTGTTGTCCTTGGGGTTTCCCAGGGCGCGCAGATGGGTGTACTCGATGCCGGCCTCGGCGAGTGCCTGCCCAAGTCGTGTCTTGCTGAAGCCGGGTTTGCGGCTGATCGGCGTGAGCCTGACGTCGGCCACGACCTGGATGTCGCTTTCGAGGAGTGATGAGACGAAGGAGTCGATGTTCCGGCCTTCATAGCCTGCCGACCAGAGTCCAGGGGCGGGCCTCGCTTCGCGGAAGAGCGCGTCGAGAGAGACGTTCAACGCTTCCGCGACGGCTCCCACCGTGAAGAATCCTGGCTGGATCGCACCTTCGCTTTCCAGCCTCCTGAGCGTGCTCAGGCCGATTCCGGCCTCCGACGCGAGGCGCTTCGGTGACCATCCCCGTGCCTCGCGAAGTGCCTTCACTTGTCGTGCGAGCGCACGAGAATGAGTGGGGTCAAAGCTGTTCGCTGAAAGTCGACCGGCCATGGGCTGTGATCCTAACGGGACTCGAACTAGACCGTACTGCCACCCTGTTCAACTCGATCGAGAGGCTTCCGTCACCAGTTCTGTTGGGCAGTGCGCACCCTTCGCGTGAGTCCCCGTTCACGCGATAGCGTCCTCGTACGAGTCCGATCTCGGAAGGGACGTTCAGCCGGTGGCGCACAGGAACACGGCCGATGGGCAGGAGCCGATGGGACTGATCCTCGACTTCGCCGGGGTACTGACGGCCAGCCCCATCGAGGTCCATCGGACCTGGTGCGTGTCGGAGGGACTGGAACCTGGAGCGTGGCGGGCAACGCTCAACGATCACCCCGAAGGTCGGCGGCTGTACGCGGCGCTGGAGATCGGGGCTATCGGGCAGGCCGAGTGGAACGAGGGCACAGCGGCGCTGCTGGGAGAGCACGTGGACCCCGTGAACCTGATGGGACGGGCTTGGGCCAATGTTCCTCCGGCGCGTCGGATGATCGCGCTCGGCCGTGCCGCGCGGACCGCCGGCCACCGGCTCGTGCTGTTGTCGAACAGCTTCGGGCTCGATCCGTTCAACCCGTACGAGCACGTGGGTATCTGGGACCTCTTCGACGTGCACGTCGTGTCCGAGCTGGAGGGGCTGGCGAAGCCGGACCCGGCTATCTACCGGCTCGCGCTGGAGAGGATCGGATTGCCTGCCGAGCGGTGCGTGTTCGTGGACGATCACGAGGTGAACCTGCCGCCGGCTGCCGAGCTGGGCATCACGACCGTTCACGTCACCGACGAGGACAGGGCCGTGGCGGAGCTGGAGGCTCTTCTCGGCGTCACAGCTGTGCTCACGGTCTGAGCGTCAACTGCCGCCTGGCCGAAGGCTGTCCGCCGCCCCATTTCTGTGAGTACTGTCCGTGTGGGGCCCATCACGCGGAGGTTCTGGAGCATGCAGTGGTCGGAGTACACCACCTCTGAGCGCTTGAAGGCGCTGCGCGGTGCCATGACGCAGGAGCAGTTAGCGGAGGCGGCCGGTGTGTCCGTCGGCGTCGTCCGCAAGCTCGAACGTGGCGGGTCGGCTTCCCTGCCGTCGCTGCTGTCGATCGCCGACGCGCTCGGTACGGACATCGCCGTGCTCCTCGGGCAGCAGGCGCCGCGCCGCTCCATGGACCGCGACGAGAGGGCCGCGCTGCGCCTGGTCTCCGCAGCGACCCACGACGCTGCCATCGGTATCCCCGCCGATGTCGAGCCGGGCAGTGTCGAGGAACTTCGAGCGGTCGTGCGTCGGGCGGACGCCGCCTACTGGGAGGGGCGGTACACCGAGCTCGGCACCCTCCTCGGGCGGCTCCTTCCAGAAGCCCGCGCCAGGTTCGACGCCGCCGGTCTCGATGAACGGGAGGCCGCTGCCGGCGTCCTGATCGACACCTTCCAGACCGCGGGCATGGCCGCCAACGTGCTCGGCTCGCGAGACCTGGCGTACGCGGCGTTGACGTACGGACGGCAGATCGCCGTCCAGGGCGGGGACGAACTGCGCGACGCCCATCTCGCTGCCACGACCGCATGGGTCAACCTCCGCGATGGCCGTACCAAGCAGGGCTTCCTCCTCGCAGCGGCCCAGGCCGACCGGATCGAGCCCAAGATGAGCGAGCACGACCCGGACCGGCTCAGCGTCTATGGCCAGCTCGTCACGAACGCCGCCGTCGCCGCCTCCCGGGGCGGGGCCAGCGCGGACCACGCCCGCGAGTACCTCTCCCAGGCACACGCCGTCGCTGCCCGCATCGGAGACGAACACGCCCGTGGCTCGCACGCCCAGCCGTACGGGCCGATGTACGCCGCCACGCAGGCGATGAGCATCGCGGTGGCCCTCGGCGACACAGGTGGCGCTCTACGCCTCATGGACACCGTCCGCCTGGACGCCAGCGTGCCGCTGGCCACCCGAGCCCGCTTCGGCCTGGACGTCGCTCTCACCCAGGTGGAATGCCGACGGTGGGAGACCGCCGCCGACACCCTCCAAACGGTGTGTGAGATGGCTCCCGGCTGGGTGCGCCACCAGATGCTTCCCGGCGTCATCATCAGCAGGCTCGCCGGCGTGTCCGTCAACCGGCTGCGCGGGCTCGCCAACTCCGCAGGCGTCCCGCTCGGGGTGCGCTGAGGGACGGGTCGCAGTACCACGGTCCGTAGTAGCTCCGCGGGTTCCACCAGCGTGATTGCTACGGGCCGTGCCAGCCCCACGGCGGAGTCCGCATCCGCTGCCACGGGACGTGGCAGCCGAGTCCGGTACGAGGTTCCTCCGCTGCGACGGGCCATGCCTGGGCCCGAGCATCGCAGGCCAGCAGCCTGGAGGCATGCCGAACAACCCGCCCGGCGGTCTCGGGCACGTGCCCGTTGCCGTCTACTCCTGCGCCCCGTCCTCCACCGCTCTCAGCGAGAGCGAGGAGCGTGGCCGCTACTACGCCGACGCCCGGCACTGGCACGTCGCCGGGGCCTGGTCCGACTCCGACCCGGCGCTGCCGCTCGCTGAGCGGCCGGGATGGCAGGCGGTCACGGCCGCCCTGTCCGCCGGGATGATCCGGGGCGTCGTCGTCAGCGCGGCGGCCCATGTCGCCTCCGACGCGGCCCAGTTCGCGGCCCTCAGCGTGCTTCTCCGCGATCGGGGAGGGTTCCTCGCGGACGCGTCGAGCGGCACCCCGGCCCGCCGTACGCCGGCTCAGGCCCGACGCCGCCGCGGCCTCGCGGACGCGGCGTCGGGCTGGTTCACCCAGACCGAAGCACCCGAGGAGGGCACCTCGTGACCGCCCGGCGCGCATGGGTCGGCGACCTCGTCAGGGACGGAGACGGACGGCGGGCGATCGTCACCGACGTCCGTGCCGGCGGCACCGTGTGGGTGCTGCGGCCGCCGACCGGGGGCGGGCCCTACTGGGAGACCGACGACCCCGACAGCCTCAAGGTCCTCGCTCCCTCCGGCGGCGAGGACAACCGGTGAGTTTCCGCGCTCACCGTCCCGTCCCTCACTCCCTTCCGTGCACCACGCCTGAAAGGCGACGCCCCGTGTACGCGTTCGGTCTCTGCATCGACCAGCAGTACCTCGTACCCGGCCTCGCCGCGATCGCGGGCCTGGCCGACGGCCTCACCCTCGTCGCCCGCCGCAACGCGGCGGTACGGGTGCTCACCCTCGACCTCGCCCCGGCACAGGCCCTGCTCCTCTCCGACTTCGCCAAGCGGACCGGCTTCGGCTCCTTCGACCTCCGGCGCTGCGCCCCGCTGCGCGCCTCGCGCATGGCGGACGCCTCGTACATCACCGTCACCACCTACCTGCGGTTCGAGTTCACGCCGGACTTCGTCCGCCGGCCCTACCTGATCTACGTGGACGCGGACGTGCTCGTACGCGGAGACGTCACCGATCCGCTCGGGTCCCTCCGGGAGGACGAGATCGGTGCCGTACGCGACGAGTTCAACCCGGCCGTAGGAGAGTGCCCGGCGCTGCCCGGGGCCGCCGAACGCTGGCCCCACCTGCGCGGCCGTCCCTACTTCAATGCCGGAGTCCTCTGGACCCGCACCGGCCACATGCCCGTCGTCCGCAGGGGCGTCGAGCACATGCTCGTCCACGGCCACCGCCACATCCTCCACAACGACCAGGACGCCCTGAACCTGTGGCTCCTGCACTCCGGCCGCGTGCGCCCGGCCGCCGCCGGGCTCAACAGGTTCGAGACCGGCCGGTTCCTGGAACGGGGCAACTGGGTGCGGCGGGTCGTCACCCGGTCGCTCAGGCCGGACCCGGCCGCGGCCCTCGTGCACTTCGTCGGCCCCGAAAAGCCCTGGCAGGCGAACTGCCCCGTCACCGAGGACGTGGCCGAGTACCGGCGGCACCTGGCGGTCGCCCTTCGGCACGTCCGCCGCCTGGGCGCTTTCGGGGCGGAACCGGCGGGTGCGTGGTGAGCACGACGAACGTACCCGCGGCCGTCGCGCGGGCCGCCCTCGGTCTCGTGGGAGTTCCGGTTCGTGCCGCACACCGCCTGTCGGCACGGTCGAGGACGGTCGTGTACCGGGCTCTCCTGGCCGACGGCCGGAGCGTGGTGATCAAGCTGTACGCGGTCACCGCCCGCCGCAACGCGGCAACCGAGGCGGCGGCGGTCCGGGCCGTGGCGAAGCACGTCCCCGTGCCCGCCGTCCTCGTGCACGGACACGTCCCCGGTCACGAGGTGACCGCTCTCATCACCGCCGACCTCGGCCCGCTCACCCTGGGAAGCGCCGTACGGTCCGGCCGGGTGGGCGACGAGCGAGCCCTGAGAGACCTCGGCGGCCTGCTCGGCCGCCTTCACCGGGCCCCGGTCCAGCCGTGGGCCCCGCGCCGGCCGCTCCATGAGCAGGTCACCTCGATCGGCCGTCGCTGCCCTCCCAGCGCTCTGGACCGCATCGCGCCCGCCCTGGCCGCCATCGCCGACGCCCCCGCGGCCGCCCCGGTGTGGTGCCACGGCGACCTGCACGGCGACAACGTCGTGCTCGCCGGGCCCCGAGCCGTCCGCCACCTCGTCGACTTCACCGACGCCGTAGCCGGCCCCCGCGAGTCCGACGTGGCCCAGACCCTGGTCATGACCGGCGCCATCGCCTCCGCCCGAGCCCGCACGGTCACCGACGCCTATCCACTCGCCTTGGACCACCACCAGCTGACGGCCTGGGCCGTCTTCCACACGCTGCGCTGCTGGGCCCACTCCGAACCCGGCGACGACCGCGCCCGGTGGGCCGGCCGCCTGGACGAGCTGAGCCGACGGACCCCGCACCTCTTCCGCGTACCCCGTCCCGAAAGGACGTACCGATGACCACCCCTGCCTTGTCGGTGGTGATCCCGGCCTTCAACGAGGTCGCCTACCTGCCCCGCTACCTGCCCTCCGTCCTCGCCTCCCTCGCCCGCTGGGAGGAGGTCACCGGCCGCACCGGGGAGGTGATCGTCGTCGACAACGCCAGCACCGACGCCACCGCCGACATGGCCGCCTCCTTCGGCGCCCGCGTCGTCACCGAGTCCGTCCGCAACATCGGCCGGGTACGCAACACCGGCGCGAGCGCCGCCCGCAGCGGCCGTCTCTTCTTCACCGACGCCGACGTGGCCCTACCCCTGGAAGCGGTCACGGCCGCCGCTGCCGCCATGGACGCCGGCGCCGTCGGCGGCGCCATTCCGCCGCTCTACACGCCCGAGCGGCTCGGCGCCCGGCTGCTGTGCGCCTACTGGGACCACTACCGCACCCGGCGCGGTGGAGCCCAGGGCGTCAACCAGTTCTGCACCGCCGACGCCTTCCACCACGTCGGCGGGTACCGGGACGACCTGTTCATGAGCGAGGACGTGGAGTTCTTCGCCCGGCTCACTGCCCACGGCCAGGCCACCGGACGGCCCGTGGCGATCCTCGACGACCTGCGCGTACGCCCGTCGACCCGCCGCTACGACCAGTGGTCGAGCCTGCGGATGCTCTGGTGGCAGAACCCCATCACCGCCCGCCTGCGGCTCCGGTCGCCCCGCATGTGGCGCCACTGGTACGAGACCACCGTGCGATGACGAAGGAGACCCCTGTGCGGCCCCAGCCCAAGACCCTGCCCGCAGCCGACCTGCCGGTTCCGGACGGCAGCGGCATCTACACCTTTCCCGACGACCTCCACCGCGCCCACCGGACACACACCCAGAAGCTCGCCGCCCGCCACCGGGCCATGGACCACCGTGTCCTGGAGGTGACGGCGCCCCACACCCGCGTCCCCTACTACGTCGAGGCCCGCACCCCTGCCGGCCGCCCGGTCCTTGTCATCGAACCTCACCACGACGACTTCGCCCTCTCTGCCTCGGGTGCTTTCCTCGCCCGCCCCCGACCGCTGACCGTGGTCACCGTCTTCACCCGCTCCCGGAGCGTGCACCCCGCCCTGGAAGCCACGTACGCCGATGTCGGCACGGTGTCCGAGCTGCGCGACCGGGAGGGCGCCGCCGCGCTTGCACCGTTCGCCGCACGCCGACTCCTTCTGGGACACAAGGACGCCGAGCCGCCGTACAGGCCCTACGACCCCGAGCTGCTCGACCGGATCACCGAGGAGCTGCGCCGGATCGCCGCGCTCCACCCCGATGCTGAGCTCCTCGCCCCCGCCGCTGTCACCCGCCACCCCGACCACCTCCTCGTCCACGAGGCGGCCGTCCGTCTCGGCTGCACCTGGTTCTGGGAGGACCTCGCCTTCTGGGCGACGTACGCGCTCGCCGGCTGCGACCAGCACCTGTTCCGTACGCGTACGGGGGCGGACATGCGGTCCGAGCTGGTCGACATCACCGACGTCGTCCTGGACAAGGTCACCGTCCTGAGGATGCACGGCTCGCAGATGCACCCGGCCCGGAAGATGTACCGGCCGATCCGGCACGCCTTCACCACGGCGGCCGACCTCGCCGACGGGCCCGGCCCGTACGCCGAACGCTTCTACCGGACGGAGTCGCCGACGTGCTGATCATCGCCCTGGAGGGGCCCTCCTACGCCGGCAAGTCCACGGCGATACGCCACCTCCGCCGCACCGCCTTCTGCTCACGGGCGTACGTCTCGGACTGCTACGTCAAGCACATCGCCCACCGCGACGACATCCCTCCGGCCCGCACCGACTCCGCGGCCGCCCAGCTCGCCGCCTTCGAGAGGTTCATGGAGATCGAGGCGACCAGAGTGGCCGAGGCCGCCGCGAGCAGCAGGCAGCTCGTCATCCTCGACCGCTCCGTGGACACCCTCCTTGCCCACGCGTACGCCCTGGACGCCCTGTTCGGGTACGGCGTGCACCACCAGCTCCGCCACCGGCTCCAGTCGCTGCCGTTCCTGCGCCCCGATCACACCCTCTACCTCGACGTACCGGCCGAGACGCTCCACCTCCGCCGGAAGACCGCCGGCCACACCGCCGCCGAGTCCGAGTACTTCCTCCACGAGCCGGACTTCCTCCGCCACGCACGCGACTACTTCGTTCACACGGCCCGTCGGCCCATGACGCGAGAGCTCGCGGTCCTCGCCGCCGACGCCGACCCGGATGAAGTCGCCTGGGCCGTGGAAACCCTCGTCGGCTTCTGGGCGAGGTGACCGCAGGTGCCCACCGCCCTCTTCGCCTGGCGCCGCACCCCGCCCCCCTTCCTCATCGGCGGCGCCGAGGTCACCCAGCAGCTCCTCGCCGAAGAACTTGCCGCCGTCGGCTGGCGCGTCACCTACCTCGGCTCACACGAGGCGCCGTGGGACGGAGCCACCCAGCTCACCGACATGCGCGCCCATCTCGAGAGGCATCGCGTCCCGTACGACGAAGCGGACGACACCCTGCGCTACCGGTGGAACGGGGTCGAGTGCACGGCGTTCACACAGAACAACGTGGAGCACGCACTGGGCAGCCTCCTGGGGGAGATCCGCCCCGATGTCGTGTTCACCGCCCAGGAAGGATCAGCGAAGCTGGCCGAACTGGCGAAGCCGACCACCCTCGTCGCCGGCCTGCTCCACTCCGTCTCCGCCACCGGCCTGGGCGTGCTCGCCGGCCGCCCCCACTACGGGCTGGCCGTGTCGAAGTTCGTCCGCGACCGGGCACCCCGCACGCCCGGCACCCGCATCGACGTGGTGTATCCGCCGTTCGCCCGCCCACGACCGGCTACGGACACGGAGCGCACCCCGGCCGTACTGATGGTCAACCCCATTCCAGCCAAGGGCGCCGAGCTGCTGCACCAGCTCATCCGCCTCATGCCGGAGCAGCCCTTCACCCTGGTCGAGGGTTGGTGGAACACGTCTGCCGACTTCGCGGCCTATCCGAACGTCACATACGTGCCCCGTGTCTACGACATGGAGCCGCTGTACCGCAGACACCGCCTGCTGCTGGTCCCGTCCACCGTGGAAGACGCCTTCCCCCGCGTGATCGTCGAGGCCGCCCTCCACGGCGTCCCGACCATCGGTACGAACCGGGGCGGGATCCCTGAAGCCATCGGCGACGCCGGAATCGTCCTGCCCGCCACCGCCGGCCCCGAGGCGTGGGCGCGAGTGATCCGCGACGTGGACTGCGAAGCGCTGGGGGAGCGGGCACGGGCCAGAGCGGCACGTTTCACCCGCCCGTGCCTCCCAGAGCTCCGGGAACTGGGGATCTAGAGAGCGCCGCCGAACGCCCGCTCCACCTCGTCGAGCCGCTCCGTCCACCAGTGGAGGAGCGCCTCGTCGGCGATGAACAGGTCGTCGCAGGAGTGGTCGCCCCGGTCGTAATGGAATTCGAGCTGCCAGAAGTCCGTCATTCGCTTCCACCACAGACGGCGTGCGCCGTCGAGCAGCGCGGCCGGCTCCAACGGGACCACCGACCGGTAGCCGCTCACGAAGGCCGCCACCCGCTCCAGGTCGAAGACGCCCTCCACCCCGAACTGCACCTGTGCCGTACGGACGACCTCCTCGGCGTACGGGCGGACGCCCAGCCGGTCCCAGTCCAGGACAGCCGTCAGCTCGCCGTCGGCCCAGAGGAGGTTCCGGTACTGGAAATCGCCGTGCGTCCAGCCGTACGGCCCTGCGGGAACGTCTCCCTCCGGGCGCAGGGCCGCGTACTCGGCGAGCAGCACCCGACGTTTGGCGAGGGCGTCGAGCGCTGCCCCGTCGAAGGTGTCGCCCGAACCGTGGGCCCGCGCAGCAGCGGCGAGCCGGTCGGCCTTCTCCGACGCCTGTTCCGGAGTGACGACGTCCGCGGTGAGGTTGACGGGAACAGCGGAGAGGACCCCGGCTTCGGCGGCGTCCCCGAGCGCCAGGTGGAGCTTGGCGAGGACGGCGCCGAGCCGCTGCACCTGCGCGTGGGGGAGGTCCACGCCATGAACGTGCGCTCCTCGTGCCCAGGGGAACAGGCAGTACCCGCTCCCACCGACCTCGACCACGACCCCACCCGACGAGCACACCACAGGGACGATCACCGGAATGCCGGCCTCAGCCAGGGTCGGCAACACGGCAAGATTGCGGCGCAATTTGTCGAGTGGCACATCCGTGACCCGCTTGAGAGCGAAGGTCCCTCGCGGCGTGGCCAACTGCCAGTTCACGTTCATGAGGCCGTCAGCCAGATGACGCCAGTCGACGACGTCCCCGAGGCCGAACTCCTTGATCAGTTCCGCAAGATCATCGGAGGGAATGCGGTGCCTGCTCGCCACATGCGCGTTGGTCACCTTGGCGACGATACGTGAGCCGGGCACCCGGGCGCACAAGGATCACCGCGCGGCACCGGCATCAGTGGTCCGGCTGGCGCTTGTACTCAGACACCGTGTCCTTCGTGCAGGTGGCAGGCGGCTTCTCCAGCCCGGCCCCGTCCGCGGATGCCGACGGCTAGGGTCTGAATCGTGACTGCGGGGGAGCGCGTCAACGAGGGGCAAAGCCATGAAAGACCGGCCGAAGAAGCCGTTCCTGTATGTCGTCGTCTGCGCCGCCGGCATCGCGGGCGACGCGCACCGGCTGATCACCGCCGCGCAGGAGCAGGGTTGGGGCGTCGGCGTCGTAGCCACACCCCAGGGCCTCGGCTTCCTCGACACCAAGGCGATCGAGACCCAGACCGGCTACCCGATCCGCTCGGCGTGGCGGAGTCCCGGCGACCCGCGCCCCCTCCCGCCCGCCGACGCCATCGCCGTCGCGCCTGCCACGTTCAACACGATCAACAAGTGGGCCGCCGGCATCGCCGACACCCTTGCGCTGGGCATCCTGTGCGAGGCGTACGGGATGGGTATCCCGACGGTCGTCCTGCCGTACGTGAACGCGGCCATGGCCGCGCATCCGGCGTACGGTCGGAGCCTGGACCAGCTGCGGGAGATGGGCGTGCTGGTCGGGTCGTACGAGCCGCACCGGCCGAAGGCGGGTGGGGGAGCGGACCGCTTCCGGTGGGAGGAGGCGCTAGAGCTCCTGGACGGCAGGGGCGCAGGTCTCTTCGGACGGTGATCCGGATCGAGACCCGCGTGCCTGTCGTCGGACGGAGGACCGGGCGGATCTTTCGTCAGTGGGCGGAGCCCGGACGCGGCTCCTCGTCCTGCCCCATCAGCAGTCGCAGGGCGAGGACCGAGCCGTCGGCGTGGACGGAGACCGGGCCTCCCCAGTCCTTGTCGTAGCTGAGGTGGGGGCGGGCGTGGCGGCCGGCGTGGACGAGGGCCCGGTACTCCTCAACGTCGCCCCTGGCGAGGAGTCGGAAGATTTCCTCGTCCACACCGGAGAACGCCTCGACGCGGGGGCCGTTGAGGCGGAAGACGTGGTCGGTGCCGACGTACGCGGTGCCGAAGAGGACGTGGGCGGCGTCCTGGACGCTCATGCCGGCTGCGTGTTCGAGGCCGGTGAAGCGTTTGCGGCCCTGCCGGTCGGTGAGGTGGCGGGCGGTGGCGTGGCCGGAGCCGGTGAAGGCCATGAGGCCCGCCGCGGTGGTGTGGGCCAGGGACTCCTGGAACCAGGCGTAGTCGTTCGGTTGCACGTGGCAGCCCCGTACGGGCTCCGGTGCCACCAGCCCCGTGGTCGGCGGGTGGATGTCCGGCATCACGTTCGCCTGGAACGGCGGGGCGTTCAGGTTCGGCTCACGACCTTCCGCGGGGGACAGCTGTCCACCGCTGCCGGGTGCCTGGAGGGCGTGGACGGTCATCGTGCCGCCGTCCGTCGGGAGCTGCGTGCTGAACAGCAGGCCGGGGGTCTCGTTCCACGCGCCGATGTGGACCGCTTCGGCGTGGGCGGAGGCGGAGGCCAGCTGGTCGGCGGAGGTGGCGGCGTCGCCGTGGTTGCCCTTGCAGGCGAGGGGGATGACGAGAGACGGCTCGCCAGGACGCCAGACCTCGGCGAAGTACTGCGGGCGGTAGCGGTACTTCACCTTCTCGCCCTTGTCCCTGCTCGTGAGGGCCCAGCCCGCGCGTAACACCGTGTCGGCGGGGACGATCGTCACCGAATGGTCGGGGAAACGGCTGCGCAGCACGTGCCCCGCGAGGGTCAGCGCGAAGCCGATGCCGAGCTCGCCGGACTGCAGCGACTTGTAGTGGTCCGCGATGCGGTGGCCCTCGTCAGTGAGACCGAGGAAGGAGTCCCTGCCGCCGGCCAGGGCCTGGGTATATTTCAGCGCGCCCCAGTGCTCCGCCAGACCCCGGCCCGCACCACGCCACGAGAGGGCGGTGGCCCGGGCGAGGGTGTGGAGGACGTCCCAGAGGGTCACTTCGAACTGCCGGGGCAGCTCCGTCGACGGGATCGGGACGAGGGCGGGCTTCCGACGGAGCGGCTCGTCCTCGTTCTCCTTCCGTTTCTTGTCGTCCGCCGTGATGGCGGCTTCCACCTTGCCGACGAGTGCGTTGTCGGAGTGGACGGAGATATTCGACGGCTGGGTCAGGTCCTGGAGCACTTCCTCGGTCGGCTTCAACAGCTCTCCTTCACGGTGTGCGAGGGCGGTTCCCCATCAGCTGGACCGTACGGAAGGGAGGAGCGGCGCACGCAAGTGCGCAGGGGCGCGTGGTCTGGACTTCGGCACGGCGGCGGACGGTGTGCAGCCGGTGGCAGGGAAGGCCCCCGCCATCGGCTGGTTGTTTGCATGGAGGATCTGGCCCGTTCCTGCTATCTCTCTCAGGTCATGAATCGGAGCCTGCGGCGACGATGCCGCACAGGCGGTCGTATTCGATCATGTCCTCGTGGGTCATAAACTGGACGAGGGTCTTGTGATGGTCCAAGGCGTAGGAATAGATCAGCTTGGCGAGTTCGGTGACGGCTGCTTTGGCTTCGGTTCCTGCTTCGGGGTCGTGGATACGAACGCCGGCGGCCTGGAATTCTTCGAGATTCGCGTCATCGGCGATTGCCTGCTCTTCGTCGGTGAAGGGGCGGCCGTCGAAATGACGGAAGGTGCGGGTGCCCCACGGTCGGTCGAAGTCCGTGTCGAACAGCAGGGCCATGACGTGGGGGCGGGGTGCGGGGGAAGGGGTGGGCATGGAGGTTTCCTTGTGACTGGTCAGAAGGTGTACGGGGTGAAGGGGAGAGCGGGTTCGATCATGAGCTTGAGCAGGCGGTCGAACTCGGCTCGTTCGTCCTCCGTCATGAGGGCGTGGGCGTTGCCGAGGTTCTTCTCGTCGAGCTGTTCCATGAACGGGGCGAGGAAACGCTGGATGGCTTCGGGTGCTTCCTCGTGCGTCTGGAGGTACTCCAGGTAGCGCGAGTGCTGGGACTTCAGCTCTTCGAGGTCGGCACGGGTGGCCTTGAAGACCGCTTCTCGTTCCTCCTGGGTGAAGGGGCAGCCGTTTCGATGGGACCAGGAGCCGGTTTCGCGGAAGTGCTGGAAGTTCGCGTCGCAGAGCAGGGCGACGATCTCGGGGCGCGCTTCGGACGGGGGCATGCGGGATTCCTTCCGGGGGGTTGGTCGGAAGGTCAATTGTTGGGAGAATCGCCGGTTAGGCTAACCGGCGATTCTGGGCTATCTTTCCGCCTCGTTTCGCGGGTCAGCGCTGCCTTCGGGTGTTGTTCGAGGTCCTGGCGTCGAGGTGTGCCGCACGTTGCTGCGAGGAGGCGGCAGCGCTGCCTCGTCCATGCGTGCTGCGGGAGTTCTGGGGATCGGCGGGGAGGTCGGCCATCCGTCGTAGCCGCCACACGAGCACGTCACTCATGCGCTCCGCCGCGTCCAGCTCCCTCCGAGCGGCTGCCTGCACCAGCAGAGCGGTGGGGTTGTGGCCGGTGGTCCGGGCTTCGTCGAGGGTGGCTGCGAGGGCGGGCCATCCGCGTTCGGCGAGGACCTGGTCGGCCAACTCCGGCAGGGCTTGGCGCAGGGTGGCGGCGTGATGGCGTTGCCAGGCAGGGGTCAGACGGCTGCCCCGCTGGTGGAGGAAGGCCATGGGGAGGTCGGCAGCGGCGGGATAGGCGGCGCGGAGGTGCGCGGCGGCCCGCTGGGCGGCTTCGGCCTGTTGGAAGTGCTGCTTCCTGGCGTGCCAGTGGGCGGCAGCGGTGGTCAGGAAGAGCAGCATGTCGATGACCATTGCGGTGGTGGCGCCGTCCTCGCCCCGGCCGAGGGCCGGGCCGCTGTGCACGAGGTCGCGGGCGGCTCGGCGCAAGGCGTGATCGTGGCCGCGTGCAGCGCGGACGTGGGAGCGGGAGGCGCGTTCGAAGGCGGCTGCTGCGGCTTGGAGTTCGTGGCGGGTGTGGACGGCAGAGGTTTTGGCGAGGGCGTCCAGGACCTCCCCTGCGGCGGCGATCTGCGCGGCGATGACACCGTCGTCGCCGTGGTCGATGACGAGCAGGGCCTGCCAGGCGGCCGTGGTGGCACGTCGGCGTGCGGACGCGGGCCCGGTCACCCACGGCTGGGAGGGCTCCGAGGAGAGGGCTTCCGCGGATGTGGTCCAGCGTTCACGGATCCGGGGCAGCGAGAGGTCTGGGGCGAGCTTGGAACCGGAGTAGAAGACCGGCTCGCCCTTGCCGTTGCGGTCATCAGGGAGGGCGACGGTGTAGCCGAGGGTGTCGCCCGAGGGTGCGATGCGCCGCCGGACGAGCAGACCGGCCGAGGCGAGGCGGTCGAAGAACTCCTCCTCACTGGCTGCGCCGGCCACCGAGCGGCGGACTTCCTCGCGCAGCTCCTCGCGTGGGGTGCGCTGTCGGCCGAGGTGGGCGGCTTTGTGGCGTTCGGCGCTGGTGGGCCGCGTGGCGGCGGTACCGTCCCCCGCCGCCACGCGGTGGAGGCCGTAGTCGACTTCGATCTGGCGGCATTCGGTCTGGGCGCGCTTGGCGGAGCGGTGGTGGTCGGGGCGGCGGCCGTCTTCGCGGACGAGCGTGGCGATGAGGTGGATGTGGTCGTCGGCATGGCGGACGGCTGCCCAGCGGCAGCCCGCGCCGTCGCCGGGGTCGATCCCGGTGGCGGCGATAACGCGGCGGGCGACGTCCGCCCATTCGGCGTCGGTGAGAGTGCGGTCGCCAGGGGCGGCGCGGACGGAGGTGTGCCATACGTGGGTGGTGGGGCGGGCGTCTTCATCGAGGAGGTGCAGGGGCTCGTCCAGGAGCTGGGCGAGGTCGACGAGGGTGGTGCTCCGGTCGCGGCCGGGGTCGGGGGCGAGGCCGTCGAAGGAGGCGACGAGGTGGGGGGCGGTGTGTTCCTCGCGGCGGCCGGGGCCGTAGAGGTAGGCGAGCAGGCGGGCGGTGTTGCGGCCCTGCTTGTGGATGCGGGGTATCAAGCGGCGGTGCCTTCGGAGTTCGGGTCGGTGAGGCGGGCGGAGACGTGGCGGACCTCGTCGACGGCATGGCGGACGGCGGCAATGGTGTCCTCCAGACCGCCGGGGTAGGCGCCGCTGTTGAGTGCGTGGGCGGCCTGGTTGAGGTTGTTGTTCGCGTGCCCGAGCTGGCGCCGGAGTGCGAAGAGGGCTGTCAGAGCGTCCTGGCGGGTGGCGATGGCGGCTGCGGTGCGGTCGAGGTCGCGGGCGGCGGCGAGTCCGCTGTGGGCGAGGAAGCCGGCGACGCTCATGCCGACCGCTTCGGCGCCGGCGGCAACGGTCGCGTGCTCGGCATCGCTGAGGCGGACGCTGTGCGCGCGGCGCTGCGTACGAGCGCGTACGCGGGACTTGCCCCGGCGACGCCGCACCGGCTGCGGTCCGCCCTCGGCCGCAGCGCCTCCCTCCCGCGCCCCCTGGCGCGGGAGGGTGCCCGCCACCCCCGGGGCGGGCACGGGTTCGGACGCACCCCCGACGGGGGAGTGTCCGAACCTCCAACTTGCTCCGCCCGGGGCAGGGTCGGTGGGCACCAGCGGCTGGTTGGTGAGGGCCTCGGTGTGGCTGTCGTGCATCGGAGTGTTCCTTCGGAGCGAGTGCTGGAGGGGCGCCCGTGTGGGCCTGGGGTGACGGGGACGTCAGGCGGTGGCCGCCAGATTCTTGGCGATGGCCGCTTCGTCCAGGACGGTGTCGGCGGCCTTCTGGGCCCGGGCCCTGTCGACGGTGTAGCCCTGGGCGCGGGCTGTGCGCTCCAGGTCGGTCCGGCGGACGGTGCCGGTCTCGTTGCGCATCTGGTGGGCGAGCTCCAGGAGGTATGCGTCAGGGGCGCTGGTCTTGCGTCCGCCAGGTTTTGGGGTTGCCTTCCTCGGTGGTGTGGCGGTGGCGGGAGGCGGCGCCGTGGCGGTCGTGGCGGGGGAAGTCGGTGCGGCGGGCGGCTTCGGCTCTGGCGTGGCGGTCGGCTGCGCCAAGCGCTGTTTGGCGGGTGTGGCGGTGGCGGTGGTCTCGGCGGCGGGCGGTGGTGGTCCGCCACTGGGTGCCTTGACGGTTGGCGGTCCGGCCGCCATCGACTTGTTGGCGGTGAGATGGCGGTTGATGACGAGGTAGAGGTGGACGGCGCCGGCGAGGGCGAGTGGGGCGATGGCGGACAGGGCGCCGACGGTGGCGTTGTTGAGGTGGAGGCGGGCCTGTTCGTTGAGGCGGATGGCGTGCAGGGCGTTGGCCCAGATGCTGGCGCCGGTCGCCAGGGTGACGAGCGTCCACACGTACAGGCGGGAGCGGAGAGGGGCGGTGCGCAGGATGAGCAGGGCGGTGACGCCCAGCGCGATGAAGCCGTCGATGACGAGGGGGAAGAGGTAGGTCAGCGGTCCACTGATGTGGGCGGCGACGGCCATCTGCCGTAGGGCGTCGTAGGAGAGGACGAAGCCGACGGCGGCGATCAGGGTGATCCCCATGAGGAGGGGACGGCCTTGCCGTTCGAAGGCAGAGCGTATCGGGGCAGGGGAGGGCAAGAGCAGGAATCTCCGGGTGTGGTGCGAAGGGCGGGATGGGTGCCGTCGGGCTAGACGACGGGCTTCTGACGGCGGCGGTCCTCGCCTTCGAGGGTGACGCGTTCGGTCATCTGGGCCAGGCGGGAGGCGACGCGGTCGCCGAGGGCCGCGCGCAGGACGTCGGTGGTGAGGTTGCTGGTGATCAGGGTGGGGCGCAGGTGCTCGTACCGGTGGTTGATCAGCCGGTAGGTGAGCTCCTCGGTCCACTCGCTGGTCTTCGCCGCGCCGAGGTCGTCCAGGAGCAGCAGCGGGCAGCGCATCAGGCTCTGCAGGTCACGCTCGCTGTCGAACCCGGGGCGCGGGCGCAGCCGGGCGTACAGGTCGGCGGCGGTGACGGCTTCCCAGCGCAGGCGGACCCCGGCCGTCAGCAGGCTGCGGATTGCCCCGTACGCCTGGTGGGTCTTTCCGGTGCCGGTGGGGCCGACGATGCGCAGCGAGGGGCCCTCTGCGATGCCCCGTGTACCAGCGGGGCCGGGGCGTCCGGCGCGGGCGATCGCGTCCGCCCAGGCGGTGACCTGGGGGTGGTCCGCGAGGGCGTGCCGGTAACGGGCGGGGATACGCGCCGCGGCCAGTTCCAGCCCGGTGATCGGCTCAGCCACCGGTTCTTGGGCGGTGGTGTCGGGTGCGATGCCGCGCCGGGCCAGGATGTCGCCGAGTCGGCTGGAGATCCGGGCGGGCTGCTGCGGAGCGCGGGTGAGGGCGGTGGTGGTCAGAGGTCGCCTCCGTAGGCGGCGGCGGTGTCGGCGGGGTTGGTCCACGGCCGGTGGGCAGCGGCGAGGGCGGGGGTGGCGTTCATGGCCTCGTGCACGAGGCTGGGCAGGGTGCTCGGGTGCAGGCCCTTGGCGCGGTGGCGGTCGAGGCCGGCGCGGATGTGGTCCGGGGAGATGCCCTCGGCGAGGAGCTTCTTCACCTCGCGGCCGAGGTGGCCGAGCACGTCCTGCGGCGGGCGGTGGGGGCACGCGGCGGCGTACTCGCCGATCAGGTCCTTCGCCGAGACCGATTGGGGTGCGGGGGCGCTGGCGCCCCCCAACGGGGTAGATCCTAGATCCCTGTTCCTAGGTCCTAGATCCGGACGGTGAGGGCTCACGGAGGGCTCGGTGAGCCCTTCGTGCGGCTGCGGTGAGCGCTCACGAAATCGGCTTTGACCTGCGGATTCGCCGTTCACGGAGGGCTCCGTGAGTCCTCCCGGACGATTCGCGGAGGTCTCCGCGAGGGCTCCCCGTGCCTGCGATGAGGGCTCACGCGGAATCCCGGAGTCGTGGTGCGGGCATGGGGGAGTCCGGACGCCGCTGGGCCGGTTGATCTTCTGGTGCTTGGCGAAGGTGACGATGTGCAGGTACCGCTTGCCATCCCCGCCCTCGTAACGGCAGATCAGCCCGGCATTGTCGAGCTGGATGAGGTCGTCCTCGACCGCCTCCGGGCCGTGCTCGCGGCGCAGCGACCACAGGTGGCCGGCGATGACCGCGGCCTGGTCGCGGAACCGGCCCTGGTCGTCGGCCTGGGTGAGCAGCCCGAAGAAGGTGCGCTCGGCGGACAGCGACACCGCCGCGAGGGACTCGGACGAGAACGCCTCGGGCTTGATGGTGCGGATACGGGCGATGGCGATCGACCGCCTTTCAGGAGGGGGTGGGGGAATCCGGCTTCGCCGGGGTGCGTGGCCAACACAGCCACACCCAGTGCGCAGAAGTCCAGACTTTCCACAGGAATTCTGAAAAACCCACCGACACGACGCGCCGACAGGTCCGGTCACTTTAGGGCCGGATTCCCGGTTGGCGAAATCGCCGCCGGAAATTGCTACGCGGTCCGCATCGCTCACGGCAGACGGGAATGCCCTTCCAGACCGGTTGACGGGCAAGCTACAACACCACCCATGCCGCCACGCCCCCTCGCCATCGGACCCGCCGGACACGCCGCCGCCCACGTCATCGAACGCACCCGCACCGCCCGCGGCTACTCCCAGCGCCAGCTCGCCGCCCGCGTCACCGCGCTCGGCCAGCCCATGACCTTCACCGCGCTCTCCCGCATCGAACGCACCGTCCGCCGCTGCGACATCGACGACCTCGTCGCCATCGCCGCAGCCCTCGGAATTGCGCCGCAGACTCTCCTCGCCGACCCCCTCGCGCCCCCGGGGGCGGCCGCGGCGGGCGAAATATAGCCGACGATCCCCGGTTAGGGAAACCGGGGATTCTCCGGATCATTGTGCGTCCCGGAACGCCCGTCGTGTCGGTCCCTGCCAGAAGCCTGCCCACATTCCCGGAGGACGCCTTGCTTGATTCGCCTACGTGCCGATTTCAGGTTCCCCGCCGCGCACACGTAGCCCTGCTCGCTTCCTCTTCTGATCCGCTCGGAGATCTCGGCCGTACGTAGAAGCCCTATTCGGCGGTCTCGCAGCATCGGCTGGGCTTGTTGCTTCCCGGCCCAGGTAGATCTCTCAATTCTTGTCGCTATTTCTCCCGCAAAGGAACCGCCTATGGCCCCGCGCCTGCTGTCCATACCTGCCGTCGCCGCAGCCCTGGACGTCGACCGACGAACGGTCTACCGCTTCATCGCCGCCGGCGAGCTGCCCGTCGTCGACCTGCGCACAGGACCGGCTCGCTCTCGCGTTCGCGTCCCCGCCGCGAGCCTGGACGACTTCATCAACAGCCGGGCGGTTTCCGCGCCCGCGCGCCGCCGCTGACCAGGACCAAGTCCCTCCGTACGCGAAACAGGAAGGAACGGAACCACGTACCTCCGGAAGCTGAACTCCGGCAAATGGCAGGCGACCGTCCGCAACCGGGCTGGAGACCGGTTCAGCGAGTCGTTTCCCCTCAAGGCACAGGCCCGTGCCTGGGGCGCCGAGATGGAGACCCAGTTCGCCCGCGGAAGCATGCGGGACCCCCGAGCCGGCGAAATGGCGTTTCACGAGTGGCACGCCCGCTGGTGGCAGGCCCGTGTCGTCGAGCCCCACACGCTGCGCGGCGACGCCTCCAGCATCAAGAACCACGTGCTGCCCCATTGGGCCGACTGGGAGATGCGGGCCGTCACCCGCATGGAGGTCCAGAGCTGGATCCGTGGACTGGTCGAGAAGGGGGTCGGCGCCTCGGCGATCAAGAGGGCGTACAACCTGCTGTCGTCCATCATGCGTGCGGCCGTCGACGACGATGTCATCGCGGTCAGCCCCTGCAGGAACATCGACCTGCCGCAGATCGCGATCAAGCCCCCGCAATGGTTCACCCTCGACCAGGCGCAGAGCATCGTCGACGAGCTCCCGGCGCCGTGGCGCACCATGTGCCTGCTCGGCTTCTACACGGGCCTGCGCTGGGGCGAACTCGCCGGCCTGCACTGCCATCGGATTGACCAGCGCCGTTCCCGCCTGTTCGTGGTGGAGGTCAACACCAAGAGCGGCATCAAGGAGTACCCCAAGAGTTCGAGGAGCCGCCGGGAGGTCCCGCTCCCACCGCACGTCCTGGACGCCCTCGAACGGCACATTCACCCGCTTGACCGCGACGCACTGGTCTTCACCACCATCACCAAGGGCCGCGCCGGTCGTCGGCTCGACGACGGCAACTGGCGCCGCCAGACCTGGTGGCCGGCCATCGAGGACGCCCATTACTTCGACACCGACGGGGAGCAGCTCCCCGTCCCGCACTATCCGCCCCACTCCATGCGTCACACCTGCGCCTCGTGGCTAGTCCAGAAGGGAGTCTCGCTCTACGAGGTCCAGCACCTCCTCGGCCACGAGAGCTTCCAGACCACCCAGCGCTACGCCCACCTGCAGCCGGACGCGCACAAAGCAGTGCTGGCAGCTTGGGAGCGTTTGGACGTCCCGCTGACCTTTGCAGCGTAAATAACTCGTCCTGTCCACTGGCGTGCGTCGGATGCGCGCTGCGCCTACGTACAGGGCGAGCTGAAGGGCGGCCTACAGCTATGGACGAGCTTGTTTCTCCAGGTAGTCCATGACCACTTGGTGCGCCCGCCACCCGTCCGGGAACTTCGGTGGTACGTCGAGGTAGACCGGGCTGCTGCGGGGATGCCGGTCCAGGAGGTCGGTGATGCCGGCGCGGGCCACGACGATGCAGGCGAAGCGGTGGCGGGAGAGCAGGACGCACAGGCGACCCGTCTCCAGATGGAAGGCGGAGGCATCCTGACGGCCGGAGAGCGGGTGCCAGACCAGTGTGACGTCGAACTCGCGGCCCTGGAGACGGTTGGCGGTGTCCACGGTGATGTCCGTGAGACCCCGCTTCTCCAGTCGCGACCGTACCGAGTCCGCCTGGATCGTACGGGCGGCTCCGATCGCGATGCGGGACTCGATGAGCGGCTCTCCGTTCACCAGCGCCCCTCGCTCCAGCAACCGGGCCGCCGTTTCTGCCAGGGCTTCGGCCACCTCGGGGTCATCGTCGAGGGTGTGCCGAGGCGGAAGCTCAAGCAGACCCCAGCCCGACCCGGCCGCGCAGGCGAGGACGGCGTCCGACGGTGTTGCACGGTGAGGTGCGGTGCCGTAGGTGAGGACGCGGTCAGCCGCCTTGGTGCCGGAGATGAAGGAGTAGAAGGGATAGAACGCCTTCTGCACGAGAGGGGCTGCCATCTCCGGCAGCCGCCAGGAGACCGGGAGCTCGTGTCGCAGCAGGTCGGAGTTGTGCGCCAGCGCCACGTCGACGGCGTTGCGCAGCGGGTCCCAGGTCAGTCCCTGCCAGCGGTCGGTGTCCACTGTGGCGAAGGGGTCCAGCTGCCCGGGATCGCCGACGAAGAGGACTTGTGAGTCCTTCTCGGAGAACAGCGGTGCCGTCGCCAGCAGCGCGTCCGACCGCATCTGGTAGGCCTCGTCCACGATGGCCCAGCGCCATGGCGCGCACTTCTCGCGGGGGACGTGCGACCACTTCTTGGCAGTGGAGACGACGACCGGCAGCTCGCGGAGGGCGGGTGCCTCGTTGCTGCCCCGCACGTTGGCGTGCCGGCGCACCCGTTCGGGCAGGACGAAGTCCTTCTTGTGGAGGCGGCCGACGGGGAGGTCCGGGTATTCCCGGGCGATGTTGTCGACCAGGTCGTCGACCTGTTCGTTGGTCTGCGCGACGATCATCACCTGATGGCCGGTCGATGTCAGGTGGCCGGTGGCGCGCTTGACCAGCGTGGACTTTCCCGCGCCCGGTGGAGAGTCCACCACGATGCCGCGTCCGGTGGCCGAGTCCAGGCCGGACAGCACGTCGGCGACCGCCCGGTCGGCGAGGGCGCCGGGTGACGTGCCGCTGTCGGGTTCCGGAGTGGCTGTCATTCCCAGACCTCTTCCGCGTCCTCGTCGGTGGGTTCGTACGGTTGTGGCGGACCGCCGTGGGTCCAGGGGGTGTCCTCCTCAGCCGGGAGCGAGGACGGCATGTTCTTGGGATCGATCGACGTGAAGGTGATCGTCTCGCCGAGGTCGGCCATGGTCCCCTCAGGCGCGGGCGGCTTGCGCTTGTTGCCGAAGCCGCCGTTCAGCTGGATCAGCACGGCGGACCCGGCTCCGTCGGGGGTGACGTCTAGGATCTCGGCCTTCTGCCTCGGTCTTGCCGGGGACTTGACCGCCGTCCCCGCCGCCATGGACACGGGAATTTCGCAGTGCACGGTGATCGTCGGGCGCCACAGCGGGGATCCGGGCCGCGCCCCGGGGATGGTGCGCTCTTCCTCCCGGGCCGTGACCACGCCCGTGAACGCCTCGCCCGTCAGTTCGTACTCCGCCATCACCAGCGGATCGTCATACGCGCGCTCGGCGTCGTACCGCTCCTGAGCCTCCTCCATACGGGCGAGGCGGCGGGCTGCGCCCACCGCGTGATCGCGGCGGGCCTGTGGGCGCCCGTCATCGTCCAGATAGGTCGCGTACTCGCCGAACAGACGCCGGTCGTATGCCCGCCGTTCGGCGACGTGGTCCCCTGCGGGAAGCTCGCGCAACAGGCGGACGCCGTGCCACATCAGCTGCCAGGTCGGCAGCATCTGGGCGTGCAGCTCGCGGTCGATGGTGCGAGCGGCGGCGTCCCGCGCCCGCTCTCCGGTTGCGCCGTCGTACTTCGTGATCAGTTCGTCGAGCGTGCGGTCGAAGACCGGGTCGGTCGTCGGCCCGGCGGGCGGCCACGCCGCGGGGTCTTCGCGCTCCCGGGCGGTCTCGGCCCCGGTGCGTCCGGCGGGGGGATCGATCCAGCCGAGCAGGGACGCCAGGTTCGCGTTCTCGGTGGGGCTCTGCCCGGTGGCCCAGTGGGCAGAGAGGGACCGCGTCATGGCCTGGAGCAGGGCGGAATCCGGGAACTCGGCCCGGTCGGCGAACCAGGTCAGCCACTTTCCGAGCAGGGGTACGGATGGGGAGACGGCATGCGGACCATCTGTCGCGCGCAGCCGGGTCAGACGGCCCAGCAGCCGGACGTACGTGATCCCCCCAGCGTTCGGGACGAGGAGCTGGGGTGCGCGCAGGGGCCGCTCCCGCTCCTCCTTGTCCTTGCCGCGCCCGACCGTGTACGGCTCTTTCGGCGCGGCGCGGCATTCCTCGAAGTAGGGCAGGAGGAGGTCCGCGAGGCTCTCGACGAAGCCGAAGCGCTCGGTTCGGTCGTGGGGGCGGCGAACCGTCAGAAGCACCGGGTGGTCGGGATCCGTCCCGGCGAGAGCTGCGAGTGGCGCGCAGGCCTCGCCGGCGAGGGTGAGCGGGATGAGGACGAACGGGGTGTCGTCCACATGCTCGTGGCGCACGGTCGTCAGCCGCTCGGCGTATTCCGACGTGGATGCCCGCAGGGCGGCCACCGTGGCGATGACGCTCACGCGGTCGCACCTCCACGCAGTCGACGGAGTCGTTCGGCGGCCCGCAGCCGGATGATGACCGCCTCCTCGGCGGGGCCCGGGGCGCTGGTGCCGTCGAGGTGGCGGAGGGCGGTCCGGGTGGAGTCGATGCCGGGAAGACTGTTGCGCACCACTCCACCCAGTCGGGCCGGGGAGGCGCAGTCAGTGGCCTCGTCCCGGCAGTAGCGGGACATCTCGCAGAACGAGAGGCAGTCGGGGGTGAAGCTTGCGTCCAGCTCCCGCATCGTGGCGTCGATCTCGGCCTTCGGCCGTTCGGTGTCGAGCGTCGCGTCGGGAGAGAGGGCGTGGGCCAGGTCTTCGGCCCGGCGCAGACGCGATAACTGGAACCGCAGGGCGTCGAGTTCCTGGCGGAGGTCGATCAGCTTTCCGTAGGGCCGGTTGGAGAAGTCCTTAGGGCAGATGAGAAGGAACCTGTGGGCGATCGCCTTGGGATCGAGGCCGAGTTCGGTGAAGGTCTGTCGCAGGGCGAGGACGCTGACCGCGGCCTGTTTCGTGGTCTGGGCGACCGCCGAGGGGTTCGCCTGGCCGTCGATGGCCGGAAAGGAGCGGATCTCCACCACGTAGAACTGTCCGCCGGTGCGGTGGCTGAGGGCTTGCGGTATCACGTGGGCGGTCTGACCGGCGACCTCCAGGGTCAGGACGGGGCGGTCCAGAATCAGCCGCTCGTCGGCGCCGGCCGCCAGGCGGTTCAGAAGCCGCCGACTCTCGCCCGCCCGCACCGCGAGCGAAGCGTCGCCGCCCACCTCGGTCAGATCGGCTACCGCGGCTTCCTCGACGGGGACGTCGAGTTGCTCCCGGAGCAGGCGGATGAGCTCCGCGTAGCCGCCCCATTTGACCAGGGCCTCGAAGCTCTGCTCGCGCCGGATCGCGAAGGGGGACTGGCCGAAACGCGGCTCATGGCCAAGGCGTTGGGCGAGCAACGCCTTGTCCACGCCCGCTGCGTCGAGTACGGCGCGGCGGGAGCAGGCCGGGTTGGCCGTGAGGGCGGTGATCTTGCGTGCCGTGTACTCCTGCGGGGGCCGCGGTCCGCGCAGGACGGCGAGCCTTCCCGGAGAGGGGGGAGAGGGGTGCTGCGGAGGCATCTTCTCTTCTTACGCGGAATTCTGTGGCGGCACCGGAGGAATCCGGTAGTCGGTCAGATGGTGAAGCCGGCTGAACCGCGCAGGGCATCGTGCAGGGGCGGGGCCCCGAAGAGCTGCTGTACTTCTGTGAGTTGGCCGCGTGCGCGGTCGGCGGTCGTGCGACGCAGGGAGTAGTCCGCCTCCTGGTGCACTGCGGCCTCCGTGCGTGCTGCGGAGATCACGCGTTCGGGGTCGATTTCCTCGTCGTCGTACGCGCCGGGGATGTTGAGCGCGAAACGGCGCAACAGTTGGCGGGCTGCGCCGGAGGGCGCGTGCCCGGCGACGTCGAGCCGCAGGATCTGCTCGGCGGTGCCGATGGCGTGGACAAGGAAGTCGGCACGCGGGCTCAGTGGGCCGACGATGCGCTGCTCCAGGGGCCAGACGGATACGGCGAGGAGACCGCGGGCGGGGGTGAGCCGGTCGTGGGTGAGGGCGGCACAGATGTAGTAGGGGCGGGCGTAGCCCTGTGCGGTGAAGGACCTTTCCTCGTCCCGGCGGAGGGAGGCGAGTTTCGTCGCGACCAGCGGCTCGGTGAAGAAGGCCTGGTATACGGATGAGATCAGCTTGGGCGACGCGGGAGCGCCGAGCAGGGTGAGTGCCTGGTGCACCTGCTCGCGGACCGGGACGGCGCCGTGGGTGGACTGCTTCCCGTGGGCCTGGAGCCGGAACGAGGATGCGGTCCCGGCGGTGGTGGCAGGTGCCGGGGACCCGGCGGGTGAGGAAGGAGCCGCGGCAGGTGGCGCGGCCCCCTCCGCCTCCTCGGCGTCGAGGGCTCGCTCCCACGCGGCCTCCGCCTCGCGCAGTTCGGCGCGGATGCGGGCGGTGGCCGCGTTGTCGCGGGCGCGTCGAGCCTCTCGCAGGAGGGCGCGCAGGCGCGACAGGCGTTCCTCGAGCTCCTCCAGCGATGCGGTCATGGGCGCACTGTACCGCCGATCCCTTTGATTTCCAAGGTTCTCCAAAGAGTTCCAAAGTTGTGCGCTACGCTCGGCGGCACGGCCTCGGGGTTCACGACGGCCGGCCTAACTCCGTGCTTCGGCCGGGAGGGGGAACGACATGACGTGCGATGTGCCGTGGCGTGTGCCGCAGTGGATGACGGGGGACGAGGGGCCGGTCCGGATCGGGCCGGGCACAGGAGGGGGAGCGGACGAGCCGCACGTCTGCCTGGCCCGCGACGCGGCGAAGGCCCGGCCAGGACTTCGGGCGCGGGTGCCGTCGCAGCTTCCCCAGGAAGAGCACGAGACCTTCACGCTCGGTCCCGTGTGCGCGGCACTGGACCGGATCGAGTTCGGCGGCGCCACGGTGGACGAGGCGCTCGGAGCCCTGTCCGGCCACCGGCCTGCTCTGCACGAGGGGCACCGGACCTACGTGGAGCACGCGGTGCGGCAGTACACGAGCCAGGGGCCGGACGCCTTCGTGCCCGTCCAGCCGTACTGGGCGGTGCGCAAGGACAATGGTCGGCGCTGGGAGCTCTACGCATGGTGGCGCCGCTACCAGTCGGCCGACGGCACGGTGCGCGAGTACCGGCGGCTGAGACACGGGGACGCCCGTGCGTCGAGCCGGGGTGAGATCGCGGTCGCCGCGTACACCGCGGCGTTCGGAGCCGACGCGGCGTGGCCGCGCCGCTGGAACCAGGAGTTCGTGATCCACGGCTCTCCCGGGCCCGTCGCGAGGGTCAGGATCATCGAGATCGGCCTGGGCGACGGGTCGCGGACCGTTCAGTTCGACGGAACTGCGGAGGAGGCCAAGGCGTACTACGAGGCGCACGGCGGCCCCCACGTGAGGAATGTGGTCAGGGGCGGTCCGGAGCGCCCCGGGGCGGCCTGCTTCGACTGCAAGCAGTTCACCGGGTGTGAGGCGGTGCCCCGGTCTCCGGGGGTACTGGCACTGCCCTCCCGCCGGTTACCGCTGCGGAAGGTGTCCATCAGCGACCTCAGGTACCACGCCGCCTGCCCTGCGCAGTCCCTGCTGCGCTCCCTGCACCTGCCGAAAACAGGCGAGTACAGCGACGCGGCCAAGCTCGGCCAGGCCGTGCACGGTTGGGTCGAGGCGCTCCACCGCCGCACCGGCCCCATTCCCTGCACGCGCGGCGACATGCCCCCGCCGGGGGAGAACTGGACCGCCGGCCGGTGGAGGGTCCCGGACGAGGAGGCGGAGACGGGCCGCGCCATGCTCCTGCAGCATGTGGACTCGTGCCCCTTCCAGCTCCCCGAGGCCATCGAGCGGGTCGAATGCGAACCGACCCGGGTGTTTCACGACACGGCGGCCCAGGCGCTGGTCGTGGCCAAACCCGACCTGCTCTACAGGGAGGACGGTTCCTGGGTATGGCGGGAGCTCAAGACCACCCGCACTCCTGCCCGCATCGGCAAGGATCCGTTGGACGCGTATCCGCAGCTCGCCCTGGCCGTCGTCCTGCTTGCCCAGGGGGAGCTGGGCGGTGACCCCTCCGGATCGAGGGTGGAACTGGAGGTCCTCCGTCCCGATGGATCCGACCCCCACGTCATCGACCCGATGGACGCGGAGCGCCTGGCCAAGGCGCGAGCGGTGCTCCAACGGTACGCCGGCCCCTGGCGGGAGGACCGTGCGTGGGAGGCACGGCCGGGCGGGCACTGCCACCAGTGCCCGGTCTCGCGGTGGTGCCCGAGCGCCCAAGCCCCTGCCGACGCGGAGGAGAAGGCATGATCACCCAGACCCCACCGAACTCCGGGGCAGCCCGATCCGGCCTGGTCTCCCGACCGTCCGCGGGCTCGGACGAACCCCTGCTCCGGGAGATCGCCAGTGCGCTGGTCCGTCTGTCCCGGCAGCGCGGCGTGCCCCACCCGATCTATCCGGCCCAGGTCCAGAACGCCTACAACCGACTCGTCCTGCACTGCCTGCGACACGGAGTCGAACCGCCGGGCAGCATTCCCGAGATGGTGCGCTGGGCCTGCGAACGACCGCTGACGGGCTGGCCGCTGGACCTGCCTCCCGAAGCCCGTGGGGCCGCTGGCACGCTCGTGGATCCCCAGACGAGACTGCCGCACCAGCTCTGCCTCGAGTGGGAGGTGGATGCGGCGGACCCCGCCGCGGAGATCTTCGAGAACCAGCGCATGCTGGAGGCACTCACCGTATGCCGGGCAGCAGGCGATCCTGCGGCGTACACCGCCTTCCGGTCCCTGCTGACCACCCGGCCCGTACTCACCGGCGCGGAGCTCGCCCTGCTCGGCGGGGACCCGGAGTGCGGACTCCTGCTCCACCACGTCATCAGACAGTGCTACGAACCCGTCCCTGCGACCTATCGACGCGACGGCGGGTACCAGCAGTGCGGACGCTGCCGCTGCCTGATGGTGCCACTGCCCGGCGGAGGTCACCGCTGCGAGCTGGACCGCTGCCGCCGTGACGCCACCGCGGCTGTCCCCGTTCCGGTACGTCC
Source organism: Streptomyces sp. NPDC020422 (assembly GCF_044386705.1). Lineage (NCBI taxonomy): Bacteria > Bacillati > Actinomycetota > Actinomycetes > Kitasatosporales > Streptomycetaceae > Streptomyces > Streptomyces sp. NPDC020422. Next base: position 59,791 of record NZ_JBIRVJ010000012.1, on the reverse strand, counting down.
CGACCGCAGCGGGCTCCACCAGCTCAGCCGCCCCCTGCGGATGTTCGTCACCAGTCCGGGCCTGGCAGAGAACGACATCGGGTCAACCCTCAAGAGACGCTTCGGCATCGACGCCGAGATGTGGCCCCAGTTCGACGCGTACGACTTGCGCGTCCCGCTGCCGGGAGGCGGGTACTGGGCCGTGGACGTCAAGGACCGGGTGAACCCGGTTTTGCTCGCACGCACACTCACCCGCTTCCGGGCCGACCCGCCCTTCGACCGAGCCTTCCTGGTCGTGCCCCGCTATCGATTCCGCGAGAACGAGGCGTACGGACGACAGTTCCGCCGAAATCTTCCCGAAGATCTGGCAGGGAACATCACCCTGCTCGACGACCGGACCTTCCTGCGTCTCGTGGCCGAGCAGATCGCCGACCGGACGGAAGCCGCCGGATCCCCTCGCCGCCAAGGAGACCACCATGCGTGATCGCAGCAGCTGGCACCGTCGCTGCTCCCGCCAGCTCACCGATGTATGGCCGGATGACCTCGGTGCGTTCCGGGTCGCCGATCTCCTCGACGTCGAACTGGGCCTCTATCTGCTGCAGAGCGTGGCGCCCACGCGCGCCGCACTCGACGTGTGGCCCCTCCTCGGCGGATACCCCCACAGCGAAGCGCTCGGGGACGTCCGCTCCGACGAACAGCGGCTGCGCATCCTGCGCGCCCGCCACCACCTGTGGGTCCTCAGACGCGGACACGCTTGGTCTGAAGCGCTGGAGTCGTACCTACGCGTGCCGCAGCAGCTGCGCGGATACGACCTCGAAAGCGTCGACGCGGTCCCGCGTCAACGCGTACCCGCCCGGGCAGCGCGTCGTTTCGAGGTGTTCGAAGGGCTGCTCACCACAGGACCCGAGTTCGCGACCCGCCGTGTTCCGCTCGCTGGGTCGGGCGAGCACACCTTCCGGGCCCAGGACCGGCTCCACTCGGTCGAGATCACCGACGACCTGCTGCTCGGCGCCCTCCCCAGGTCGCACGCCCTCGACGCGGCACCCGCCGGGCGCGGGGAACCCGTGGACGTGACCTGGGAAGAACTCGAGTCGGCGGCCGCAGCCATGGACGCGAAGGAGGAGGTCATCGGTGGCTCCCGAAGCGGATGGCGCGGTCGACTGAGCCGTGTCCGGTTACTCGTCCGGGACGAGGCCCTCGGTCGGTTCACGCGGGGCGAGCGCCTCAGGATCGACCAGCTGCTCCACCTGGTCGGCATGGTCGGTGCGGGCAAGTCGACCCTCCGTGACATCCTCACCTACCACCTGGTCACCCGGACGTCGCGCCGTGTCACCCTGGTCGTCGGCGACGTCGCCGAAACCCTGGCCGTCGTGGAGCTGTTCAAGCGGCTCGGGGTAGCGGCGGCACCCATCCTCGGCCACTCCACGCGAGAGCGGAACATCGGACGCCTGCACCGCCGCACCGCGGTGGCGGGCGCCGACACCATGCTGGGACACGACCACCCCGGCTTCGCATACCTGAGCAGTGCCTGCCCCGTGGACGTGCTGCGCGGCATGGAGGCACGCAGGCCCCTCGGTATCAGGGAAGCCCCGTGCCTCGGGCTGTACCCCGCTGTGGACCAGGAAGAGACCCCGGACGATCCACTGGTCGAAGCGGAGAACCCGGCCGGCCGAAGGTCGCGCCCCAAGCCCCAGCGGAAGCTGTGCCCGCTGTGGAACCGCTGTCCGAGACATCGCGGCGCCCGGGACCTCGTCGATGCCCGCGTCTGGGTTGCGACCCCCGCCGGGCTGGTGCACAGCTCCGTGCCCCAGCACCAGCACGACGAGCAGATCCGTTACCTGGAACTCGCCTGCCGACTCAGCGACCTGATCATCGTCGACGAGGCGGACCGCGTGCAGATGCAGCTCGACACCGTGTTCGCTCCGGCCAGCACCCTCGTCGGCACCTACCCGAACTCATGGTTCGACGAGGTCGCCGTCCACAAGTTCCAGCAGATGGCCCGAGACGGGCGGCTCCAGCTGTCCGAACGCGACGTCGACGACTGGACGAACGCCGTCAACACCGTGAGCGCCGCCACCGACCGGCTCTATTCGCTCCTGGTCAAGGACGGGGAGCTGCGGCAGTGGATCAGCGTCGACTACTTCAGCGCGTTCACCCTGCACAACCTGCTGATCGACAGCTGGTTCCCCGGACGGGACGCGGGCGACCAACCACCGCCGGCGGCACGGCTGCTGGACGAGGCGTTGCTGCGGTTCCGGGACGACCCCCTCCACGAGCACGAGAGCACTGGTGACGGCGACCAGGTGACCCCCCTGGTCAACACCTTCGTCCACCTGGCCCTCGAACTGCTCCACGCCCCCCAGGGCGCCCGCACCCGGGAACGGCTCCGCTCCACCCTCACTGCTGTCGTGGGCCACGACTCCGGAGTCCTCGACCGGATCGACGTACAGGCCCGACGCTTCGAGTTCACCCTGCTCCTCGCCGCGCTCCACAGCCGACTCGACTTCATGACCATCCTGTGGCCGCGCGTCGAGGCCGCACTCCACCTGGAGAACGCGTCGAACGTCCTCTCCCGCAGACCTCCGAAGGACTACGAGGCGGTCATCCCCGAATCACCGATGGGCAACGTCCTCGGCTTCCAGTTTCGCCTCACGGACTCGGAGCGCGACGGTGACCGCAGCGGTGAGCTGCGCTTCTTCCACTGCAACGGTGTGGGGCGCGAACTCCTCATGCGAATGGGCGACCTGTGTCGGGTGGACAGTCGACCCGCCCCCCACGTTCTGCTCATGTCCGCGACCAGCTGGGCCGGCACTTCCAGCCGGTACCACCTGCACGCCGATGTGGGAGCCGTGCTTCGCCCGCGGGACGAGGAGGTCGAGGCCGTCCTCGGCACCGAGTTCCGCAAGGAGTTCCTCCACTGGCCGGGCAGCGAAGGGCCGCGGCCCCTGCGGCTGTCGGGCTGCCCCCCGAAGGAGCGGCCCCAGGCGCTCGTCGAGATGCTCCGGCAGCTCGCGGTTCCTGACCGCAGCCTGCCCGGCGCGTCCAGCATGCTCGACACCGAGCTGGACGAGATCCCCGACCAGGATCGACGCCGCATCCTGCTCCTCGTCGGCAGCTACGACGAGGCGCGGCGCGCGGCCGAGTACCTCAACGGGATCCCCGAGTGGAACGGCCGTGTCGTCCAGCTCGTCTCGGACGACGCGGACGCCGACACCGCCTGGGCCCGGCTGCCGGAGGACCCCGCGGTGCGCACCCTCACCCGAGGTGACGTGCACTCCTTCGCGAAGATCGGCGGCGAACTCCTGATCGCGCCGCTGCTCGCGGTGGAACGAGGGCACAACATCGTGCTGAGCACGGGCAAGGCCGCGATCGGCAGCGTCTACTTCCTCGCCCGGCCCCACCCGCGGCCCGACGACATCGCCCTCGCCATCCAGTCGATCAACGATTGGGCGGTACGCCAGCTCCGGGACACCGGAAGGGTCTTCACACAGGCGACGCTCGCGGCTGCCACGCCGCACCAGGCCGCCATCGGGTTCCGTAGTCGCGCCCGCCGCCAGTGGAACCGGTACCTCACCCGCCGAATGGCCTGGTCCAGTCTCCGGGACGACGAGAAGGTCGCCTTCACCTGGGACCAGCTGGTCGTGATGTGGCAGGTGATCGGCCGCCTCGTACGTGGCGGTGTGCCTGCCAGGGTGGCCTTCGTGGACGCCGCCTTCTCACCCCGCGAGGCGGGATTCGAGGCTGTCGACACCCCGGACACCAGCCTGCTGGCGAGCATGCGCGCCGTGCTGGCCCCCTACTTCGACGAGCCCGGCATCGTCGCTCAAGGTGCCGAAGCTCCGCCGGAACCCTCTCCGATCGACAAGTCGCTCGTCCGCGAGCTGTACGAGCCGCTCTACCGCGCCCTCGTCGACATGGGCTGAGACCGCGGCTGCCCGCCCGCACCCAGCACCCGTTCCCGCACCTTCCTCCGATCTGAGGAGACTCACAAGATGGCGTACCAGCACGTACGGACCGCCTCGTACATGCCTGACCCGGCACAGGGAACTTTCCCCGTCCTACGGCACACCCTCTCGCTGCCCGCTCACTGGGAGGAGCCGCTCGGCCAGCTGCGTGACCATGGCCGGCCGGAAGGCCGATGGCACGGCCCACGCCGCATCCCCACCCGGGAGATCAACCAGCTGATCCGCACCACCGCCCCGGACGTCGTCACCGTGGCGTCCAACGCCACCTTCGGAACGGACTCCCCCTGGCTCTACTGCACCGAGCCGTTTCCCACCCCGGTGACCAACCTCTACGCCGCCACCTGGCTCAGAAACCTCCCCCGCCATCCCGATGATCCGGACGCACGGCGTCTGCTCGCGGAGTGCTTCCGCGAGCTGGACACCGGAAGCCTGACCTGGCGCGCAGACACCATCGACCTGCTCGAACAACAGCCTTCTCCCGGTGGCACCGCCAAGCCCACCCGTCTGGTGTACCGACTGCTCCCCGACGAACTGGCCGCACGCATCGCACGTCAGGGTGCCTACGAGCACGGAGGCCGGCAACTCACCTTCCACCAGGTCGCCGGCGCCGGCGGCGGGTACGACGCCGGAAGCAGCAGCGCGGAACTGATGTCGTGGCCGCCGATCGAATACCGACCCGCGGGTAGGGGCGGCGAGCGCAAGCCGTCGTACTACGCGGCCACCCTCCGCGTCGGCGTGCGCACCGTCCCGTTCTCGCCGGTTCCTCGGATTCACCTCAGCGCGGGAATCCGCCGGTTCGTCACCGGAAAGGTCTGGATGCCCTTCCGCAAGGGGGTCTCGGTCTACCTACTGCCAGAGATCTCGCTCGTGCCGGACGCACCGGTGTCCCGGCGACTCTCGGTTGCCATGCTGCAGTGGCGCAACGGAACCACGGATTGGAGGCAGGGCGGCCCCAGTGGCATGCTCGCCGCCGTCGCCGCGCTCGACGGGCTCCCGTCGGTGGATCGACTGGTCAAGGAGGCCGACCACTGGATCGGGGACGGGAAGGACGGCATCAGGCTGGCGGTCGGCCACCAGGCCGCCATGGGCAGACACCCCATCGGGACCGGACTGATGCCCAGCGAACGCCGCCGTCTCATCGAGTGGGCCGAGCAAGCGCTGGCCCCCGAGTTCGTCCCCGCCCCGAAGCTCCAGCGCAGCCGGTACGGTCGCCCGCCTGTCAGACAGCTCACGAAGCGGCCCTCCATGCCAAAGAGCGCCACCGCCGAAGAGCTCGCCGCCCTCCTGGAACGGACGGAACGGACCGCGGCGGACAACGCGCGGGTGCGGCGTGCGGCGCTCGCCGCGACGCTGGACGGCACCGATCTCGTCGGCTTCCTGGTTCACCAGACCGACGACCAGCGGGACAGGCTCGTCGCCACCGCCGAGAGCGCGCTCGGACTCACAGAGTTTCGGCGTGAACGAGGACCGGAGACATGGGTGTGGGAGGCCGAGGAGCTCACCGTGCGGCTCCACGCCCACCCCCTGGGCGAGCTGGGATCCCCGCTCGGAGCGGAGGACCGGCCGCCGCGCGCGGGACAGGAACACGACCAGGCCATCCGTGAGCGGCGCGGACGGGTCGCCGAGGCGATGACCCGCCTGAGGGAGCAGGTGCCCGGGGCTCGGATCGCCCTTGTCGAGCTGGAAGGAAGCGAAGCGTTCCAAGGTCCCGCGAGGCGTACCGACCCCAAGTACGCGATCCGGCTCGGGTGCGCGGACGCAGGCTTGGTCACCCAGTTCATCCGCCCCCTGGACACTGCAATGGACACGGCTGACGCCGAGAAGGACGCTGCCTTGCGGGCCGAAGCGGCCTGGGCGGACGGCCTTCGTCAGACCGGGATGCGCCTGGTGCCCCAGCACACTCTCGGCGATCGCATCCCTTCCGGTCTGAACCAGGTGGCCTTCCATCTGGTCGAGCGCCGGGTCGACGGTCCCACGGGCAGGGCACAGTTCACCCCGATCGCCGTGCTGCTCCGGCCGGACGCACCGTGTGTCCTCGGACGGACCGCGGACACCTCCGAGTGGATGCCCTACCCGGACCTGCTCCGGATCCTGACCGGACGAGTGCGGGGGAATGACCTGAGGACCTCGGCGCAGCAGTCGGCAGTCACGGCTGCCTTCATCAGGAGGACCCTGGCGAGTCTGCGCGGCACGCCGACCCTGGTCCTGTCCCACGCACAAGACGTGCGCAAGCGCTGGCCGTGGCTCACCAACGGCGGGCTCGAGGTGGATCGGATCGGCCTCGACGGGGGCCCCGCGCAGCGAATCGGTCTCTACGGCAAGCACCTCCGGGTCGTCAGGGTCGCTGACAGCGGCCGTGACGAGACGCCCCAGTGGTGGGCGGAACGGGAGGAGCGCGAGGAAGAGCTGGCCGGGCAACAGCGGGGCGGCTTCGGCATGGGACTGTGGGTGCCCGACGAGCCCGGAGCCCCCGGCCGCGTCTTCTACAGCACGGCGGACAAGGCGAGCACGCAGACGAAGTTGACGAACGACGACGCGAAGCTGACCCCTCACGTCAACCCCGCCGGCCGGAGCGCCCACCGGCCGACGGTGAACGCGTGGAACCCCGAGCTACTGGAGCTCACCCTGGCCTGCCTTCAGCCCGGCGACGACCCCGAGGCATGGGCCGCGTTCGTCCACCAACAGCGCATCTGCAAGGACGACTACCGGGACGTGCTCGGCCTGCCGCTCGTTCTCCACCTCGCACGGCTCGCGGACGAGTACGCGCTGCCGCACGACGAGGAGGAGGCGGTGGACCCGACGGCGGTGCCCGTCCCCGGAGACGGGTCCGGGCAGCTCACCTTTGACTTCGACACGGACGAGGACAGTGAGGACCAGGCACATGGCGACGTGTAGTACGGAGGCGGTGGAACAGGCCGTTCAGTCCGCCGAACTGCTCCTCGCTCAGGAGGAGATGCGGGACGCGGTCGACGTACCGGAATCGAAGGGAGGCGCGGCGACGGCAGTGGCCGTCGCACATCTGGGCGGGCTGTTCGAGGGCCTGCCCAGGATAATCCGTCACGCCTTCGACCGGACCCGGGACTGCGACGGCAATCTGTCCAGCGATCCGCTCCAAGGCCTCTCTGAGATCGTGCAGAACGCTGAGGACCTCGGAGATTCCGGAGTACGCCTGCTCACCAGGGAGAGGGATCTCCTCGCCGGAACGGTGCCGGGCACCGTGCGGATCATCCTGGAGCCACTGAAGCACCTGCCCTACCGGACAAGTGGCAACGTGCTGGTCTCCGGCATCCGAAGTGCGCAGAGCCTTGCCTACCCGTTCGAAAGCACGGAGCAGGCCTCGTCATGACAGCTATCACAACGATGACAGCAAACCGAGGCCGGGACCCGGGGCCGCCCCCTACCGTGGAGATCGCAGTGCCGCAGGGGTGGCGGCGGAGGGGATGTACCAGCATGCGCAGGGTTCCGCCGGAGATGTTCCGGTTCACCACGGGGGAGACGGCCGACTTGAACGGGGCCGTGCTCGAGGCTTTCGGGGTGGCCGGCGAGCACCTGGAGACCGCGCTCGGGCTCGACGGCGTACGGGAGCGGCTGCGTGCGGTCGGCTGGGTCTCGGACCTCGAGGACGAGGAACTGCACGAGACGCTGAAACGGCTGGTGAAGTGGGAACTCCTCGACGTGGTTCACAACCACGCCCAGAACTACCGCACGGCCGAGGAGTACGAGCGGCGCAACCTGCACTACTCGCTGACCCGTCGGGGCGAGGCCGCGCTCGCCGGGGTGCGACACGCCCTGGAGGTGCTGGCCTCCACAGGGGCGCTGCAGACCGCGGTGCTGGAGGCGATCGCCGACCGGCTCGACGAGCTGACCGTGCTGTCCGGCGAGCCTGCCGCGGCCGACCGACGGATCTTCAGCACCCTGCGGGAGCTGGAGGGTCATCTGGAGGGCCTGGTGGAGAACACCAAGGCCTTCAACGGCCAGTTGCAGAGGCTCCTTCGCACCGAAGGAGTGGATCTGGACGTGTTCCGTGAGGTGAAGGCCGCCACCGTCGCGTATCTCCAGGAGTTCCTGGTCAATCTCGACCGGCGCGGCGAGACGGTGGCCGCCGCCGTGGCCCGCGTGGAGGAGCGGGGCATCGCGGTGCTGCGTGAGCGGGCCCTGCGCGGTGCCGAGCTGCCTCCGACCCCGGGAGAGGACCCGGCAGCCGGCTGGCTGGAGAGCCGGCGGGCGCGCTGGGCGGGGCTGAGGGCCTGGTTCCTGCCGGGCGACGGGGCGCGCCCCCGGATCGAGCAGCTGCACGACATCGCCCGGCGCGCCATCGTCTCCCTCCTGCAGGTGCTGGAGCGGATCAACGAGTCCCGGCGCCGCCCCTCCAGCGCCGTACAGGACTTCCGCGAGCTCGCGCGCTGGTTCGCTGCGGCTCCCGACGAGGAGGACCTGCACCGGCTGTGGTCGGCCGCCTTCGGCCTCGGCCCGGCCCGCCATGCCCACCTCGCCCACCCGGACCCGGAGCTGATCCCCTCGTCCCACTCCTGGTCCGAGGCGCCGCCGGTACAGGTGTCGGCCCTGCTGAGGACCAGCGGACGGACCGAACGCTTCACTCGTACGGCCACGGTGCGGGACGTTGCGGCGGTCAGGGCGGAACGCGCCGAGCGGGCCCGGGCGGAGCGAGCGGAGCTGGCACGCGCCTGGCAGGCGCTGGAGACGGACGGCCCGGTACGGCTCTCCTCTTTCAGCACCCTCGACCCCGCGGCCTTCGACCGTCTCCTCGATCTGCTGGGCCGGGCGCTGGCCGCCCGGCCGGACGCGGGTGGCCGGCGACGGGCCACGACCGGCGACGGCCGGGTGGAGGTGGCGCTGTCGCCGCCCCCCGACGGGCGCACCGCCGTACTGCGTACCGTGCAGGGGACGATGGCAGGACCGGACTACGTCATCCACGTCACGGCCGTGGGTGGGGCGATCTCCTTCCCGGCAGTCCGCGCCGCCACGGGGCAGGAGGCCGCAGGATGAGCACCCTCGCCAACCAACTGGCCTCCGCGGAACGGGAGGAGGTCGCCCGTGCCATCCGCCTCCTTCTGGCCCGCCCGCTGCTCACAGAGGCAGCCGACCCGACCGGTTTCGATCTGGTGCGCCGCCGCCGTGACCCGCTGACTCGTTGGTTCGACTACACCTGCGGCTGGAATCTGGTCGTGGAGCCCCGCCGGGGCTACGCCCGCCTCACCAAGGTCCGCGTCAACCCCGACGGCTCCCGCCCCGCTCGCCGGGCGCGTTCCGGCCGGGCCCCGTTCGACCGCCGACGGTACGTCCTGCTGTGCGTGGCCGCCGCGGAGCTGCTGTCGATGCCGATGACGACCATCGGCATGCTCGCCGACCGCGTCGTCCAGGCCATGGCGGCCGACCGCGCGCTGGCGGGGTTCGACCCGGTCCACCGGCCGGAGCGCATGGCGTTCGTCGACGTCCTGAAGCTGCTGGAGTCGTACGACGTACTGCGTGTGGTGGACGGCACGACCGAGACGTACGTCGACTCCGCGGAGGCGAAGGTCCTCTACCGCGTGGACAACACGCTGCTCATGCGGCTGCCCGCCGCACCGGTCGGCGCCTCCCGGCTCGCCGTGCCTCCGGAGGAGGTGCCCGCGCGGTTCGAGGACCTCCTTGTCGGCCTGGTCAGGGAGCGCCGCTACGGAGGCGCTTCTGCCGACGACACGCACGCCGAGACCACCGCGATCACGGACGCCCAGCGCAACCTGAGGCTGCGCCACTCGGTGCTGCGCCGCCTCTTCGACGACCCCGTGCTCTACCGGGCCGATCTCGCCGACGACGAGCTCGCTTACGTCACCTCTTTGACCGGACGCCAGATCCTGCGCCGCTCTGTCGAACAGGCCGGTTTCCTCCTGGAGGAACGGGCGGAGGGCTTTCTACTCGTCGACCCGGACGCCATCGCCACCGACGTCCGCTTCCCCGACGACAGCTCCACAGCCCGAGTCGCCGCGCTGCTCCTCCTCGCACCGCTCTGCGCCACGCCCGCGGGCCTGCTGCCCGAGCAGCTGGCCGAAGCCGGAGCGGAGCTGCTGCGCCGCTTCCCGGGCTGGGCCAAGGCGTACCAGTCGGAGGAAGGCCCGGCCCGCCTTGCCGACGACGCCGTACGGATCCTGCTCGACGTCGGCCTGGCAGGCAGGGCCCGAGACCGTGTCGTCGCGCGACCGGCCGCGTACCGCTACCGCCTGACGGAGACCACCGGCCCAGCCCCGAAGAACGATCCGCTAGCCGTGACCACCGCCGGCAGCGTCGGAGAAGGAGACAAGCAGTGAGCGTGACGGAACTCCCCCTCCAGCGACGGCCCGAGGAGACCATCGAACCGTCACCCGTTCACGAGGCGGACACCGGCCGCGGACGCTGGCAGCCCCATCGCGCGGGCATCCTCAACGTCTGGCGCTACTACGACGAGACCTTCACCTTCCACCAGGGTCGCCTGCTGCTGCGCGGTCAGAACGGCACCGGCAAGTCCAAGGCCCTGGAACTGCTGCTCCCCTTCCTCTTCGACGCCAGCCTCCGCCCCAACCGCCTCTCCACGTTCGGCGGTTCGGAGCGCACGATGCACTGGAACCTGCTCGGCCAGGGAGCGTCCGGAAAGACCCGTGTTGGGTATGTGTGGATGGAGTTCCGCCGCGTCGGAGACGACGGCACCGAGCACTGGTTCGGCTGCGGAGCCCGCCTGCACGCGAGCGTGCACACCACCACGGCGCACGCCGACTACTTCACCACCACCGCCCGGATTGCCTACCCCGACGGGGTTCACCTCGTCAACGACACCGGACAGCCCCTGACCAAGGCGGCCCTCACCGAAGCCCTGCGCGACCGCGGCGAGGTACATCCGGCAGCCAACGACTACCGCGCCACTGTGCGGCGCGAACTCTTCGCGGGCATGGGCGAGCAGCGGTACGAGTCCCTGCTCTCCGCCTTGCTCCAGCTCCGCCAGCCCAAGCTGTCCGAACGGCTCGACCCCTCCCTCCTGTCCACCCTGCTGTCCCGCGCCCTGCCCCCGCTCGGCGAAGGAGAGATCACCGAGCTCGCCGAGGGCTTCGAGCGCCTGGACCGACAGCGGGACCACCTCGACCGGCTCGACGCCGAGGTGACGGCCACCGAGAACGTCGCCTCCCGGCAGCGCGCCTACGCCCGTCGGGTCCTGCGGGCCGGCGCGGCAGCGCTGATCTCTGCGACCACCGAGATGGACGACCTCACCCGGAACGCCCGCGTCAGCGCCGAGGAGTACGAGAAGGCGTGCGAGGAGCGCGCCTCCACCCTGGCCCTGCGCGAGGAGCTGGAACTGCGGGCGCACGCCTTGGACGAGATCGTCGAAGGGCTTCGGGAGAGCGACGCCTACCAGAAGGGGGAGGAGCTCGACCGGCTCCGCCGCGGCACCGAGGAACAGGTCGCGGCCGCCGCGGAGCTGCGTACCGCCGCCCGGTCCGCCGAGGCCGAGGCGGAGGAGGACCGGAAGCACGCCGACGAGGTCGCGGGACACGCCCGCTCGCGCGACGAACACGCCCGCGCGACTGCGGACGAGGCACACCGCTCGGCCCGGGCCGCAGGCATGGAGTCCATTCACCACGAGGTGAAGACGATGCTGGACGCGGAAGGGGAGGTGAAGCCCCTCGGCAACGAGTCGGCGAACACCCCGGTCAGGACGGGGAGCAGGCGGTCCGATGCTCCTGGCACCGCCGCCCGCCGACTGCTCCGGGGCGCGGTCACCGCCCGACGGCAGCAGGTCGCCGACATCACCGACGCGATCGACGCCCACGACCGGGCGGTACGCGACCGGGGTACCGCCGAGGGCCTGCTGGACGAGGCCCGAACCCGGCTCGCGGACGCGATCACCCACCGCGACACGACCGCCGCCGCCTGGGACGAAGCCCTGGCAGCCCAGGCGGAGCGGCTGCTCGCCTGGGCCCGGGACTGCACGGAGCTGCGCATCCCCGACCTCGATGAACTGGCCGCCAGGGCGGCCGTCGAGGCAGACGTGCGCGAGCTGGTCGAAACGGTCGCACGACCGCTGGACCAGGAGATCACCACGGAGCGGGCCGGAGTCCGCACGGCGCAACAGGGGTTGGAGCAGGAACGTGACCTGCTCGACGCGCGGAGGCGCAAGCTCAGCGGCGAGACCGATCTCCAGCCCGTCGCTCCACCCACCCGCACCACCGTCCGCACGGCTGCGGCGGGCGCGCCGCTGTGGCGGCTGATCGCCTTCCACGAGGACGTCCCGCTCCCCGTACAGGCCGGGGTGGAAGCGGCACTGGAGGCGTCGGGCCTCCTGGACGCATGGGTGAGCGCATCCGAAGGGCTCACCCTTCCTGGGCACGACACCCGTGTCGAGGTCGGCCTCGCCACGACCGCCCCCGGCTCCAGCCTGCTGGACGTGCTGAGGCCCGAGGAGGACATTCCCGTACCGGCCGGCACGGTGACCCGCATCCTCGCCGGCATCGCGTACGGCACCACCCTGCCCGGCGGTCACCCTGCGGCAGTCTCCTCCGACGGCGCCTGGCGCCTCGCGCCGGCCACGGGTTCCTGGAGCAAGCCGGAGCCCGCCCACATCGGAGCCCTCGCCCGGCAGCGGGCCAAGCAGCGTGAGATCGCCGAACTGACCGAGCTGATCGCCGAGAAGGACGCCTCCCTGGCCACCCTCGCCGACCGGCTGCGGGAACTCGGAGCCCGCGCCGCTCGGCTGGCGGAGGACCGCACCGCCCGGCCCGACCACCGGGAACTCGACGCCTGCCGACGGGGCTGGGACCGGGCCGAGGAGAAGGTGGCCGCCCGGGACGACGCCGTGCGTGACGCGACCGAGCATCTGGCCGCACGCGAGGGTGACGTGGCCGGCGCGCTGCGCACGCTGAGCCGCAGGGCCGCCGAATACGGACTGCCCACGGACCGCGACCGGCTGCGCGAACTCGGCCGCGACGTGGAGAGCTTCCGCGACCTCGCCGATGCCTGGACGGACGCCCGCATCGACGCGATCGCGGCCGCTGAAAGGGCTGGTGAGACGGCCGCACGGGCGGACCGGTCACGCCTTCGCGCGGAGAAGCAGACCGCCGACGCGGCCGCTGCGGAAGCGAAGGCGTCTGGTATGACGGCACGCCTGAAGGCGGTGGAGGAGACGGTCGGCGCGGACTACCGGCAGATCGTCGCGCGCGTTGCGGAGACCCGTGCCGAGCGGATCCGCTGCGGCAAGGAAGCCCGCCAGGCAGCCGAGCTCCTCCTGGGCCTGGAAGGCCGCATCGGAGAGCTGAGGGCCACCAGTGGCCAGGACGCCGACCGGCAGGAGAAGGCAGCCGAGGCCCGCGACGGCGCGGCGCGGCGGTTCCGGCACCTGTGCCTGGTGGGTCTGGCCGAGGACGCGGGCGTCGTACCCGAACTCGACGCCGGGGACGGCACCAAGGCCACTCTGGAGGCCGCGCGCGCCATGGCGGCACGGTGGCCCCAGGTCCCGCACGCCCCGCGCCACCTCGGCGACGCCGCCACCCGCCTCTCCGAAGCCGTCCACGAGGCCCGCCGCCACCTCGGCGTCCGCGCCGACCTGGAGCTGGAGCCCGATGACGACGTCCAGCTCTTCACCGCCACTCTGGAGGGCGTCCGCGTCGGGGCGACCGGTCTGCTCGCCGCGCTCACCCAGGAGCGCGACCGCAGCCGCGACGACATCAGCACCGCCGAACGGCGCCTCTTCGACCAGATCCTCACCGGTGACATCCGCCGCCACCTCGCCGCCCGCATCCGCCGGGCCGGCGAACTCGTCGCGCACATGAACGGGCACCTGGAACGGGTCCGTACCGCCTCCAACGTCGCCGTCCAGCTTGTCTGGGACGTCCGCCCGGACCTCCCCGACAGCACCCGCACCGCCCGCCAACTGCTCCTGAAGGACCCCGGTCGGGTCACCGAGTCCGACCGGGAGGCCCTGCACGCCTTCTTCCGCGCCCGCATCGAGGAGGCCAAGGGCAGTGACACGGCCGCGAGCTGGGAGGAACACCTCGGCGAGGTGCTCGACTACACCGCCTGGCACACCTTCACCGTCCGCCTCGACCGGGCGGACGGGAGCGGCTGGCAGCCCCTGACCAAGCGGCTGCACGGCGCGCTCTCCGGCGGGGAGAAAGCCATCGCACTGCACCTGCCCCTGTTCGCCGCCGTCGCCGCCCACTACGAGGACGTGCCCCTGGCCCCCCGCCCGATCCTCCTCGACGAGGTCTTCGTCGGCGTCGACACCGTCAACCGCGGACAGGTCTTCGCCCTGCTCACCGCACTCGACCTGGACCTCATGATCACCTCCGACCACGAGTGGGGAAACTACAGGGAACTGCCCGGCATCGCCGTCCACCAACTCCTGACCGACGGAGACGACGCCGTCACCAGCGCGCGCTTCGTCTGGAACGGCACCGGAATGGAGGAAGGATGACCTTGCGAGACCACCCCGTGTCCGGCGGGACGACCTCTCGGGAGCATCTCGCGTCGGGTGACGCGACCCTTCGCCGCCCCGAACTCCATCCCGTCTGGCAAACGGTCCACGACCGTCTCTCCTCCGGCCGCCCCGTCACACGCGTACGCCTCGGACTGCTGGACGAGACCCAGCGCGAAGCCCTCGCAGACCTCCTCGGCCTGGACCGCCTGCCGGACCCCCGGCCCTCCGTCGCCCTGGCCCGCCTGGAGGAGGCCGTCACCGAGCTCTCCGGCCGCACAGTACGAGAAGTCGTCGCCGAACTCATCGGCCCGCTCGGCGACAGAGCCGGTGAACGCCGCCGCCAGGAGGACGAACGCGCCGGTCTGTGGGCCTGGCTGGCTGGTCACGACACGGTACGGGCGCAGCCGGTGCTCGCCGACTGGGCTGCGTCCTGTCGAGCCGCGGGATTGGTCGGCGGCTCGGCGGAACGTACCCGTACGCTCCTCACCGACACGCTCAAGGTGCTCGCCGAACTACCGGGCCAGGCCGAACCCCTGCCCGTCTTCGCCGCCCGAGTCCTGAACGGCCACGCCCACGCTCTCGACGACGGCGCACCCGTCTCCACCCTCGTCCTGCGTGCCCTGGCGACTCTGTACGACATTGCTCCGCCGCAGTCCGCAGCGGAACGGCGCGCCCTGTGGTCCCGCGCTGGCGTCGCCGACGACGAGCTGTCCGCCACCGTCATCGCCGGCGGACTGCGCCCCGGCGGCGACGGCCTTCTCGCCCGTGTGGCCCGCCTGTGCACGGAGGCCGGCCAGGCCGCCAGCCTGACCCTCGCCCACGTCAGGAACCCGGGCGAGGTGACCCTGCCCGCCGCCCTTGCCCCACCCATCGTCCACGTCGTGGAGAACCCCAGCATCTTGGCTCTAGCCCTCCGTCGCTTCGGTTCCAACTGCCCACCGCTTGTCTGCACGTCCGGCTGGCCCAACAGCGCAGCTATCCAGCTCCTGCGCCTACTCGCGGACCAAGGCGCTGCTCTCCGTTACCACGGTGACTTCGATGGCGAAGGCATCCGCATTGCCGCATACGTCATGGAGAAAACAGGGGCGCACCCCTGGCGCATGACGGCGGCAGACTACCGATCCGCGATCGTCCGCAACGCGCACGGTCCTCGACCGGGGCGCATCACCGGAGCACCGTGGGATCCCGAGTTGGCCGAAGCCATGGCGGAGCACGACATCGCCGTGGTCGAGGAGCTGGTAGCCGATGCACTGTTGGAAGATCTCGCTGCTGCGGCTCGCCAGGAGCACCCCGCTGGCTGTTCGTGACGCTCATTTGACGCTCCAAGCGACCGAAGGGGCGCTCAGAGGAGCCGTATACCGGTGCTGACCTGCGGCTATGACGACTGCCGTTTTGCGTGACATCTTTCCGATGACGCATCACGTGGAGTGCGTGGCGATTCTGGAGCCGGTGAAGAAGGACGCGTGACCTGGGGTTTGCGGGTGCGCGGTAGGTGCCGTGTGGGCGTTACGGGCGATATCTTGACGCTGAGATGACGCTCGCGTCGTTCCTTTGACGCTCGTTCTGATGGGGCGTCAGTCGATTGTCGGGGAGAGCCAGGCCGCGGGGCGCACCGATGAACAGACGCGCTGCGGCGAAAGCGACGGAGCACGGCGAGCGAGCCTCGTCGGCTCCGTTTCGCTCTTGTGCGCTCGATGAGGAAGCGTTGCCGACCATTGCCTGAGAAGGCAGTGCCTATCACCTCGACGCGCGGCTAATATCCAGCTCTCAGGTACCGGCATGCGTCCGGCCTTTGGCCTGCTGCACGTCTGAAGGAGAACGGAAGCCCGGTGAGCAGTGCTCGTTCTGGTGGGCGGGTGCTGGTTGCCCACCCCGGTGACCCCAAGCGCGTCGGCCCCTACCGGATCATCGGGCGCCTCGGCTCAGGGGGCATGGGCACGGTGTTCGCCGGCCTCGACGCCGCCGGTCTGCGGGTCGCGGTCAAGGTCGTCCACCCTGCCCAGGCGGACGGCGCGGAGTTCCGGGCGCGCTTCCGCCGAGAAGTCCAGCTCTCCGCCCGTGTCCAGGGCCCCTGCCTCATACCCCTGATCGCGGCTGACGCCGAAGCACCGTCACCGTGGCTGGCCACTGCCTATGCCCCAGGGCTCACCCTCGATCGGTACATCGCCGCGCACGGGCCGCTGGCCGGTGGAACCCTCTACGCCTTTGCTACGGGCACAGCCCAGGCCCTCGCAGCCATCCACGCCGCGGGTGTCGTCCACAGGGACGTCAAGCCGCAGAACGTCATCCTGACCCCGGTCGGTCCCCGAGTCCTGGACTTCGGCATCGCCCATGCCGCCGACGGCACATCCGTGACGCGCACCGGCATTCTGACCGGAACCCCAGGATGGATCAGCCCCGAGCACTACCGCACCGGTACAACGGGCCCCGAGGGCGACATGTTCGTCTGGGGCGCCCTCATAGCCTTCGCAGCCACCGGTCGCGCGCCCTTCGGCGGGGGAGCCCCCGACGCGGTCGCCTACCGGGTCATGTCCGAGGATCCTGATCTGCGTGGCCTTCCTGGCGAACTCCACGCCATCGTGCGCAGCGCTCTCGCCAAGGAGCCGCGGGACCGAGCCACCGCGTGGGACGCTGCCGAGACATGTGCCGTCCTCCTCGCAGCACAGGCCACACAGGTCGCGCCGACGGGTGCGGAGCCGACACTGGTGGGCGATCCCGTCGCTGCCCAGTGGGACGTCCCCGCTCTGGACGACCCGAACTGGAGTCGTCCTGCCCGTTCCAGCAGACGACTCGTCGGCATCGCGGCGGTGGTGGGCACTGTCATAGGTGGCCTGGCGGGCGGAGCGCTGGCCCTGCAGCCCGACAAGACGGAGACGACTTCGACGAGTTCCCGTCCTCCCTCCAGCGCATCCCCCAGCAAGACTGCCACCATGCCGGCTTCCGCTTCGCCCGCAAGCTCCCAGGCTGTGGCGGAAGCCGCGTCATCCCCTCCTCCTGCGAACCCGGACGAGGCGACGATCGCCACGTGGCGTGCAGCTCGTCGTGCCAAAGGAGAAGCGGAGATCGAGACCGAGGCCGCACTCGGGCACGACCTCAGCTACGGCATGGGCGAGGAGTACAACTACAGCGGTCAGTACGACGTGGGCTACGCCCCGTCCCGGAGAGAGCTCTACATAGCCATCAGCGGCCCGGCCGTGGAGTCACGCGTCGTGCAGGGAGTGGCCAAGAACGCCTGCCTCACCTTGCGCATGATGACGGGCATCTACAAGTCCCTTCCGTACGACGAGTACGTCCTGGTCGACAACACCACGTCCACGGCGCCGGCGATCGTGTGGGAGGACGACTTCCGCGCCAACACCGGCTGTATCACGCAGACCATCGACCGCACCGCCGCCGACCCCGGGCAGGAGCCGAGTTGGCACCCCACCGAAGAAGGACTGGCCGCGGCCCGGATCCCCAGCGTCGACAAGCGCGAAATCAGAGTGGCAACCGAGGCGGTCCACCAGCTCTTTGTCGACTGGAACGCCAACTCCCGGCTGTTCGAAGACCCCCGCTATATCAGCGACGAGGACACCAGCATCGGCTTCGCTCCGCACGAAGGTGTGATGTACGTGTGGGCCACGAAGCCCGAGTGGGACCAGAGCACAAGAGAGGAATGGGCAGAGGCCGCCGCCGGCGTGGCCTGCCGGACTGTTCTCGCGGAATCTCGCGCGGGGCAGGAGTGGGGCTACGCCCAGTACGCCGTGGCGATCCTCGACGGCGCTGGAGATACAGAGTTCCTTCGCTGGGGCACGGCCGGCAGCTGCACGAGCTGACCTCCCTCCAAGTCGTTGTTGCACCTGGCAGAAGTCAACCGAACGCGACGTTTGTCGATCCGATCGGAGGACCTTGGGCCTGCCAGCCCAGCGAGTGCACCCCGCTGGGCTGGCATCGAGGTTCGGTGAGGCGTGGTCTGGCGGAGGCTCGGGGAGTAGGTCGGCTCCCAGATGGCTCCCCATGGGACGCGGTGCTCAGCGAGGCGGCTAGGTGGCCGGCGTGGTGGCTATCGGGTCCGCGGGTGTGGCGAGGACGCGCTACGGGTGGTTGCCGCCGTGGAGATCACGAAGTTGGTGGTGATTCCTGCGGTGAGCCGTCGACGTTGTGATGGCCTGGGTCGCTGCCATGTGCCTTTGCGAAATGGAATGGCTTCGTCCGGCTTGCCTGATCAGGTTTCGGTCAATCTACCTGCCTCGCGGCCTGTTACGCGCAATGTCGCCTTTGTGATCTGGCGGCTTCCGCCGTTCGTCGTGAAGATGCCCGCCGTACGAGCGAACGGGGAAGCGGCATGGGAATCGCCTGGGGCACCAAAGCTCGGGAGAAGAAGCGGGAGGAGGCGTGCACGGACGGGTGGCCCGGTGTGCCCGTCCAGCGGGCTGCCCGGACGGCCGACACGCCTCGTCCCGCGGAGGTGGATCCGACTGTCACCGAGGTGACGCGGTTACTGTGCCAGGCGGTCTATGCGCGGCCGGATCGAGTGAAGGAGCTCAAGGCGTGGTGGCGTAAGTTTCGGGGCAAGAGCATGGCCCCGAAGAAGCCGCGGCGTAGTACACGCAGGCCCATTTACCTGGAAGGCAGTGACGATTGCCCTCCGCTGGGCGAGCCGACGGCACAATGGGTCATTGACCATGTGCTGAACGGCCCGCCGGCGCCTGTGCCGTCGTATGGGTTCGATCTTGTCCCTATGGTGGCGCACAGCCTGCGCGCACGTCGCGGGCGGTGGCTACGGCGTCTTTGCTTCCTGTTGCTCCTGACAGCGGCCGGGTATGTCTCTTCGTGGGCGACGGCGATCTGGGTAATCGCGGTCGCGGTCGCCCTCACCATGAGGTGGGCGGCGTTTCGAGCGCAGCGCAAGAAGAAGCTCAACAGTCGGCTGGCCCGCCGCCCGTGGTTGGCGTATCTGCCTCTCGTCGCTCCGTGGATGCTGGCGCTGGTGCCGTACGAGCCGGCGCCGGAGGTGAGGCTCGGGCTGGCCGCGGTGCCGGCCGGCCTACTTGCCGGGATGGCAGTGGTGTACGTCGGGGACCGGTTGGTGGCGAGGGCCGCTCTGTCTGTGCTGAGTCGCAAGCGGGTCTCCCATGACGCGCTGCCGTGGACGGCGCCGAGGGCCACCCGGAGGCTCGCGAAGATCAGGGAGGAGCAGGAGGGGCGTCAGCTGCCCTATGACGCCTCGCAGCACTTCATCGGCGCCGGACGCGATCTCTGGGGAGCCGCCCACATCAACATCCCTCTGAAACCCGTAGACCCCGAGGAGTCGGTCAAGCCCTTCGGCGAGGCGGAACTGCTGCGACGCGTGGGTGCGGCACTCGACGAACTGGGCCGGGGTGAACGGGAGATCACGGACCCGCTGCCAGGGTTCTCCATGGAGCGAGTTCTCGGGTTGCCGGCTCACCTCTGGCTACAGCGGACCCGGGAGGCGAACGGGGAAGCGCCGGACCTGACTGGCCGGGGTGGTAAGTCGCCCTCCAGCGAGCCGACGCGACTCTATCTGCGCGCGCAGTGCATCACCTGGGACGGCCAGGTTGTGGTCAGCGTGTTCGTTCACGCTGCCCTGGAGGCAGGCGAGTTGCGTCTCACCGTACGGCCGCACGTCATGACCCCGCTCTACAACGAACTGAAGGTGACAGCAGCCCCCGTCGGCAAGCGCGGTGTGCGGCTGCTCAGGTGGGTGACGACCCAAGCCCTCCTGGACGCGGCAGCCGGCCCCTTGGCGTTGTGGCGCCTGGTCGCCCGGATCGCGCTCGGAGAGAGCATCGAGGGTCGGGCCGAGGAGGAGGATCCTGTGAGCCTGCGGGACCGGTACTCGACTGAGGAAGTCACTGACATGCATCAGAGTGATGACGCCAAGCGACATGTCGTCCTCATGGAGACCTGCGTGTTCCGCACTGTCGCTGCCTACTTGCGGGACCTGGGCATCGACACAACAGCCTACGACCAGCAGGTGGCTGCTGTGACCAACAACATCCAGATCTACGGCGACAACAACGCGCCGATCCAGAACGTCGTCGGTAACGGCAACAGCAACATCGGTCAGGGCTCTACCAGCCAAGGAGGAAAGTGATGGCCATTGGACGACGTCGACCTGACCCCACACCCGAGTCGGGGCACGGCTCGGGCATCAGCATCGGCGGCAACAACAACGCCCCACTCCAGAACGTCGTCGGGCAGAACATTTCTCATGTGCACCAGGCTGCATCGGCCCACGGGGTCACCGACGTCGACGCCGTACGATCCCTCCTCGTCGCGTTCCGGGTGGATCTGGAGCGCAACGCGGCGGGTCTGCAGCACATGGAAGCTCTGAGAGCCATGGCGGGCACTGCGGACGACTCACTTGCGGCTCCGGCCGAGCAGGCGCACACGCTGAGGGGAATCGCACAGGCACTGCCCGCGCTTGTCCTCGGGACCGCTGTCCAGCAGAGCGGAGAAGCCCTCGCCACGGCCATCGGCGGGCTGCTGACCTGAAGCTGGGGAGCGCATCCATCGCCCGATCAGGAGGCATGTGGAGCCGGGGCAGGAGGAGGAATCTCGCACTCGGCTCCCAAGCGGCCCCAGAGACCACTCAGGGGCCTGCCCCGCTCTCGCGGATAGGGCCCCTGGCCTGGTCTTTCACCCGTTGCCGAGACGACCTCGCCTCGCTGGTTCGGGCTGGGTGGCTGCAGGCTTTTCGAGCCGAAGCCCCCTGGAAACGTGCAGACTGTGTGAATGAGCCAGCAGGACAAACTGGATGCGATCTTCGGTTCCATCGCTAGGCGCATGCAGGACGACTTTGAGACGACGCGCGTCTTGGTGAAACACAAAGGGCTGAGGGGGAAAGTGCCGAGAACAACCTGGTCACCGAATTCCTCCGTAGGTATCTCCCTGCCACCGTGCTGGTACGTCAGAACGCGGAGATCATCAGCAGTGCAGGCGACCACTCCACCGAGTGCGACGTACTCATCTGTGATCCCTCGACGCCACCGATGTGGTCTGCACGTGGCGTCGATGTTGTTCCCGTTGAGTGCGTGCACGGCCTGATTGAAGTGAAGTCTGTCCTGACGGAAGGCGAGCTGCGGAAGGCGTGGAAGGACGCCGCCGCCATCAAGCGATACGCGAAGACAGCTTGGATCCCCAGGGCGACCGAACCGATCTTCAAACCGATGCTCCAGAGGTACGGCAAGGAGTACGACTACTTCCCGACTCTGGGCTTCGTCTTTGCCTTCACCACGCCAACGTCGCTGCAGAGACTGAGCGAAGTCATGTGGGAGCTTGCCCAGAACACGGATCCCGAGCATCGTCTGGATGGGGTGTGGATCCTCGACAAGGGATCGCTCACGTGACTCTCGGCGGCCGGCGAGTGGTTGACTGCGCAGGCTGGCGACCCGTGGCTGCGGCGGATTTCGCCGCCGCCAGGAGGATCTCCCCTGCCGCTCATGACCATGCAGTTGCAGGCTGTCTTCCAGTCGACGCTCAGGCGGCCGCTCCGAATCGGCGACTACATGGGAAACCTACCGTTCGGCACGGGTGACATCATCGGGCCAGAGGTGCCGGCGACGGCTCCGTCGTGGCTTGAGAGAGACGTGCACCTCACCGCATATCTCCGCCTGGCCGCCCGGGAGGAGCAGTGAACCAGGGCCGACAGGCCGTTCCGATGCCGCTCAGTCCCATGGACCGACGGCATCAGACCGTGATCCGCTCGGGGAGGAAGGGGCTCGGGATACCGTGCCAGGAGACACGCAAGGCGTCCCTTGCCCGGGTGCAGGCGACGAACAGCAGACTCAGTTCGCCCATGAGATCCTCCCGGTGCTGCTGGGGGTCGACCTCCTCCGGGGTGAGGGCGCTCTGCATCGGCACGACCGTGTCGCTCACACCGGCGACGGCCACGCAGCGGAATTCGAGCCCCTTCATGCGATGCATGGTCCCGATCCGGACGCCGTCACCGGCCGCCGCCGACGCCCCCAGGACGAGCGAGGGAATCCCCGCCTGTTCCAAGGCCTGGGCGATGTCCTTGCCCAGTTGGACGTACCGCACGGCGACACCGATCTCGTGCGGCGCGATCCCCGTCCCGATCCACTCGGAGATCCGGGTGACCAGGCCGGCGATCTCCTCCGGTTTGGTGGCCGCGCCTCCGAGTTCCGGCCTGGCGCCCCGGTACGCGGATCGGTAGCCGACGAGTGAGTCCTGCCCGCCGTCCATGTCGTCCACGTTCGCGTCCGCGAGGAGCCGGGTCGACCAGGTCAGGATCTCCTTCGTCGTGCGGTAGTTGATGCGCAGCCGGGTTGATCGGCCGGCCACCGAGATGCCGAGACCGCGCAAGGACACTCGGTTCCCGTAGATCCGTTGGTGGGTGTCGCCCGCGATGAAGAGGTCGTCCGGCCCCGGGTCGACCAGAGCGCGCAGCATGCGCCACTGGGCAGGGTGGAGGTCCTGCGCCTCGTCGATCACCACATGGCGGAAGGGGCGGTCCCCGCCTCGGTCCTGGAGGATGCGCGCGGCCTCCGCACACACCTGGAGGAAGGTCCACTCGTCGGCCCGGCGCAGCTCCTGGGTGAACGCTTCGACGGCGCGCCACACCTGGGCCCGCTTGAGAGGGCTGAGTGCGGCTCCACGCCCGGAGCGGGAAGCCTTCAGGTACGTCTCCGGCGACCGGAGGTCCTGGGCGAGGATGACGTGCCGCCATTCCTGGTCGAGGAAGACGTCGGTGAAATCGATCTCCAGCCTCTGGGCCGCCCGGCTCCAGCGGGCGAGGATCTCCTTCTGTGCGGCCACCAGCGCCAGTGGTGCGCCGCGCTCTTCCCGGACGATCTGGTTGGCCAGGGCGTCCACGTTGACGACCCGGATCTTTGCCCGCAGTGCGGGCTCGGGGATCAGCAGTTCGAGGTTGCTGCGCAGGTCGGCCGCGAGGTCGCGGGTGAAGGTGGTCAGGAGGATCGACTCGTCGGGTGCGTCCGCCGGCAGCTGTTGGGCGAGGTGCAGGGCGCGGTGCAGCGCGACCACGGTCTTCCCTGTGCCGGGACCGCCGGTGACGCGTGCCGGGCCCGTGTACGAGGAACGGTAGGCGAGCTTGCGCTGGCTGGGGTGGAGGAAGATCCGCCAGGCGTCGAAGGGCCGGGACAGGATGTCCGTCAACTCGTCGGGGCCGGAGACGAGCGCGATCCGTCCCTGGGACCGTGCCATGGCCGCGGAGAACTCGTCCTCGACCGGGGTCGCGGGCGGCTCGGTCCGTGGCGACCGGGCTTCCCGCGGGGTCGCGGAGCGCTGCTCCAGCTGTACGGCGACGACCTCGCGCCACACGTCCTCCGGCGTCATGCCCGCCGCAAGCCCGGCCAGCACGTCGTACTGCTGCTCGGGAAGGACCTTGTGCAGGGCGTCGAGATGGGTCTCGGTGCCGAGATGCCGGACCAGGGGGAGCAGGTCGGCGTCGATACCCAGCCTGATCAGGTCCTTGTCGGCGACCCCTCCGAACAGCCCTTCGGTGCCATCGGTGGCACCGGATCGGTCGCCCGGAAGGGCGTCGATGCCGGCCGTCGCGCGTTCCAGAGCGACGTCGTCGCGCAACTCGATGCCGTGCGTGGCCGAGTTGACGGTCGCCCGGTGCTTGACCGCCCAGGCGATGGCGTCGTCGTGAGGCATGACCTTGAGCAGGAGGAAGCTGTCCCCCACCTCCGGAGCCAGCACCACGCCGCGCATGAACTGGTTGATGCGGATGGTCCGGATGCGCGGGTCGCGGGACTTCTCCAGCTTCTCCAGATGCAGGCCCGCGTGCCGGTGCTCCCGGAACTTGTCGAAGACCTCATGCACACGTTTCTGGACAGGCTTCTCCAACTTGGCGAATTCCAGGAGGAAGTCCTTGTGGATTCCCAGTGTCGCCATCGTGCGCCCCCGGTCGTACGGTTGTCGATTCCGCTGATCACCGTACCCGGGTACGGCACAATGGCGGACCGGCGGGGCAATAGTCGGGGAGGGGATGGGCGTGCACGCGCAGGAGACGACGTTCAGCAAGCTGGTCCACGGCGAGACGCAGTTCCAGGTCCCGCTGTATCAGCGCACCTACACCTGGCAGCGTGACGAGCTGCGGCAGTTGTGGGACGACGTGCTGGAACTCGTCGAGGACAAGCTGGAGGACAGGGAGCCGGCGGCTCACTTCCTCGGGTCGGTGGTGCTCGCGCCGGAGCGCGTCGCGGCGGGCGGGATGCAGCGCTGGCTCGTCGTGGACGGCCAGCAGCGGCTGACCACGCTGATGCTCGCCTTCACCGCCCTGCGGGATCACCACCGCGCTCGCGGGCGAGAGAAGAAGGCCGCCCGCATCCACGACCTCATCCTGGTCAACGGCTACCAGGACGGGAAAGACCACTACCGTCTCCTGCCGACGCAGGCCGACCGTGAGGCGTTCGTCGCCTGTGTGGAATCGCTCCCCACGGCTGGCGGCGCGGGCAACATCGGTGGTGCTTACCGGTTCTTCCTGGCCGCTCTGACCGAGGGTGAGGAGCGCGCCGCCGAGGAATGGACTGCCGCCGTGGAGTCCGTACTCAGGGACTTCCTCTCCATCGTGTCGATCACCGCCGCCGAGGGCGACAACGTGTATCGGATCTTCGAGTCCATCAACAACACGGGTGTCGGCCTCAGTCAGAGCGATCTGCTGCGCAACTACCTGTTCATGTGCCTTCCCAAGCGTGGCGAGACCGTCTACCGCACTCTGTGGCTGCCGATGCAGGAGCTGCTCGGCCCGGCCAGGCTGGAGCTGCTCGTCTGGCTCGACCTGGTCGTCGACGGTGACAACCGGGCCAAGCAGAGCGACATCTACCGGGACCAGAAGAGGCGTCTCGAACCGATCAGTTCGGACGAGGACGCACTGGAGGCGGAGGTCTCGCGGCTGTACGTGCGGGCCGGTCGCCTCATGCGGATCGTCGAGCCGTCGCGGGAGAGCGACCCCGGTCTGCGCGAGGTCCTGGAGCGGCTCGCCCGCTGGGGCGGCCAGACCCACTATCCGCTCGCGCTCCAGCTGCTCGACCGGCTGGACGAGGGGGACTGCGACCCCAAGGAGGCGACGGCCGCTCTCGCGTACGCCGAGAGCTACCTGGTGCGTCGTCTGTTCGCCGGCAACTCCACCACGGGCAACAACCGCACCTTCATGGAACTGCCCAAGGAGGTGGAGAAGGAGCTGGAGAACGGGCGTCCGCTCGCGGACGCGGTACGACACGCCCTGTCCGCCAAGACGGGGACGCGGGTCTGGCCCTCCGACGCGGTGACACGGGAGTCGATCCGCAGCCGCCCCTTCTACAAGTCGGGGCGTTCGCACCAGCGCTTCGAGATCCTGCGCCGCTTCGAGGAGAGCTACGCCGCCAGCGAGCCCGTTGACTACGGCAAGGCGAAGCTCACCGTGGAGCACGTGCTGCCGCAGCACCCCGCCCAGCAGTGGTTCGACCTCCTCGCGGAGGAGGCCGGAGAGACCGAGAGCCCGGAGGAGCTGCACACCCAGCTGGTGCACACCCTCGGCAACCTCACGCTCTCCGGTGACAACACCCGGCTCTCCAACCATCCCTTCCACCGCAAGCAGCAGATCCTCGAATCCAGCGCCCTGCGCATGAATCAGCGCATCGCGGCCCAGGAGCGCTGGGGAAGGGCGGAGATCCTCGCGCGCGCCGAGGAGATGAGCGACCGGGCCGTGGAGCTGTGGCCCGGACCCATCGACGGGGTGGTCCACGCCGACGCCGAGTGGGCCGGCTGGGGAGAGCTGCGCCAGGCACTGCTGAGCATGCCGGCCGGTACGTGGACAACGTACGGTGACCTCGCCGCCCTCATTGGTACCCATGCCGTCGCGGTCGGCAGCCATATCAGCACCCGTCCCGCGCTGCACGGGGCCTATCGCGTGCTGATGGCCGACGGCAAGATCTCGCCCGGTTTCCGCTGGCCCGAGGGACAGGAGAATGCGCCCGACCCGCGGAGCGTTCTGGAGTCCGAGGGCGTTCCGTTCGACGAGTGGGGTCGCGCTCGCCGGGCCCATCGACTCACAGCGGCGGACCTGGCCGCTCTGGTGGGCAAGGACGACTTCGAGGACGAGACACCGGTTCGAACCGCCGAGGGGGCAGGAGACTCCGGGGGCATCGGCGACGGGGAGACCGCGGCGGCACGATTCGAGACGCTGTTGCGCGACAACCAGACGCCCGGCACGGCGGAGGCAGTGCTCACGGCCCTGCGGTTCTGGGAGGAGCAGGGCGGCTCCTTCGACTACGGGAAGAAGAGCGAGACCAGCTGCTTCCCGATGCTGTCCCTGGGCGGTGCGCGCCCTCGTTCGCTCTGGCCTCTGGCCCTGTATCCGGTGACCGGCACAGCCGAGGTGGTCTTCCAGCACCTGAAGCGGCGGCCGCCCTTCGACGACGAGGTGCTGCGGCGCGAGCTGATGGCGCGGCTGAATGAGGTGGAGGGCGTCGACCTCGCGGAGGCGAAGCTGGACCTGCGCCCCTCGTTCCCGCTGGAGGTCTTCGCCGACCACGGTGAGGAACTGCGCGGCGTCCTGGAGTGGTTCGTCCACACGGTCGCGCTCGCGGAGGCCCGCCGGCCGGTCGACGACGCTCCCGAGGGTCCCGCGTGAACCCGCCCGACGAGACCTGACACAGTCGAGGGCCCTGGCCGGATCTACTCTTAACGGAAGATCACTGCTCGGTTACTCTCCCGGGCAGTGATCGGTGTCACTCCGGGCGTGTGCGCGTGGTGGGTGGCCTGCGACCGGAGCGCGGGGGCGGATGGAGCACAACAACCACCAGGGGTGGTACGGGGAGACCTTCGTGGCCGCCATCGCCGCCGCGGCGGGATTCCAGGTGGCTGTGCCCTATCCGGACATCGGCAAGGACATGATCCTCGGGCGGGACCACGAGGACCCCGAGCTCGACGTCCAGATCGCCCTCCAGGTGAAGACCCGGAGGATCGGCGAAGCCGCGCTCACAGGATCCGGGATCGGTATCACTCTGTCCATCGACCAGTTCAAGCGCCTGCGGGGGCGTCGGCAGGTGCCCTGCTACCTGGTGATCGTCCTGGTGCCGAGAGACCCTGCCGACTACATCAGCGTGGGCGTGCCCGAGTTGACCCTGAAGCACTCGGCGTACTGGGTCTCGCTGGAAAACCGACCGCTCCCGATTCAGCAGGGACAGAAGAGTGTCACCGTCACTGTCCCGAGGGAGAATCTGCTCACGGTCGACGCGCTGCACGAGTTCTTCCACCGGGCGTGCGAGGAGGTGCCCGCACCATGACGGCAGTAGGGGTGCCCGAGCGTGAGCTGGAGCGGCTGCGACCGCGCGACGTGGAGCGTTATCTGTACCAGAGGGGCTGGCGCCCGGGCGGCCGCGTCCGCTACAGCACCCGCTGGGAGCGGGAGTGGGACGGCCGGCCACGCCGTGTACTGCTTCCCATGGACAGCGAGCTAGCCGACTACGCGGACCGCATGGCCGATCTGATCGGCGCGCTCGCCGAGCTGGAGGGGCGGCCCCCGGCCGCCGTCCACCAAGACCTGACCCTGTCCGGGCTCGACGTGCAGTACATCCGCACCATGCCGCGCACGCCCTCGGGCACCATCCCGGTGCAGGCGGCGGTGCTCGCGGTCACGAGTGCGCGGGACCTGCTGATGGCGGCCGCGTGCGACACCGTCCTGGACGGGCCGCGCCTGGTCCATCCGCGGCGCAAGCCTCAGCGGGCCAAGGAATTCGTCGACAGCGCCCGATTCGGCCCGTCGGCGCCGGGAAGCTACGTCTTTCAGGTCCAGGTGCCGTTGCCGGAGGCGGCGGCGCCGCAGGGACAGCTCTTCGAGGACGCGCCCGAGTGGGACATGGCGCCGGAGCCGTTCGCCCGTAAGGTCTCGCGCCGGATGTATGGGGCGGTGTCGGCCGCGCGCTGGGCAGTGGGGCTCGCGGACAGTCGAGGCGACTCCGAGCCGTTCGTGGCGGGCGCCCGCTTCGGCATCTCGGCGGACCTCTGCGAGGCCCTCGCCGGCATGGGCGGTCACGATGGGCGGGACTCGCAGATGCTCCACGGCTTCTCCCTTTCGTTCGCCTGGTCCCCAGCCTGGCCGGCTCCCGCCGACACCCTCCCTGTGTCGTTCTCCCCGAGAGACGTCCAGGTCCTACGTGAGGGCGCGCAGGACCTCCGCCGCCAGGCGCCCGAGCGCGGCGTGACGATCGTGGGCCGGACCACGAAGCTCAAGCGCGCCGCCGACATCGGTCCCGGCGATGTGACCGTCGTAGCCCGGCTGATGCGGGAGAACGGCGACCTCGTCGGCCAGGAACGGCAGATCCACATCCACCTCACGGAAGCCGAGTACGACCGCGCCACCGAAGCCCACCGGGACCGGCGGGACCTTCGGATCGAGGGCGACCTGACACGGCGCGGCAACTACCACGAACTGACCCGGATCACCGGATTCGACGTGCTGTGACAACACCGGTACGCCGGGTGTCCGGCCGTGCCAGAGTGGGCCCGGTGGGCCTCCGCCCACGTGTTTGAATGGCTGTGTTTGACGTATTCGCCCAGGCCGGGGCGGTAAGAGGAGTGCGGAGAGCGATGACGACGCCGACCACCGACCTGGCAGGTGTGGCACAGCGGGCGGTCCGCCGCAGCGCCGAGGCCGGCGACGAGCGGGTGGTCCCCGAGATCGGCGACCTCGTCGAGGTCCGGGGCCTGCGCTGGGTCGTGGCCGAGGTCGACCAGGGCGGGGCGGACACGGGCGGGACCGGCAGGCCCGGTGCGGGCTCGCTCGTGACCCTCAACAGCGTCGAGGAGGGCCGCTACAACGACACCCTCTCCGTCATCTGGGAGGTCGAGCCGGGGCGACGACGGCTGCCCACCGGCTCCCTCCCCGACGTCTCGGCCGGGAAGTTCGACCCGCCGGAGCGTCTCGCCGCGTTCCTCGACGCCGTCCGCTGGTCGGCGGTCACCTCGGCGGACGTGCGGACGCTCCAGGCGCCCTTCCGGTCCGGCGTCGCCATCGAGCCCTACCAGCTCGAACCGGTGTCCCGGGCTGTCGCGGCGCCCCGCGTGAACCTGCTCCTCGCCGACGACGTCGGCCTCGGCAAGACGATCGAGGCCGGCCTCGTCGCCCTCGAACTGATCCTCCGCAACCGCGCCCACAAGGTCATGATCGTCTGCCCGGCCGGTCTTACCGTGAAGTGGCGGGACGAGATGGCCGAGAAGTTCGGCCTGGACTTCACGGTCATCGACTCGGAGCGCAGCGCCGAGGTCCGCCGCACCCACGGCAGCGCCGCCAACCCCTTCAACATCTACCCGCTGTCGATCGTCAGCCTCCCTTGGCTGCGCGGCGCCAAGGCCCAGCGCCTGCTCTCCGAGGTGCTGCCCGCTCAGGACTCCGAGGCGGACACCGCCGTACCCGCCAAGCGCCCCTTCGACCTGCTGATCCTCGACGAGGCGCACCACGTGGCCCCCTCCGCGCCCAAGCAGCTGTACCCCGTCGACTCGCAGCAGACCAAGCTGATCCGCCGCCTCGCCCCGTACTTCGAGCACCGGCTCTTCCTGTCCGCCACCCCGCACAACGGCTACCAGGAGTCGTACACCGCCCTCCTCGAGATCATCGACGGCCAGCGTTTCGCCCGGGGCGTCGAGCCCGACCCGGAAGCGGTCAAGGACACGGTCGTCCGCCGTCTCAAGGACGACATCCGCGACCCGGAGACCGGCGAACGCCGCTTCCTGAAGCGCGGGACCAAAGCGCTGCCCGTCGACTACACCGAGGACGAGCGGCGCATCCACCGGCTCCTCAAGGAGTACGCCGCGCTGCGCCGCGCCAAGCTCGGCACCCGCTTCAAGGGCGGACGCAAGGCCGCCGACCTCGTCACCCTGCTCCTGAAGAAGCGCCTCTTCTCCTCCCCGGACGCCTTCGCCCGCACCATCGAGGTCTACCTGGAGACCCTGCGGACCAGGAAACAGGAGGCGGCCGAGGAGATCGAGGACTGGCAGGAGACCTTCTTCGACGACTACGCGGACTACGACGACGAGCCCCTGGCGGACGCCGAGGACGACGCCATCGCCCGCGCGACCACCCTCCAGCCCGGCACCGACGGCGACGAGGCGGGCCTCCTGGAGCAGATGCGGGAGTGGGCCGTCCGCCACCAGGCCCAGGCCGACTCCAAGGCCCGCGAACTGATCGACTACCTCAAGGCGCAGTGCCTGACCGCCGACGGCGGGCACTGGCTCAACGAGCGTGTGGTCGTCTTCACCGAGTACCGCGACACCCAGATCTGGCTCCAGAACCTCCTCCGCGACCACGGCCTCGGCGGCGACCGCGTCGCCCTCCTCCATGGCGGCATGAACGCCGAGGAGCGCGAGCGGCTCCGTCTCGCCTTCCAGGCCGAGCCCGCGGAGAACGACGTCCGCATCCTGCTGGCCACCGACGCCGCCAGCGAGGGCATCGACCTCCAGCGGCACTGCCACCGCCTGGTCAACTACGACATCCCCTTCAACCCCAACAAGCTGGAGCAGCGGATCGGCCGCATCGACCGCTACGGCCAGACCACGGCCCCCGAGATCGTCCACTTCATCGGCAGCGGCTTCGAGAAGACCCTCGACACCTACGACGCCGACCTCGAGTTCCTCTCCAGGGTCGCCATCAAGGTCGCCCGCATGGAAGAGGACCTGGGCAAGGTCAACGCCGTCCTCGCCGAGGCCGTCCAGCGGCGGATGACCGGCGACCTCGGCGCCGACTTCGACGTCGACCGGGCCGAGATGTACGCGAACAAGAAGGCCCGGCGCGGCGGCAACGTCGCCGCCGAGCGCGACGCCCAGGCCCAGGCCCAGCGCCTCAAGGAGCAGGTCGATGCCACGGTCGACACGCTCGGCATCACCCCGAGCAGGGTGGCCCGGGTCGTCTCCACCGCCCTCCCGCTCGCCCGCCAGCACGACATCCGCCCGGTCCCCGACGAGCGGGGCCGCGCGGACGGCCTCTACGAGGTCCCCACGCTCACCAGCTCCTGGGAGCGTGCCACGCAGGGCCTGGCCGACAAGCTGCGCCCCGAGGTCCAGCGCCCCATCACCTTCGACGCGGCCTCGGCGAAGGGTCGCGACGACGTGGTCCTCGCCCACCTCGGCCACCCCCTGGTCTCCATGTCCACGCGCCTGCTGCGCGCCGCCGTGTGGAACAAGAACCAGGCCGGCCTCGCCCGGGTCGCCGCCGTCGTCAGCGACCACCCCGAGCTGGAGACCACCCTCGTTGGCGCGTTCGCCCGCTTCGTCCTCGTCGGCGCGGACGGCATCCGCCTCCATGAGGAGGTGCTCCAGGCCGGCGGCTGGCTCCGCGAGGAGGCCGGAGCCCCGGCCCGCTTCAGCCGCCTGGAGAAGGTCACGACGGTCCGCGAGATCCTCGACGACGCCCTCACCGACTCCACCCAGGCCTCCCCACTGCTCCGTGACCGGCTCACCGCGGCCTGGCCCCACGTGGGCGAGGGCCTCGTCTCCTCGCTGGAGTGGCGCGCCCGCAACCGCCAGACCGCCCTGGAGAGCCGCCTGGAGAACCGCCGCCGCGACGAGGCGGAGCGGATCTCCGCCCAGATCGACCGCTTCCGCGACTCCCTGCGCGCGGCCATCGGCAGGACGGACATCGAGGAGGGCCAGCTGGAGCTGGAGTTCGAGGAGGCCGAGCAGCAGCGCCGCGACCGCGAGAACTGGGAGCGGCGCGTCCACGCCCTGGAGAGCGAGAAGGAGCGCGAACTCGCCTCCGTCGCCGCGCGCTACGCGGACCCCAAGCCGCTCCTCTTCCCCGTCGCCGTCGTCTTCGTCGTTCCCCGCCGGGAGGCCGTCAAGTGAGCACCAACCGTACGAACGGCACCGGCGGCCGCGGCCACGCCCGAGGCGGAGCCTTCCGCCCGGCGGCTCCCGACGGCAAGCAGCAGCACCTCGACTGGCTCAGCCTGGTCGACGTGTCCGGCCCCTTCCTCACGCTGCCCGTCCTGCTCAAGGCCTGGCCGCAGCTCGACGCCATCGACAAGCCCCTGCGGACGAGCCTCCGCTACGAACACGGCGTCTGGCTCTCCGACCCGGCGGCCGGCCAGGAGGCGTGGACCGACTTCATCCTCGGCGAACTCCTCGGCTGGGGAGACGCGTTGCGGACTGGCGAGGGCCTGACCGAGCCCCTCGCCGTCGACATCCCCGAGCACGACGGCGAGCGGGTGGCCCCCACCTTCGCCCTCCTGGAGCCCGGCAGCACCGCCACCGACACGGCCTCCCTGGTCGCCGACTGCGCGATCCTCGGCCTGTCCGTCCCCGCCGGCCAGCACCCTGCCAAGCGCGTCCCCGCCTCCACCTGGTCGGCCACCCCCATCGACCGCATGGCCCACCTCTGCCGCCACCACGGCATCGAGCTCGGCCTCGTCACCGACGGCCGCTGGTGGGCCCTGGTGTGGGCGCCGCGCGGCGGCGTCACCACTTCCGCCGTCTTCGACACCGTCGACTGGCCCTCACCCGCCGAGCGCGTGGTCGTCCGCGCCTTCCGCTCGCTCCTCAGCCGCCGCCGTTTCTTCTCCGTCGAGGACGACGAGATGCTGCTGCCGCTGCTCCGCGAGTCCCTGGACAGCCAGGAAGACGTCACCGACGCCCTCGGCGTCCAGGTCCGCCAGGCCGTCGAACTCCTCGTCGAGGCCATCGGCCGCGCCGACATCAGCGAACGTGCCGAAGGCCGCCGCGGGCTTGCCGAGGTCCCCGCCCACGACGTCTACCGGGGCGCCGTCGCCATCATGATGCGCGTCGTCTTCCTCCTCTTCGCCGAGGAACGCGGCCTGCTCCCCAGCGACAACGAGCTGTACGTCCAGTCCTATTCGGCCGGCAGGCTCAGCAAAGACCTCGAGGACCGGGCCGCCGAGACCACCGAGGAGGACCTGGAGCTCTCCTGGGCCGGCTGGCACCGGCTCATCGCTCTCTTCAACGCGGTCTACGGCGGAGTCGACCACCCGTCGTTGTCGATGCACGCCTACGACGGATCGATCTTCGACCCCAACGCCTTCCCCTGGCTCGAAGGCCGCGGCACGGGCGCCGACGACCCCACGGACCCGCTCCCGATCGACGACCGGACCGTCCTCCACATGCTCCAGTCCGTCCAGTACGTCTCCATCGGGACGGGCAAGAAGCGCGAGCGCCGCCGCCTCACCTTCCGCACCCTGGACGTCGAGCAGATCGGTTACGTGTACGAGGGCCTGCTCTCGTACCAGGGCAGGCGCGCCGAGGACACCATCGTGGGCCTGGTGGGCAAGCCGGGCCTGGAGGCGGAAGTCCTGCTGACCCGCCTTGAGTCGTTGGCCCGCACGCACGGGGACGGCCTGGGCGCGGCTCTCGCGGACGAGTACAACAAGACGACGGGCCTGGGCGCGGCAGCCAAGGTGACCAAGGCGCTGGCCCCCTTGGAGGAGCCGGCACTTGGCGAGGCCCGGCGCAAGCTCCTCGCCGCGACCGGTGGTGACGCGGAGCTCGCGGAGCGGCTGCTCCCCTTCTACGGCATCATCCGCCCGGACCTGCGCGGCCTCCCGGTCGTCATCCAGTCCGGAGCCCTATACGTGACGGAGTCCTCGCTCCGCAAGAACACGGGCACGCACTACACCCCGAAGACCCTGGCCCAGCAGGTCGCGGACGGGGCGCTGGAGCCGCTGATCTACGAATACGGCCCGCTCCAGACGGCGGACAGGACGCAGTGGCGCCCGAAGCCGTCGAGCGAGCTGCTGAGGCTGAAGGTCGCGGACATCGCGATGGGCTCGGCGGCGTTCCTGGTGGCGGCGTGCCGTTACCTGGCGAAGGCGCTGGTGGAGGCCTGGAGCCGCGAGGGCGACGAGCGGGCCGCCGCCTACCTGGAGGCGGCAGAGTCGCTGTCCGCCTCGGCGGTGGACGCGGAGGCGGACCCGGTGATGGTGGAGGCGCGTAGGCAGGTCATAGAGCACTGCCTGTACGGCGTCGACATCAACCCGATGGCCGTGGAGATGGCGAAGCTGTCGCTGTGGCTGGTCTCGATGGACCGGGAGCGCCCGTTCACGTTCCTGGACGACAGGCTGGTGGCGGGTGACTCGCTGCTGGGCGTCACGTCCGTGGACCAGTTGGAGGCGATGCACCTGGACCCGGTGAAGGGCCGCCAGATCCACGAGAACTCGCTCGACTTCACGGGCGGCGTACGGCGAATCGTTGCCGAGGTCGCGGACGAGCGCCGCAAGCTGGCTGGCATCCCGGGCACGGACCTGGAGCAGTTGGCGGAGAAGCGCGCGATCCTGGCGCGGGTACGGGAGAAGACCCGGCAGGCGAGCGTGTACGCCGATTTGGTGGTGGGTGCGGCGCTGGCGAGTGCGGGCCGAGGCGAGAAGGAGCAGGAACGTCTGTCGTTCGAGGCGGTGACCGCTGCGCACAACGTGGCGGATGCGCCGGAGGGTGAGACGGAGGCGGAGGAACTGCGGGCTGCGGAGCGGCTGGCGCGGGGGTGGCTGGCTACGGGGCAGCCGGAGGGGGCGTTCGACAGGGAGCCGGTGCACTTGCCGCTGGTGTTCCCGGAGGTGTGGGAGGAACGGGGCGGGTTCGACGCGGTGGTGGGGAATCCGCCGTTCTTGGGCGGACAAAAGCTCACGGGCGCTATGGGAGAGGCGTACCGGGAGTACCTGGTGGGGGAGTTGGGCCGGGGGGCGAGGGGGAGCGCGGACCTGGTTGCGTACTTCTTGTTGCGGGTGCATGAGTTGCTGAATGGAGGTGGGCAGGCGGGCTTGGTCGCGACGAACACGCTGGCGCAAGGGGATACGCGCCAGGTGGGCTTGGACCAGATCGTTGCGGACGGCGTAGAGATTCGGCAGGCAGTGAAGAGTAAGGCGTGGCCTTCGCGGAGTGCGGTGCTCGAGTACTGCGCGGTGTGGACGAGTAGTGCGGCGTTGGCAGAGGGTGCCGTGCGCCTGGCAGACGGTCGGAATGCGAAGGTGATTACCCCGGCACTTGAAGGCGGGTCACGGATCACGTGTGAGCCCAGCAGGCTCGTCGAGAACCAGAGGCTTGCATTTCAGGGATCCATCGTTCTGGGTACCGGATTCACGCTGGAACCAGAAGTTGCGCAAGCGTGGATCGCGGCAGACGAGCGCTACCGGAAGGTTCTGTTTCCGTACCTTAACGGGCAGGATTTGAACTCTCGTCCGGATGGCTCTGCGAGCCGTTGGGTCATTAACTTTCACGACTGGGACGAAGAGCGCGCGAAGCGGTACCCGGTTGCTTACGAGCAGGTTCGACAGCTGGTCAAGCCAGACCGCGATAAGAACAAGCGAGCGGCCCGAAGGGAACGCTGGTGGCAGTATGCCGAGCGTGCCACTGGCTTGCTCCGTGCGATTGAGCAGTTGGATCGCATGATCGTAATCACTAGGCACAGTAAGTCGGTTATGCCTCTGTTCGTGCCTGCGGGCCAAGTTGCCAGTGAGGCAACGGTGGTCTTCGCTTCTATGGACGCCGCAATGCTTGCGGTGCTCAGCGGTGCTGTCCACTACTGGTGGGCTCTTACTCACGCGGGCACTATGAAGGGCGACCTCCGCTATGGCCCTTCCGACGTGTTCGAGACCCTCGCGCGCCCCGAGTTGACCCCCGGCCTCCGCGAGCTGGGTGAACAGCTCGATACCCGCCGTCGCGAGATCATGCTCAAGCGCGGCGGCCTCACCGCCACCTACAACCTCGTCCACGACGAGACCTGCACCGATCCCGACATCGCCGAACTCCGCGAGATCCACCGCGCCATCGACGAGGAAGTCGCCCGCGCCTACGGCTGGGACGACCTCCTCACCCAGCCCGGCGGGCTCGACCACGGTTTCCACGACACCCGTCAAGGCCCCCGCTACACCGTCGGCCCCGTCGTCCGTCAGGAAATCCTCGACCGGCTCCTCGAAGAGAACCAGCGCCGCTATGCCGCCGAAGTCGCGGCCGGCCTGCACGACAAGAAGGGCGCCAAGAAGAAGGCGGCGGCCTCCGCCAAGCGGAAGCCGAAGCCTCCGGCCGAGGAGCCGCCGAGCCTGTTCTGACCCGCAGAAGAAGGGTGGCGGCGTCCCAGGACGCCGCCACCCCACCCTCACCCCGCACACTCCCGCAACAGCGACGCCAGCCGCCTCGCCACATCCGGCCGACACCGCCCGAGGTCCACGAGCACGGGTCCGTACGCACTGGCCAGGGACACGGTGTCGAGTCCCAGGGACGGCGGCAGCACGTCCATCTCTGTCAGCGCCTGCCGCAGTTCGTCCCGCGCGGCCTTCGCGTCCGCGATCGCCTCAACAGCGGCCCCCTGACTCGCCGTTCCCATAGTTCGTGCACCTTTCTCGTCATCCGTGCCTTCCTGTGACGAGCATGGATGCGTACGGCTATGATCACTAGGGGTAACGGTTTTCGGAACCGCAGAGCGAAAACGCGGGGCCGCGAGTGCCCGCACCGAAGGAACTCGACCCATCGGCTTCCCTCGCGGCCCTGTACGGCGCAAAGTTGCGCAAACTACGCTTGCGAGCCGGGCTCACCCAACGCCAGTTAGACGCTGAGGTCCCCATCGCACACAACCGGATCGCTCAGTTCGAACTGGGCAACGAGGTCCCGCAGGAGGATGTGGACGCCAAGCTGGACAAGATCCTGGGGGCGGACGGTGACCTGACGGACCTGTGGGGCCACATCCACCGGACGCCGTTCCCGGACTGGGTAAGCAAGTTCATGGAGTACGAGAGCAAGGCCATCGCCATGCACAAGTACGTGGCGGCCAGCGTGCCCGGCCTGCTTCAGACGCCGGCGTACGCCCGGGAAGTCCTGCATCGTGGTCAGCCGTGGTGCACTTCTGGGGAGATCGAGGCGAAGGTCACGGCCCGGATGAAGCGGCAGTCGCTGCTCCGAAAGCAGCGGCCGCTCTTGCTCTGGGTTGTCCTGGACGAGTCGGCGATTCGACGCTCGGTAGGGGGCGAGGCAGTCATGCGCGAGCAACTGGCAGTGGTGTTGGAAGCGGCCAGGGCGCCGTTCATTGAGATCCAGATGCTCCCCTTCTCCGCCGGAGGGCACTCCGCGATGGGCGGCTCACTCACCGTCCTGTCCTTCGAGAATCGGCCCGATGTGGCCTACCTGGATGCCGGGCACTCAGGTGAGCTGGTCGAAGACCGAACCATGGTCGCGCGGCACTCGTATCGATACGATCTTGTGCACGCCCAAGCACTCTCGCCCGAGGCGTCAACAGCCTTGATCCAGCAGGCGATGGAGGAATTCGGAGCATGACGGACACCCGAGTCGACCTGGCGGCCGCGTCGTGGCGGAAGAGCTCGTTCAGTGACGGGGGCGGCGGCGACTGCGTAGAGATCGCCGACAACATCCCCCACACCGTCCCCGTCCGCGACAGCAAGAACCCCGCCGGCCCCGCCCTCCTCATCCCCGCCCCCGCCTGGGCGGCCTTCATCGAGGTGGTCAAGTACGGGTGATCCCACCGGGGCGCGCTCCCGCGCGCCCCGGTCCCGCGCGTCACCCAAAGAAAAAGAACCGGTGAGAACCCACCCAACCAATCCCCGCTCCCAATCGAACGGGTGACGGTTCGTCCGGAACCCGGACAGGTGCGGTACGGACGGCCCTGACAACCCCATAAACGCATTCGGCCCCCGGCAGGACGGCAATCCTGACGAGGGCCTGACCGATCAGGAAGCGATACCTTCCCGATGGCTGACCCGCAGTCTAACGCGGCCATGTCCGCGTATTCCAAGATCCCCGCCGACGCCCCGCCCTCCGGCGTGATCCACGTCCGGTACCGCCACACCGAGCGCTTCACGGTCGTCGGCAACCACCTCGCCCAGCACGCCGAGCTCTCCGCCGCCGCGATCGGCATCGCCGTCTACATCCAGTCGCTCCCGGACGGCGTCTCCGTGACCGCCAAAGCCCTGGCGCTCCACTTCAGCGAAGGCGAGACGACCATCCGCCGGGCCCTGAACGAACTGGAGCGCGCCGGATACATCGCCCGCCCCCGCGTCCCCCTCGACGGCGGCAGGTTCGCCACCCGCACGCTCGCGTACGACAAGCCCGGCTGCGTACCGGAGTCGAAGCCGAAGCCGAGGCCGAAACCGGCCCCCGCGCAGGCTCCCGCACCTGCCTCCGCCCCTGTGGCCCCACCCCCACCGACCGAGCCCCAGGCACAGCCGCAACCCTCGGCCCGTCCAGAGCCACCGCCACCTCCCACCGGCCCCGCTGCCGACCTCCTCGCCCACCTCCGCCTCGCCGACCCCCGCCTCCTGCTCTCCACCGGAGACGTCCAGCGCCTCGCGCCCGCCGTCGAGACCTGGCTCTCCCGCGCCGCGACGCCCGCCCAGATCACCCGGACCCTGACCGCGCACCTTCCGCCCGAGCCCGTAGCGATCCACCACCCGGCCCGGTTCCTGGAGTACCGGCTCGGCCGTCTCCTCCCGCCGCCTCTGCCCGCGGAGGAGTCACGGCCGCCCGGCCCGGCGCCCCTCGTCACCTGCGACGGCTGCGAGCGGGCCTTCCGCAGTCACGACCCGGACGCGTCCTGCGGGGACTGCCGCGAGGCCGCCGCCTGAGTCAGGCCCCGTCCACGACCGCCAGGTGATGGCGCAGCTCGTCGGCCACTCGAGCCGCGTCGCCCGCGCCCGGCAGGCGCCAGTCCGTCTCGATGCCCTGGTCCACGGCCGCCTCGCTGCTGAAGCGGATCAGGTCGGGAGCGGGCAGGTGGTGGTCCCGCAGCCAGACGAGGAAGGGCGCGGCCTCACCGGCCGTCGTGTCGGCCAGCATCACGCAGTCCCGCCCGTGGACGGTGGCCGTGCCGTCGTATTCGGTGCCGTCGTCGGTGGCGGCCCAGAAGGAGAGGTACGGCTCGCCCTGGTGGGTGTGGTCCTGGCGGACCTTGTAGCGGGCCTCGGTGAACGACTGCCGCAGCGCTTCGCCCAGGCCGGCGAGGTCCAGGGACCAGGCGTGCGGCTGCCGCTCCGGCGCGTAGAAGAGAAAAGTGGTCCGGTCGTCGTCATCGGGCGTCACGAGTAAGTCCTTAGGAGAGGGGACGGTCAGGAGGAAGGCAAGGGGAACGGGGCGGCGACGAACCCCGCGTCACTTCACATAGCGGGCCGTGCCAGGCACCTGCTGGAGGGCCATGAGCGTCTGCCAGTACGGCACGGCCTCCTTGTCGTTGGTGACGATCTCCAGACCCCGGATCTGGTCGTGCTCGTTCATCGCCTGGCGGTACTTCTCGAGTTCGCCCTCGTCCCTGCCAATGAGGACGTCCTTCTTGCTCCACTTCTTCGTCCCGTCCTCCTTGTACTCGTCCTCGATCTCGAACGTGGACTGGCGACGCCAGGTGGTCTTCCGGCAGTCGTCGTCGGCGTCCTTGACGTATTTGGCATCCACCATCATCCCGTCGGCTGGCCGCATGCCGTCCGCGCCGATCGCGGGCTTCTCGTAGTCGGCGGGCAGGGGGATGATCCGCTCGGGGTACCCGGCGATCCGCAGCTGGTAGGCGTTCTCCGGAGTGGTGGCGTCCGGCTTGCCCCCGAAGCCCGCCGGTTTCAGGCCGTTGACCCAGCTGACGAAGTCCTTCCGCTCCTCCGGCGTCAGCAACCGTGGCGGAGGCACGGCGGCCGGCGGAATCGGGTCCCGCCACGGGATGCCCGGATCGGGGTCCCGGTAGACCGCGGGCACGATCCCCGGCATCCCGCCGGTGTACGAGGCGAGGACGAGGGGCACAGGAGCCGGCACCGGAGCAGGGATCAGCGGTGGCAGGAACGGCAGACCCGGCGCGCTCGGGCTCCCGCCGCCCTCCGGCAGCCGTACCCGCTTCTCGGCCGAGTCCAGGGCATGCCCCACCTCGCCCAGGCGACGGATCCACGGGTCGCCCAGGACGGCGTCGAGCAGGCCCCCGTCGAAGCCGTTCCCGCCGAACATCGGGCTGTCCCAGGGCATGTCCATCGCGAAGAGGTCCAGCTTGTGCTGCCGGATCGCCGACTCGGCCGCTTCGACGTGCTCGGCGTACCGGTCGCAGGCCTTCGCGATCTCGTTGCAGGCGGCCACGAGGTTGGCGACGAGCGGCTCGTCCTCCTGGACCTGACCGGGCGGGCAGGTCAGTCCGACGGACATCTTGAAGTACGCCCGGAACGCGTCGACGGCTTCACCCGAGTGCGCCTTGTCGGCCGTCAGGGCCGATGCCCGGGCGTCCTCCAGGAATCGCAGCATCAGCCTGCCCCCACGGCGCCAGGACCCCGCCACCTCGCGCAGCTTCTCGGGTGATCCGCGGTAGCGGTCGCTGCCGCCGCCGGGCACGTACTGCTCGTACCACGCGGTCTCCCCGACCGTTTCCGGCAGTTCCCTGCCCAGGCCGAGGTAGTTCTCGGGGCAGCCGTCCCCGGGGTCGCCCATGCCGGCGGTCAGATCGGCCTGCCTGCCGAGGAGGGCGGCCACGACCGCGCTCTCCTGGGCCATGAATTCGCGAGCGTTGCGCATGAGCCCGCGGCTGGCCTCGCCGAGCACGTACGAGCTGGAGCCGATCTTGTCCAGCGTGGCGGCGGCCGCCGATCGATACACCTTCGCGAACGCCCGCCCGGCGTCGTCGTCCCCTGCCATCCCGCGCTGCCGGTCCAGCTCGTGGTACAGGGCGATGGCGGTGTCCCGAGCCCCCCGCATGGTGTCGGTCAGGCCCATCGCGCCCTTGATCATTCCTTCGGCGATGAACTTGAGATGTGGTGCCAGTCCGCTCGTCACTTCGCCCCTCCCGTACCCCGCGTCGCGGGTGCGAACAATGGAACGTGCGACGACAGTTCTAACGCACGGCGACGACAACCGGGTCCGACGGCGGTGCGCTGCGGTAACTTGGCCGGTGTGACTGCCCTGGCCATCGAAGAGGTTCGCCTCACCGCGTTCAAGAGCTTCCGGGACGAGAGGTTCCCGCTCGCGCCGCTGACCGTCCTCATCGGGCGCAACAGCAGCGGCAAGTCGAACGCGCTCGACGGCCTCGAAGTGCTGTCGAGGCTCGCCCGCGGCGAGGACGTCATCGAGGCCCTGGAGAGTCGGCGCAGCTCCTCCGGACCGGTGCGCGGCGGCCTCGCCGGATGCGTGCCGCACGGGTCCGACCGGTTCTCCCTCGGCTGCACGGTACGGACCGAGGA
Organism: Streptomyces sp. NPDC020422; assembly: GCF_044386705.1. Classification (NCBI taxonomy): domain Bacteria; kingdom Bacillati; phylum Actinomycetota; class Actinomycetes; order Kitasatosporales; family Streptomycetaceae; genus Streptomyces; species Streptomyces sp. NPDC020422. Next base: position 18,296 of record NZ_JBIRVJ010000012.1, on the reverse strand, counting down.
CGGGCCTCTGGACCTGGACGTGACGGTCCAGGTGGAGCCCGAGGTGCGGATCATCGACGAGCGCCTGACCAGGCGCACGGCCAAGGGGCCCCGGAAGATCCTCGTCAGCGGCGAGCCGAGCCCGTACTCCGGCGACATCCAGGCGTCCTGGCACAACGGCAAGCCCGGCAAGAACCCCAGCGGTCCCTTCCGCGGTTCCCGTCTGCTGACCTCCCAGCTCCCCGGCCGCGTCGCCGGCGAGAGTGAGGGGGAGTGGGAGACCATCTGGTGCGCCGAGGCCATGCTGGCCGCGCTCGTCGGAGTCTTCCACCTCGACCCGGTCCCGCACCTCATGCGCCAGTACGTCCAGGCCCGGGACAGCCGCCTCCGCCGTACCGCCGAGAACCTCTCGGCCGCCGTCGGCGGGATCCAGCGGACCCAGCCCGAGCTGTTCGAGTCCCTGGTGCACCAGCTCAGGGACCTGGCCGACCACGACATCGAACGACTGTCCGTCACCAAGTCCGAACTCGGTGACGTGATGCTCGCACTCGACGAAGGCATGCTCGGGCTGACCCCCGCCCGTGAGATGAGCGACGGCATGCTCCGCTTCCTCGCCATCACCACGGCGCTGCTCACTGGCGGCGACGGGCTCGACCTGGGGTCCTCGCCCTCCTCCAGCTTCAAGGAGGGGACGTTCCTGATGATGGTGGTCGAGGAGCTGGAGAACGGACTGCACCCCACCCAGGCCTCCCAAGTGCTCAGGCTCGTACGGGACGCCAGCGCGGCGAACGGCACCCAGGTCCTCGTCACCACCCACAGTCCGGCACTCCTCTCCGCCCTCGAGAGCACCGACCACGAAGGGGTCGTGGTGTGCTCCCGTGACCGGAAGACGGGCACCAGCAGACTCACCCGGCTCACCGAGCTCGACGGCTACCCCAAGGCGATGGCGGCCGGGTCACTGGGGGACGTCGTCACCCAGGGGCGGCTCGACCTGGCCGGTCGGGCCGAGCGCGACTACAGCGAGTTCAACCGGCTCTTCGGGATCGGGTGAGGCATGGCCCGCAGAGTGGAATTCGTCGACACGTCGATCCTGTGCAACCTCCTCGAGGTGCCGGGCAAATGCCAGGACCTGGAGAAGGTCAGGGAAGAACTGCAGGGAAAGCTGGCGTCGCACGACTGCGACCTCCTGCTCCCGGTGACCGCCGTCATCGAGACCGGCAACCACATCGCGCAGCTGGCCGACGGGTTTCAGCGCCGCACCTGCGCGGAGAAGTTCGTCGCCGTGCTGCGCTTGGTCGTGGCGGGTGAGGCGCCGTGGGCACTGAACGAGGTCGAGTGGAACGCGGCCCACCTCGAAGCGCTGATCGCGGGCGGCAGCTCGGGAATGAGCCTCGTCGACCATGCCGTCAACAGGGTCGGCTGCGGAGACGTCAACATCCTCATCGAGCGCGACCGTTACCTCGCCCGCACCTCCGGTGTGGATGCCACGGTGTGGACGCTCGACGGGGGACTGGCCGCGCACACCTGACGGAAATCCGCTCCACCCCTGGTCAGAGCGGCGATGTGCCGTGATCATGGGGGCTTGTCAGTGGGGGCTCCTAAGGTCGTGGACAACACGTCAGCCGTGGCCGTCGTCCCCTCCCCAGGAGTGTCGCCCGATCATGACCTCGCCCGTGCCCCACGCGTCCACCTGCCTCGCCGACCTCGTTCCCGCCATTCGTTACGCCGACCCGCACGCGCTCGCGGAGCGGCTCGACGACGAGCGGCTCCCGCTCGGCTGGTGGTACGCGACCCCGCTCACGACGGCCGAGCGGACGATCGGATCCCAGGCGCTGGCCTCCGTGGTGGCCCAGGCGCTTCGGGCCCTGTGGCCGCAGATCCGGACCGGCGAACTCCTCCCTGCATCGCGGTTCCTGGATGCTGAAGTGGTCCTGCCGCACACGAGCGCGGAAGAGGCCGGCGAGGAGGCGCTCGCCGCTCTGGTGCGCGTGCTGCTCGATCGGCTCCACGGGCGCGGCGTGCCCCGCGCCACCCTCGGCGTCCGGGCCGCGGTGGCCGTGATCTCCGAGTGGCTGCCCGCCGACGCGCCGGCCGAGGTGCGCGCGGCCCTCGCGGTGCTCCGGGAGCTGGAACAGGATCCCGCCGAGGCTCCGGAGGAGCGTGGGGCACAGGACGGTGCCGAGCGTCGCTCCGCCTCGGCCGCTGTGCCGGAGCCCGTCGCCCTGCCCGTGCAGCGCGCCCACGAGGAAGTCGTCGCACCACTGGCCGTCGAGGCCGGTGAACCGGCGGCGGAAGACGTGGTGGAGGAGGATTCGGAGCCGACGGCTTCCGAGCCGGCGGATGCAGAGGCTCAGCCCGGCAGCGAGCCCCCCGCCACCCACCTGAACCTGGCGGACACCCCGCTCGCGGCCTTCGCCGCTTACGCCTCCACCTGGGACGAGAGGGAGCGCACGATCGCCGCGCGGCGGATCTTCGCCGAGCAGCCGGAGACCTTCGCGGCGCTCGGCGACCGCTTCGAGGTCAGCCGGGAGCGCGTCCGCCAGCTGGAGCGGTCCATTCTGGACTCGATCGCGCAGTGGCTCGCGTACGACGAGCAAGGCCGTTCCTTCGCCGCGCACCTGGCCGCCGTCGCGGGACGTCTCGGCGCGGTGGGACGCCCCGCAGAGGTCCGTACGATGCACCCCGACCACCTCCGGCCCGTGGATGCGCTCGGCCTGCCGCTCGGAGACGTCGTCGCCCGCCTCCTGCCCGACCGTGCCGTCGACGGCGAGTGGATCGTCCAGGGGGATGCCGCCGCGCTGAGGACGGCCATGGCGGACAACCTGCTCGCCGCCTGCGGCGAGACCCCGCTCGCGTGGGATGAAGCCGTGGCCGTCGGTGAGCGCCATGGGGTCCGGGCCGAGGTCCTCGCGGACTGGGCGGCCGAGATCGGCCGGTTCAGGACCATGGACGGACACATGCTGTACTGGGGCCGATCCGTCAACGACCGCGCGGTGGCCGTGCTCTCCTTGCACGGAGAGCCGATGTCCATGGAGGACATCCACGACCGGCTCGCCGACGGCACCACCATCAACAGCATGCGCAACCAGATCTGGACCGACGAGCGCTTCGTCCGGCTCGACCGGAACCTGTACGGGCTGCGTCAGTGGGGCGGAGAAGAGTACCTGGGCATCAGGGAGATGATCACCCGGGAGATCCGGCGGGCCGGCGGGGAGATCGAGGTCAACGCCCTCGTCGACACGATCTGCGGCCGTTTCGACGTCGTCCCGGCCTCCGTACGCACGAACCTCGGCGCGCCCGAGTTCACCCGCACCCGACGCGGCTGGGTGGGGCTTGCCGCAGAGCAGCCGACGGAGGACGAAGCCGCTCCTTACAACCCGCGCAAGGACGTGGCCAGGACCAGGCGGTGCTTCGTCGGCACCGACGGCCGTTGGTGGTACCGCTTCGAGGTCACCGGGGACCACCTGCGCGGTTCCGGCGCCCCCGTCCCGTCCGGCTGGGCGGCACACCTCGGTGCCGCGCCCGCCTGCGAGCCGATCCCGCTGCGACACGAGGCCGGCGAGAGCGTCCTCCAGTGGCGGACGCAGCCCGTACTCGGATCGATCCGCCCGCTGATGGAGCACATCGGGGCGACCGTCGGCGACCAGGTCTTCCTCAACGCGACCGATGGGGAGCTGACGGCGCTGCGGCTGCCGGCCGCGCAGCCGGAAGCCCGCCCGGAGGCCAGAGCGGCCCGGCTCACCGGCTGGACCGCCGCCGTGACCACGGCCGAGGCGATCGACGTCATCGGGCTCCGGACCGGCATGGGTCCGGGACAGGAAGCGACCGCTCTTCTCCAGCACCTCGGTGACCGAGGAGACCGGGACATCGTCGGGCTCCTCGAGCAGGCGCTGACCGGGACCGTTCTGGTGAACTGACTGACTGTCGGAGCAGGCCGTTAGCATCGGGACCGTGGTGGGTCGTCACGGTCCCGGCGGCGCAGCCGCACGACCGAACGGCCCGCACGGGGCCACGTACGAGGGACGAGAAGAGGACGCCGCGGATGCCGCCGACCAAGAACGCCGACGTGTCGCCCGGATCGCTGGAGCAGGACCTCCTCCAGCGGGTCCGTGAGGTGTCGCAGTCGTTCAGCCCCGCGACGTCCTACCAGGTCAGGGAGGAGCTGGGGGAGCTCATCAGCCGTGACCTGCTGGGGCCTTGGGGTGGCTCCGGCGAGGAGTTCGACCACCGGGCCGCCGGCCCCCGGGACCGCTACCTGGTGGGGCTCATCGGACCCAAGCGGGCGCTGACCACCTCGCTCGCGGCCGCCGACACCCAGACCCTGGACGACTCCGACGGCGAGGGGGACGGCACCGACCAGGGACTTCCCGAACGGCTCACCACACAGAACGCCGGGCGCATGTGGGCTTCCTCGATGGGCCTCATGTGCGCCGTACCGGCGGACGAGGGGGTGGACGCGATCTCCGTCAGAGCCCGCTGGGGCCGCTATCACCGTTCCCAGGTGCTGAACGAGGAGGGTGCCACGCGGTCGACGTGGACGCGGGAGCAGGTCGAGGAGACCCGTGAGGTTCGGCTCGACGGTCCGGCCCGACAGGTGCTGCCGCTGACCTCCGAGGACCCGGAGGCACCCGGAGTCCGTCTGCTCGCCGAGGTCCGGCACCGCCCAGGGTCCGCCGGCCCCACCCGCGTCGTGGAGCTCGCCCTGGTCAACGCCCAGGAAGAGCCATCGGCGGCCAAGGACACGGCCTGGCTGTTCCAGACGGAGCTGCACATCACGGCTCTGGACGGGAGCTCTGCCGTCTTCCTGCCGATCTCCGACCCTCTCGACGAAGCGTCGCAGGGCGAGGACGCCTGGGGGCTCGACGACCCCGAGGAGCAGCACCTCACGCTCCTCTACCGCGACCGCCTGAAGCACGCGGCGGGCCGCAACGTCGCCGTGGACGTCGTACGCGAGGACGGCAGCCGCCGGGCACGCGCGCTCACCACGACCTGGCTTCCTACGCACGACGTACCGGCCACGATCGCCCCGTCCGGAGGGCAGACGACACATCTGGACGGTCTCGAACTCTCCATGGACGAGCTCGCCCAGCTGCCACCCGCGGCACTGCGGGAGGCTCTCGCCCCGCTCGCGGACGGGTACAGCGCGTGGCTCGACGAGCGTGAGTCCGAGGCCGTGCTGCTGCCGGGAGCCCTTCGGGACAGCGCTCTGGACGCCGTGCGGCAGGCCCGGGACTCGTCCGTCCGCATCGCGCTCGGCGTGGACCTGCTGTCGCACCCCGACCGTCCGGACGTCCTGGAGGCATTCCGCTTCGCCAACCGGGCCATGGCGCTCCAGCGGCGCCACACGGCCATCGCCGCCCTCCGCGAGCGGGAGGGCCTCGGCTTCGAGACGGCGCGCGAGCGGGTCGCGGAGCAGGGGCCGGAAGCCGCATCCTGGCGTCCGTTCCAGCTGGCGTTCTTCCTGCTCAACCTGAGGGCGCTCGCCAATCCCACCTCGGCGGAGCGGGAAGCCTCTCCCGAGGCCCTGGTCGACCTCCTGTTCTTCCCGACCGGCGGTGGCAAGACCGAGGCGTACCTGGGACTCGCCGCCTTCACCTTCGCCATCCGCAGACTCCAGGGCACCATCGGCACAGGTGAGGAGGCCCGCAGCGGCGACGCGGGCGTGGCCGTCCTGATGCGGTACACCCTGCGCCTGCTCACCGCCCAGCAGTTCCAGCGTGCCGCCGCGCTGGTCTGCGCCGCCGAGGTGGTGCGTCGTGAGGCGTACGACGGGGGCGACTACCGATGGGGCGCCACCCCCTTCCGTATCGGGCTGTGGGTCGGTGGAGCGGTCTCACCGAACCGCTACGAGGAAGCAGCGCAGCAGATCGCCGAGGCGAAGCAGGCGGGCAGCGGGCGGGGCGCCAAGGTGCTCCAGACCCTCGCCTGCCCGTGGTGCGGCACGGCCCTGAGCGCCCAGGACGACCTGCATCCCGACGACGACCTGCGCCGGGTCCTCCTCTACTGTGCCAACGGCGAGGGCAAGGGCGCCTGCCCCTTCTCGAAGCGCCGCTCGCCCCGCGAGGGTCTGCCCATCCTCACCGTGGACGAGGAGATCTACCGGCTGGCGCCCAGCCTGCTGATCGCCACCGTGGACAAGCTCGCGCAGCTGCCGTGGCGCGGAGCGGCGGGCATGCTCTTCGGACGGGTCACCGACCTCTGCCCGCGCCACGGCTACCGGCACGCCGATCTCGACGCCCGCACGCAGTGCGGCGAAAGGCACCACGCCAAGGGCAAGCTGGAGGCCGTCAAGAGCACGGAGGTGACCCGACTGCGCCCGCCGGACCTGATCATCCAGGACGAACTCCACCTGATCTCGGGTGCGCTGGGCACGACGGTCGGGCTCTTCGAGGCGGCGGTCGACGAGCTGTGCACCTGGCGCGCGCCCTCCCCGGACGGCGGCCTCCGGCTCGTCGGACCCAAGATCGTCGCCTCCACGGCGACCACCAAACGCGCGGCGGAGCAGATCACCGGCGTCTTCGCACGGAAGTCGGCGATCTTCCCGCCCCAGGTCATCGACATCGGTGACACGTTCTTCTCACAGCAGGTCGAGCTCTCGGAGAAGGCTCCCGGCCGTCGCTACCTCGGCATCTGCGCCCACGGTGTCAGGATGAAGCAGGCCGAGATCAGGGTGGCGGAGATCCTCCTGCTGGCAGGTCAGACCCTGTTCGACAAGCACGGCGCCGTTACCGACCCGTACATGACGCTCGTCGGCTACTTCAACGCCACCCGTGAACTGGCCGGTATGCGGCGCTTCCTGGACGACGACATCTCCACGCGCGTGCGCGTCCACGGCACCCGCAAGGGCCTTTCGAACCGCCTGCTCCGCCGGACCGAGATGCTCTCCGTCCAGGAGCTCACCTCCCGCATCTCCTCGGGCGACATCACGGAGGTGCTGGCCCGGCTGGACATCGGCTTCGATGAAGAGATGGACACGACGATCCGCCGCCAGGCGGTCGTCGAGGAACTGAAGGCGGCGGCACAGCACAAGCAGCGTCTGGACGTCTCGAAGCTGGGCCTCCGCAATGAGGGGGCCGGGGCCGTGGACGCGGTGCTCGCCACCTCCATGCTCCAGGTCGGTGTGGACGTGTCCCGCTTCGGCCTGATGCTGGTGGTGGGCCAGCCCAAGAACACCGCCGAGTACATCCAGGCGTCCTCGCGTGTGGGCCGTGACGCCAAGCGCCCCGGGCTCGTCGTCACGCTCTACAACTGGACCCGGCCACGGGACCTGGCGCACTTCGAGAACTTCGGCCACTACCACGCCACCTTCTACCGTCAGGTCGAGGCCCTCTCCGTCACCCCGTTCGCGCGCCGCTCCCTGGACCGCACGACCGCGGCCGCCTGGATCGCCGCCGTGCGCAACGCGACCGCCCCCCATTCCCGTAACCAGGACGCGTACGACGTCGACCTGGACGGTGCGATCGCGCAGAGCGTCACCGAGCGCTTCCTGGCCCGGGCAGACGTCGTGGGCGGCCCGCGGGCCCGGGGCTACCTGGCCGAACGCATCGAGGTACTCAAGGACGCCTGGGCACGCAAGAAGCAAGGCAGCGCCCGTCTCGGCTACGAAGAGGCCAAGTGGCAGGGGCAGCAGCTCAGCGGACTGCTCAACCGGGCGACGGGCGCCGGCTGGGACGAACTCACAGTCGCCCAGTCGATGCGTGAGACGGAGAACGAGATCAATCTGCTGCTGCCGGGCAGCGGTCTGTTCGACGTGGTCGGCGGAGCCCCGGACTGGAGCCAACCCGGCTCGGGCGGACCGGACGGCACCGGGTACGAGGAATCGCCCGAAGGAGACGAGACCGGCGCGGTCCTGGACACCCGATCCGGAGCCGCCGGGCAGCACGGGAAGAAGGCCCAGGCATGACGGACCAGCCCCAGTACCGCCGACGCGTCGGCTCGGTGCGCCCCAGCCACCTGATGTACACCGGCGGTGTCGGCGCGCTCGTCGACCTGCCCAACTTCGCCGTACTCGTCCGGGGGATCGACGAGTGGAACTACGACTCCTTCGACTGCACGGACCTCAAGGAGCCTCGGCTGCTGCGGGCGGTCAACGGACTCCTCGGAGATCAGAACGGATCGCAGGTCACCCAGCTGCGGCCGGCCCCCTGGACAGACGGGACCGACTCCGACCCCAGCGGTCCCGCCGCCCGAGTGGGAGTGCCCGTTCTCCCGTTCCCGCAGTGGCTTCGCTGCACCGCCTGCAACGCGCTCGGCGGACTGGACTCGAAGATCTTCAAGTTCGAGAACGCCAAGCCGCGACGTCCCGACCACGCCCGCTTCTTCCACGAGAACTGCACGGCCAAGCGCAAGGGCAAGCGTCCGCTCGCGGTCGCCGCTCGCTTCGTCCTGACCTGCCCCGACGGACACCTGGACGACTTTCCCTACACCTGGTTCGTGCACCGGGGAGGCGAGTGCGACAAGGCGAGTCATCCACGCCTGGAGATGCTCGACCACGGCGGCAACCAGGCCGCCAACGTCAAGGTGCGCTGTGTGAACTGCGGCAAGGACCGCAACATCCGCGACGCCATGGGGCAGCGCGGCGAGTCCACTCTGCCGCGCTGCCGTGGCAGACACCCCCACCTGGCGACGTTCGCCCCCCAGGGATGCCGTCAGTCTCCCAAGCCGCTGGTCATCGGTGCCTCCAACCAGTGGTTCGCGCAGACGCTCAGTGTGCTCGCCGTTCCCCCGACGAGCGGCAGCGCCCTCCAGGGCAAGGTCGAGCAGCTGTGGGGGGACCTCCAGGCAGCGACCTCCCCCGAGATCCTCAATGCCTTCTGGGGGCTCCAGCAGTTCCGCCATCTGCACCAGTGGAGCCAGTCCGAGGTCTGGGAGGCGATTGAGGCACAGCGCTCGGGCGCTCAGGCCACACCGGCCGTGCAACCTCCGGCGTATCCCGACCTCCTGACTCCCGAGTGGGAGATCTTCACCAGCCCGCAGGTGCCTGAACCGACCGAGGACTTCGCGCTCCATGACGTCCCTGTCCCTCCCGCCCTGAGCGGAGTGTTCTCCCACGTGGTCCAGGCGGAGCGGCTGCGAGAGGTGCGCGCGCTCATTGGATTCACTCGGCTCGACGCGCCGGACCCCGAGGATCCGACCCTCGTGGCCCGTGCCCCGCTGTCCCGTGCCCGAGTCCCCTCATGGGTGCCGGCGAGCGAGGTGCGTGGCGAGGGGATCTTCCTGCGCGTCGAGGACTCCCTGGTCGCCGACTGGGAGCAGCGCGTCGCGGGATCCGCCGCTCTCGCGGCGCATCGCGATGCCTACATCGAGTTCCGCCGCAACCGGTACTCGGGTCGGGTGCAGGACGCCGACGACCCCCTGCGCGGTTGGCCCGGGGCCCGCTACATCGCCCTGCACACCTTGTCGCATCTGCTGATCCGTGCGATCTCCCTGGAATGCGGCTACTCCTCTGCGAGTCTGTCCGAACGGATCTACGCCGGCCACGAGGACGACCGGCGTACCGGCATCCTCATCTACACGGCCGTCCCGGACGCGGAGGGAACGCTGGGCGGCCTGGTGTCGCTCGCCGAACCGGAGAAGTTCGTACGCATCGTCCAGCGTGCGCTCAGGGACGCCCAGCGCTGTTCCTCCGACCCGCTCTGTGCCGACCGGCTGCCCCGCCCCCCGCACGAGGACTTCCTGCACGGCGCGGCCTGCCATGTCTGCCTCTTCGTCTCCGAAACGACATGTGAACGAGGCAACCGCTTCCTGGACCGTCGATTCGTCGTCCCCATCGACGACCCGGAACTCGTTCTTCTCCAGGGCCTCAAATGAAGCCGGCGACCTTGCACCCGGCAGCCTCGCAAGCACTGGCCGCGATAGGTGCCGAAGCGCTCAGGACGCTGGCCGACGCCATGGCGTCGGGCCGCCCTCGGGCAGAGCTGCTGACGGCCCGTGCCTCGACGGGCTACATGGAGGCAGCGGTCACGGTCCTGGACGCCGCGGTGACCGATGGGGCGTCACCGCAGGAGGCAGCGGCATACCTGCACGGTCTTGCTGCTGGATATGAACTCAGGGCGCTGGAACAGGACGTCGCCCTCGTATGGAGCGGACCGTCGACCCATCGCGTCCCCGTGAGATCGACCGCTCGAGTGCTGCTCCAACTCGTCACGGAGGCGAGGGCCGAGCTGACCCTGATGACCTACTCGGCACGACGCTACGCACCGCTGGAAGAGGCCCTTCGGGCCGCGATCGCCCGGGGAGTCGTCGTCGACATCGTCGTTGAGACCCTGCAAGGCGCGGGCAACGCCCTCACAGGAGTGGACCCCGCAACGGCCTTCGCCGATGTGACCGGGATCCGCCTCTGGCACTGGCCCCCAGGCCGCAGGACCGAGAAGGGGGCCAAGACCCACGCGAAACTGGCAGTGGCCGACCGACGCAGGCTCCTGACGACGAGCGCGAACTTCACCCTCTCGGGAGTCGACCGCAACATCGAAGCAGGCGTGCTCATCACGGGCGGCTCCGCACCTGCGCGAGCGGCGGAGCACGTGCAGGAGCTCCAGCGTCGGGGAGTGCTCGAGCGCTACTGGTGAAGGCTGGGGCCGTTCACTGTGAATGGCCCCAGACCAAATGGCAGACAACAACCCCCGCTTTCAGCGTTTCCGTCGATCACGGGGCCTTTCGATACTCTTCGCGAAGCGCCCCCGGCAGGATTCGAACCCCCGCACACGGCTCCGGAGGCCGTCGCCGAACGAGCGGTAGAGATGCTCGGGTACCCGAATGCTCCCGGATTCCCCGGGAGTCAGCGTCGCGGGCGGCGGTGAGTCCCTTTTGGAGGCATGGTGCGCGTCAAAGATGCGCACGTAGCGCCCATAGCGCACGCCATGCACATCGATCTTGAGTCCGATTCGTTTCGCGCACGTTTGCCGACCTCCAGATTTTCCTCGGCAGATCTTCTGTTGACGTGGATCCGATGACGCACCACGTGGAGTGCGTCGCCATCCTGGAGCCGGTCAAGTAGAGCCCCGTCCGTCCTCAGCCCGACGTCAGCGGCCACTGGCTCAGGGCCTCGTGCAGGCTCTCCGGGTTCGGGGTGTCCGAGGCCCAGGCGATGTGGCCGTCGGGGCGGATCAGGAGGGGGCCGCGGAGGTTGCCGGCGGGGGCGGTCAGGGTCAGCCAGGGGGTTTCCGGGACCGGGTGGCCGTGGGTGACCAGGACGAAGCGGCCCTCGCGGAGGACTTCGTAGAGGCGGCGGCCGCCGGAGAGGCGGAGGTCGGGGGCGCGGCGGCCGGTGAGGACGTGGCTGCCCCGGGGGGCCGGGTAGGCGATGCCGACGCCGGAGAGCAGGCGCTCGCCCGTTGACGTGAGGCGGTTCAGCCGGTTCGCGACGGGGAGGGCCACCTCGCGCAGGCCGCGGACCAGGGGGCTGCGGGGCGAGCGCAGGACGCCCCGGGTGATCGTTCCGGAGACGCGGAGGGCCTGGCGGCCGACCGGGTGGCGCTCCTTCTCGTAGGAGTCGAGCAGGGGGCCGCCGGCGCGGCCCTGGACCACGGCGGCCAGCTTCCAGCCCAGGTTGGCGGCGTCCTGGAGGCCCGTGTTCATGCCCATGCCGCCGGCGGGCGAGTGCACATGGGCGGCGTCGCCCGCCAGGAGCACCCGGCCCTCGCGGTAGCGCACCGCCTGACGTTCGTCGCTGTGGAAGCGCGAGATCCAGCGCGGGTCGTGCATGCCGTAGTCGGAGCCGAGGACCCGGCGCAGCAGCGCGGCGAGCTCGTCCGCGGAGACCGGGGCGTCGTCGGGGCGTTCGTCTCCCGCCACCCAGCCGATCGCCCGGTACCAGCCGTCGCCGAAGGGCACCAGGGAGGCGAAGCCGTGCGCGTTGGAGTTGGTGGTCACGGCGTCGACGGGGATCTCGGTGAGGCGGATGTCGGCCAGCATCACCGAGCGGACGACCGACTTGCCGGGGAAGCCGATGCCGACCATCCGCCGCACCGGGCTGCGTACGCCGTCGCACCCGACCGCGTACGCCGCGGTCCAGCTCCCGCCGTCGGCCGTCTCCGCTTCGACGGCCTCGTCGGACTGGCGCAGCCGCACCACCTCCGCGCCCCGCACGATCCGGGCGCCGGCGGCCAGCGCCCGCCGTTCCAGGAGGCGTTCGACGTGGTACTGCGGGGTGATCAGGGCGAAGGGGAAGCGGCTGCGCAGCCGGTGCAGACGGAGCTCGATCCGGCCGAAGACGCCGATCACCGGCGCCTTGCGGCCGAGGGCGACGAGCTCGTCGGCGAGACCCCGGGCGTCGAGCGCCTCCAGGGTGCGGGCGTGCACCGCGAAGGAGCGGGTCATCGCGGTGTCGGCGGCGCGTTCGCGCCGTTCGAGCACGGTGACCCGCACCCCGGCGGTGGCGAGGTCGCCGGCCAGCAGCAGGCCGGTCGGTCCCGCCCCCACCACGAGGACGTCCGCGGTGCGGTCCGCCGCGTCGTGCTCCGTCATACCGTCGCCTCGATCAGGTGCTGGTAGGTGTTGACCGGACGGACGTCCCGGACGGTCAGGCCCGCCCGCTCGACCAGCCCGAGCAGGCTCTGCCGGGTGTGCTTCCGGCCGCCCACGGTGAGCAGCATCCGCAGGTCCATCCCGGTGCTGAACATCTGGCCGGGGCCGTCGTCGACGAGGTTCTCCACGATGATCACCCGGGTGCCCGGGCGGGCCGTCCGGACGACGTTGCCGAGCACGACGACCGCGTCCTCGTCGTTCATCCCCAGCACGTTCTTGAACACATAGGCGTCGATGTCCGCCGGCACCGCCTCGCGGCAGTCGCCCGCGACCAGGCGCGCCCGGTCGGCGAGCGCGCCGCCCTCGCGCAGCCGGGCGTCCGCGCCGGCCAGCACGTCCGGCCGGTCGAAGAGGGTTCCCCGCAGCCCGGGGTGGTGTTCGAGCAGGGCGGCCAGCAGGCAGCCCTGGCCGCCGCCGATGTCGGCGACGGTGCGCGCGCCGGACAGCGGGACGGCCGCGGCGACCGCCCTGGCGGACTGCACGCTCGCCTGGGTCATCGCCCGGTCGAAGACCGCCGCGGACTCCGGCCACGCGGAGTGCACCTGGTCGAAGAACTCCTGCCCGTGCAGGTCGACGAAGACGTCCTTGCCGGTGCGCACCGACTCGTCGAGCCGGCCCCACAGCTCCCAGGTCCACGGCTCGGTCATCCACAGCACCAGCTGGTCGAGGCTGTCCTCGGTGCCGGTGCGCAGCAGCCGGGAGATCTCCGTGGGGACGAAACGGCCCTCGGGGTCCTCGGCGAACACCTGGTGGCAGGTGAGCGAGCGCAGCAGGCGGCGCAGCGCGTCCGGGTCGGCCCCGACGGTCCGCGCCAGGGCCTCGGCCGTCACCGGGCCGTCGCCGACGGCGTCGGCGAGGCCGAGCTTCACGGCGGCGCGCAGCGAGGCGGCGCAGCTGGAGCTCAGCGCGCGTTCCAGGAGGCCGAGCACCTGCGGTTCGGAGGAATCGGCGGCCTCGGCGGCGACGAGGGGGCCGGTGGCCGCGGGGGAGTAGGTCACGGTGGAGGCGGTCATGAGGAGGGCCTTTCTATCGGGTGGTTGCGGCGACACAGCCGGGGAAGTGCGCTTCCAGGGCCTGGCGGACCCCGTCGCGCCAGGACCAGGCGCAGTCGCCGACCAAGCCTCTGCGGCGGGTGTCGTCGTACGCGACGAGGGGCCGGGTGACGTCGCTCGGGACGAGGTCGGCGGGCACTCCGGTGAGTTCCGAGATGTAGGCCAGGAGGTCGTTCACGCCGACGACCTCGTCCCCGCCCCAGTTGACGACGGTCGCCGGCACGGTGGCCGCCGCCCACAGGCCCGGCACCTGCCGGGCGATGTCGTCGGTGTGGATGGGGGAGCAGTAGTGCTGCCCGCGGTGCGGGACCGCGACGGGCTGCCCGGCGAGCATCGTCCGGTAGTAGATGACCGGCGCCCCGCCGTGCCCGTGCGGCCCGTAGGCGACGTTGAGCCGGGCGATGGTGGTCGGCAGGCCGAGGGTCACGGCGAGCGCGCGGACGGCTCCCTCGGTGGCCAGCTTGCCCACCGGGTAGGTCGGCAGGAAGGCCGAGTGCGCCGCCAGCGGGTCGGTCTCGGTGAAGCGGTGGTCCAGCTCCCGCGGCGCGTAGACCGCGCTGGTGGAGAGGAACAGGAAGGATTCCGCGGCGCGGCAGTGGCTCATCAGGCGCCCGGTGCCGACGGCGTTGACCGTCACCACCTCCTCGAAGTCCCCCTCGCCCCGCTCCACGGCCGCGTGCAGGACGTGGGTGAAGTCGTCGGGGAGCCCGTCCAGCCCGTCCGTCGCCATGTCCCAGCGCCGGGTCCGGATGCCCAGGTCCACGAGCCGGGCCTCGGCCTGCGGGTCCGAGAACCGGCCGAGGCACCACACCTCGTTGTCCCGGGCGAGCGTCTCCGCGGCCGTACGGGCGACCAGCCCGGTCGCGCCGGTGATCAGGATCTTCTTGCCGGTCGGCATCTCTGGCTCCCTCTAGCGTGCGTCGGGCGGGGTGGACAGCGACCGGGCGAGTTCGGCCCGCAGGATCGACTGGAAGGTGCTCACGTGCCGGGGACCCATCAGCGTGTAGTGCTCGCCGGGTACGTCGAGATAGCGGGGCTCCTCGCGGGTGAAGTCGCTCCACCGCTTCAGCTCGTTCTCCAGCCAGTCCCGCTTGCTGCCGCGCAGCGGCACCGCGTAGAACACGCTCAGCCGGGCGACGTCGCCGGACGGCGTGTAGCTGCGGCCGAGGCCGGTGAGGCTGTCCGCGAGCTCCGCCCACGCGGTGAACCGCTCCAGGTCCAGGTCGAGTTCGGCGAGCCGGTCCGGGGGAGCGAGCTCCATCAGCCGGCGCAGCTGCGCCTCCTGGTCCAGCGGGCGGAGTTCGGCGGGCAGGGTCTTCGCCTGCTGCTCGGACACCAGGTCAAGGAACATGGCCAGGTTGACCGCCGTCTCGACGAAGTCGAGTTCGTCCATGCGGTACTTGATGTGCGGCGGGAGGTTGAAGCTGCCCAGGAAGTCGACCCGCTCGCCGGCCGCCTCCAGCAGCTTGGCCACCTCGAAGGCCACCGCCGCGCCGAAGGAGTACCCGGCGATCGCGTACGGGCCGTGCGGCTGCTTGGCCCGGATGGCGTCCACATAGGTGCGGGCCATCTCGTCGAACGACGCGAACGGCTTCTCGCCCGGGTTGAAGCCGCGGGCGCGCAGGGCGTAGAACGGCCGCTCGTGCACGAAGTACTTGGCGAGGTTGACGAAGACGAGCACCTCGCCGACGCCCGGGTGCACACAGAACAGGGGCGTGCCGTCCCCGCTGGTCTGCAGCGGGACGATCGGGTCGTAGACGGCGGGCGCGTCGCTCAGGTCCGCCTCGATGCGGGCGGCCAGCTCGCGCACGCTCGGCGAGGTGAGGATCGCCAGGACCGGCGGCTCCGTGCCCGGGAAGCGCCGGGCGATCAGGCTCTTGAGGCGCAGGATGTCCAGGGACGTACCGCCGAGGTCGAAGAAGCTCGCCGTGGCGCTGATCGTCGCCGGATCCGTCTCGAAGAGCTCTCCGTACAGCTCCGCGAGCGCCTCCTCGCGCGCGCCCTCGGGTGCCACGTACCCGCCGAGCTGCCGGGTGACCAGCGCCTGGACCGAGTCCAGGTGCTCGGCGTAGTCGCCGGCCTCCAGCCGGCGGCGCATGAGGGCGCGCGGGATCTTCCCCAGACTGGTCTTCGGGAAGGCGTCCTTGGGCAGCGGAAGCAGCAGCCCGGGGCGGAAGCCCCAGTGCAGGACGACGCTGTTGCGCACGGCGATGAGCAGCCGGTGCAGCGCCCGCTCGTCGCGGGCCACCTCGGGGGCGGCCGCGAACGCCACGGCCAGCTGCTCGGTGTCGCTGCCCTTCGGCCGGATCGGGAACGCGGCGACGAAGGACTTCTCGATGCCTTCGAGGCCGTCGAGGACCGACTCCAGGTCGTGGCTGTAGTAGTTGACGCCGTTGACGATGACGCTGTCCTTGCTGCGCCCCACCAGGGTCAGCCGGTCCCCGTCGAGACGGCCGAGGTCACCGGTGCGGAACCAGCCGTCCGCCGTGAAGGCGGCCTCGGTGGCCTCCTTGTCGTTCCAGTACCCGCTCGTGACCATCGGGCCGGTCAGCTGGACCTCGCCCGTCTCTCCCGCGCCGAGGGGCGCGCCGGTGTCCTCGGCCGCGATCCGGATGCGCAGGCCGTCGACCGGCCGGCCGACCGCCGCGAACTCGGCGTCGAGGTCGGCCTCGGGGAACTCCCGGTTGTAGATGCTGCCGGCGCAGGTCTCGGTCATCCCGAAGGCGGGCCACAGGGCCCCGCGGCGCAGCCCGTACCGGGCGAGCCGGTCGAGGAAGCCGACGCCCGTCGCGACGGGATTGGCCTCGCCGCCGGAGACGATGTGCCGAAGGCAGGACAGGTCGAGGGAGGTGCCGTCGGGCAGCTGGTCGACGATCTTGTTGAGCTGGCCGAGCAGGAAGTTCGGCGTGAACGTCATCGTCACCCGGTGGGCGTCGATCAGCTCCAGAAAGCGCAGTGGGGCGGCGAGCACCGACTCCGGGGCCGTCTGCAGCTGCACGGCGCCGACCGAGAGCGGCAGCAGGTGGGCTTCGAGGAGCGCGGCGACGTGGTCGTACGAGATCCAGTTGAGCGTGATGTCGTCCGAGGTGAGCGACTGCGTACCGGCCTTCGCGGCCATGGAGGCCAGCAGATTGGCGTGGGTGAGCCGGACGGCCTTGGAGGCGCTGGTGGAACCGGAGGTGAGGACGAGGAGGGCGACGTCCTCAGGGGATACGGGAGAGAGCGCGGCGAGTGCGGTCGCGCCGGTGTCCGTGTCCGCCTCCGGGCCCTCCCGGACCGTGTCCCGGGCGTCCCGCGCCAGCTCCTCCAGCGTGACCACCGTCAGGTCCCGGACGGCGGGCATCTCCTCGCGGGTGCGCCCGTCGGTGACCAGGAGCGGCCCGTCGAGCAGCCTGTCGACGTGGTCGAGCTGGGCCGCCCAGCGCTGCGGGTCGTTGCGCAGCGGGACCAGCGGACACACCGTGATCCCGCCGAGCAGACACGCCCAGAGCGCCGGCAGGAAGTCCTCGGGCCGCTCCAGGAGCAGCGCGACGGTCCTGTTCCGGTCCGCCCCGGCCCGCCGCAGCCGGGCGAGGAACCGCAGCGACTCCCCGAGGAGTTCGGGATACGTCTGGAGCCGGAAGTCGAGCGGCCGTTCCGCCGACCCGTACCGCACTCCGTGCTCCGGGAAGCGTTCGGCGGCCCTCAGGAGCAGCGTGCCCAGGTCTGCGGGGTGCTGGGCGCCGCCGGGTATCGGGGCGGTCCGGCGAGCGGGCGTCTCCAGCTCGGTGTTCATCGTGTCCCTTCCAGCGCGCGGATGTTGCCGGTCACCCAGTCGGCGATGTCACGGGTGGGCGAACCGGGGGTGAAGAGTGCCGCCACCCCCATCTCCTGGAGGACCGGAACGTCGGCCGCCGGGATGATGCCGCCGCCGAAGACGGTGATGTCCCGCGCGTCGGCCTCGTCGAGGAGCCGCAGGACCTCGGCGAAGAGCGTCATGTGGGCCCCCGAGAGCACCGACAGGCCGATGCCGTCGGCGTCCTCCTGGAGGGCGGTGTCGACGATCTGGCGCGGGGTCTGGTGAAGCCCCGTGTAGACGACCTCGACCCCCGCGTCGCGCAGGGCGCGGGCGATGACCTTCGCCCCTCGGTCGTGCCCGTCGAGACCGGGCTTGGCGATCACGACCCTGATGGGCGTGTCCATCGGATTCCCCCTGTGTTCTGGCGTGCGCTGTGTCTCAGATGGTGGTGGGGCTGTACGTGCCCCAGACGGCGCGCAGGGCGTCGCAGACCTCGCCGACGGTGGCGCGGGCCTTGAGGGCGGTCTTCATGGGGTAGAGCACGTTGTCGGTGCCTTCGGCGGCCTTGCGGAGTGCGGTGAGGGCGGCGTCGACGGCCGGCTGGTCGCGTTCGGCGCGCAGGCGGGCGAGGCGTTCGGCCTGCTGGGCCTCGATGGCGGGGTCGACGCGGAGCGGTTCGTAGGGTTCCTCGGTGTCGATGGTGTAGCGGTTGACGCCGACGACGACCCGCTCGCCGGAGTCGGTCTCCTGCGCGATCCGGTACGCGGACTGCTCGATCTCGTTCTTCTGGAAACCGCGCTCGATGGCGTCGACCGCGCCGCCCATCTCCTCCACCTTCGCCATCAGTTCCAGGACGGCGGCTTCGATGTCGTCGGTCAGCTTCTCCACGGCGTAGGAGCCGGCGAAGGGGTCGACGGTGGCGGTGACGTCGGTTTCGTAGGCGAGGACCTGCTGGGTGCGCA